>CAZSRI010000033.1:14975-15206 GCA_964609145.1 uncultured Chloroflexota bacterium
GTGGTCTCCCCCGGCCACACCGGCCGCACCGGTGTCCTGCTTCCAAGTGAGTTGGTCTGTGGCATCGATCTGATGCCGATCGGCATCAGATCGGTGCCGACGGCCGACCTCCTCGTTGTGAGGCCGGTCGGCCGGCAGCGTGCGGCCCCGCGAGGTCCCGCCAGGTGCGACCCCGCGCGGCCCCGCGAGGTCCCGCCAGGTGCGACCCCGCGCGGCCCCGCGAGGTCCCGC
>CAZSRI010000033.1:15306-20842 GCA_964609145.1 uncultured Chloroflexota bacterium
CAGGTGCGATCTGTCATTCGGCCGGGACCCCTCGGCCTCAAGCCGCGTCCGTTCTGCTGGTCCGTGGATCTCCTCTCCGGCGTGGTCGGTTCAGGCGTTCGGGCCGATGTGCTGGCGGCGCTCTTCGGGACGCCGTCGCGTTCGTACCGCCTACGCGAGCTCAGCCGCCTCCTCCGGCATCCTCACCAGCCTGTGTTACGCGAGCTTCGCCGGCTGACGAGCCTCGGGCTCGTTCGAGCCACCTCGCGACGGCACGAGCGCACGTACGAAGGAGACATGACGATCCCCCAAGGTCGCGAGCTCGCGTCCTTCGTACGGCAGACGCGGGGAAGGATCCCGGCGATCCGTCGTGCCCTGGTCGCGCTCCGAAGTCCGACCGTCGCCTGGCTCACGCCGCCAGTGAGCCTCGACGGGACGCTGATGGCTCGCCGGGCCGCCGGCGCGGAGCTCTTCGTTCTGACGGGAGCGCCGAGATCGCTGGTCCGCGTTCAGCTCCTCGGCGTGCTCGGCGTCGACACGCGCCTCCACTGCATGTCAGCGCGCGAATGGGTCGCACGGCTCGACAGGGGCGACGTCGAGCTTCGTCGTGTCCGTCGCTCGCGGAAGGTCTGGGTCCTCGGGAGCTGGGCGGAGCTCGTGTCCCGCGAGCGTGTCGTGATCGAGGCCCGGCGCACGCTCGAGCACGCAACGGCGAACTGGCGCGAAGAGCTCTCGGATGACTGGGACGACGACTGGCACCCCGCCCACGTTGCCCTCGCTCCGACCCGGTGACCGGCCTCGAGCTGGGTCGGACCGAAACGCCCCAGCGCCGCGTCACGCTGGCCCAGACCGTTACGGTCGAGGCCGAGGAACCCGCGTCGCGCGTCGCGACGGCGATGAGCTGCGGGCTGTGGGGGCTCGACACCGCGCTCATCACGGTCGAAGCCGACGTGGCCAGCGGCCTGCCGCACTTCTCGATCGTCGGCCTCCCTGATACCGCGGTCTCCGAGGCGCGCGAGCGCGTACGCGCGGCGATCCGCAACTCGGGCTTCGAATTCCCTCTGCGGCGGATCGTCGTCAACCTCGCTCCGGCGGAACGACGCAAGGAAGGGACCGGATTCGATCTCGCCATCGCGCTGGCGATCCTCCGCGCGAGCGAGCAGCTCCGTGCCGATCCGGATGGGCTATGTCTCGGAGAGCTCTCACTCGACGGAGGACTGCGTCCGATCCGCGGCGTGATGCCTCGGGTCCTGAAGGCGCGGTCGAGCGGAGTGGAGCTGGCCTATCTGCCCGCCGAGAACGCCGCGGAGGCCGCGGCGCTCGGCGTTGCCGCGATCGGTCTCCGGAGCCTGCGTGCCGCGGTCGACCACCTCGACCGTCGCGTGCGACAGCCGCTCGCGGGCGTTCCCGGACCCGCGCCCGATCCCGTGTGGGACATCGATCTCGCCGACATCGCGGGCCAGGACACGCCGAAGCGCGCGCTCGAGATCGCGGCCGCGGGTGGACACAACCTTCTTTTCATCGGCCCGCCGGGGACCGGGAAGACGATGCTCGCGCGCGCGCTGCCCTCGATCCTGCCGCCGCTCGATCCCGACGAGACGCTTGCCTCGAGCGCGATCCACAGCGTGGCCGGACTGACCGATCCCGAGCATCCCTTGCTCGCGACGCGCCCTTACCGGGCGCCACACCACACCGCGTCGCGGCTCGCCCTCGTCGGTGGGGGTGTCCCGCCGAGGCCCGGCGAAGTGAGCTTGGCGCACAACGGCGCGCTCTTCTTGGATGAGCTGCCGGAATTCCCGGCCAACGTGCTCGAGACCTTGCGCGAGCCGCTCGAGGAAGGCGAGATCACGATCTCTCGCGCCGGCGCAGCGGCGACGTATCCCGCGCGCTTCACGCTCATCGCCGCTCAGAACCCGTGTCCTTGCGGTCGTCTCGGCGACCCTGAGGCGACCTGCTCGTGCCTTCCCGACCAGGTCGCGCGCTATCGCTCGCGCATCTCCGACCCGCTCCTTGACCGGATCGACATGCGCGTCGCGGTGCCTCGGATCCCGTTTCGGGAGCTACGCGAGCGGCGCGAGCGCGAGTCGTCCGCGGTCGTGCGCGCGAGGGTGCGCGGCGCGCGCGATCTGATGCGCGAACGGACGCGGGGCAGCGACCGCCGCTGCAACGCCCAGATGACGAAGCGTCAGGTCGAGCAGTTCTGCATCCTCGACCGTGACGGCGAGGCGATGCTCTCGGCGGCGATCGCGTCACGCCGCATCTCGGCGCGCGGGTATCACCGGATCCTCCGCGTCGCGCGGACGATCGCCGACCTCGAGGCATCCGAACGCATCGGCGTCGCCCACCTCGGCCTCGCGCTCCTCCTCCGCGGTGACGTGTGAAGAGCGTTCCGCCGAGCGATCGGAGCTATCCGCAGCGCCTGCGGGATCTGCCTCGACCGCCCGATCCACTGTGGGTCGATGGCGAGCTGCCTGACGACGAGACGCCGACCGTCGGGATCGTGGGAACGCGCCGCAACACCCCGTATGGAGCCCGCGCGGCGCGTGAGGTCGCACTCGCGGTCGGCGCCGCCGGCGCTGTCGTCGTGTCGGGGCTCGCGCAGGGCATCGACTCCATCGCGCACGAGGCCGCGCTCGAGGCTGGCGCTGCGACGATCGCCGTGCTCGGCGAAGGATTGCTCGCGTTCGACATGTACGGACCACTTCGGCGACGACGGCTTGCGGCGCGGATCCGCGACCACGGGGCGCTCGTGTCTGAGTTCGCTCTCGACACCGCGGCGACCAGCTGGACGTACCCACGCCGCAATGCGTCGATCGCCGCCCTGAGCGAGATCCTCGTCGTGGTGGAGGCGCCGCGAGAGTCGGGAGCGCTCATCACCGTCACCCGCGCGATCGAGCTCAAGCGCCCGGTATACGCGGTGCCGGGGATCATCGGCGAGCCGACGTGGATCGGGTCGAACGAGCTCCTGCTGAAGGGTGAGGCGTTCTTGCTCACGGATCCCGCGCAGGCCGTGAGGGCGATCGGACGGGACGCGCTCGGCACATCGGGTCGCCGGCGCGATCGCCTCCTCGAGCTGCTGGCGAGCGGCGCTGCGGACGCCGACGCCATCGCCGCCGGGCTCGAGATCCCGGTGGCGGACGTGCCTGCGCTCATCGCGCGGCACCTCGTCGCGGGCACGATCGCCCCGACGGGCGACGGGCGGTTCGCTCGCCGCTAGCGATACAAATGGGCCGTGCCCCGGGCCAAGATCCCGTTCGCGCCGATGCTCGCGACGCTCGTCTCCGACGTCCCCAAAGGGAAGAGCTGGGTGTTCGAGGAGAAGTACGACGGGATCCGCACGCTCGCGGCGAAGCGCGGCGCCGACGTGCGCCTCTGGTCGCGGACGCTGAAGGACCTGACGGGCGACTTTGCCAGCGTGTCGGGCGCTCTCGCGGAGCGCTCCTCGCCCGACGCGATCTTCGACGGCGAGGTCGTCGTCGTCGACCGCGCGGGCGTCTCGCGGTTCCAGCTGCTGCAGCGGCGCGGCTCCGGCGGCACCCTCGCGTATGCGATCTTCGACCTCCTCGAGCTCGACGGGCGCTCGCTCATGCGGCTGCCGCTCCGCGATCGGCGTGCGCTCCTCGACGAGGTCGTTCCCGCGCGGCGCGGCCTGCTCATGCGCTCGCGGCGTGTGAGCCGGACGGCCCCGCTCGACCAGGCCCGGGAGCGAGGCTGGGAAGGCGTCATCGCGAAGGACGAGACCTCGCCGTACGAGCCCGGCACGCGGTCGCGGTACTGGTTGAAGGTGAAGGTGCGGCACGAGGCCGAGTTCGTGGTCGGCGGCTTCACGCCGCCGGAGGGGAGCCGTGCGGAGTTCGGTTCGCTCGTCCTCGGGATGTACGACGACGATCAGCTGCGCTACGTCGGGCGCGTCGGCACGGGCTTCACCGGGGAGACGCTGCGGGACCTCGCGAAGCGCATGCGGCCGCTCATCTCCGGGACGTCCCCGTTCGACCCCGTCCCGAAGGTGAAGGACGCGACGTGGGTGCGGCCGGAGCTCGTCGCGCAGATCGCCTATGCGGAGTGGACCTCGGACGGCCGGCTGCGGCAGCCGTCGTTCCTCGGCCTGCGCGAGGACAAGCCGCCGAAGGACGTGCAATGGTCCCAGCGGGAATGACGGGGGGTCGTAGGGGGGCAGAACCCCACTACGTGTCGTGAGAGAAGACCCTCAACGCATCGGCGGAAGGCTTGAAGGGACCCTCCGGGTCCCCGACACCACGCCGACGGCGATCGTGGTGATCGCCCACCCGCTCCCGACGCACGGCGGCACGATGCGCAACCCGCTCATCGCGCACCTCGCCCGCGCCGCGGCCGACCGCGGCTGGTACGCCCTGCGCTTCAACTTCCGCGGCGTCGGCGAGAGCGCGGGGAGGTGGAGCGGCGGCGCGGAGGAGCACCGCGACCTCGCCGACGCCGCCGCGCACGCGCGCCGGATCGCCCCGACGCTGCCGCTCGGCGTCGTCGGCTTCAGCTTCGGCGCGCGCACCGTGCTCCGCTGGCTCGAGGAGGGCGGTGACGCCGACGCATACGTGCTCTGCGGCCTGCCGCTCCGGTCGGCGGCGCTCGAGGCGCAGCCGCTCCCACGCGTCCCGCCCGGCGCGTTCATCGTCAACGGCGAGCACGACGAGTTCGCGAGCCCCGACGAGCTGCGCGCCGCATTCCCGCGCGCGAGCGTCGTCGCGGTGCCGGGCACCGATCACTTCTTCACGGGTCAGCGCGACGCGCTCGCGCGCATCGTCATGGACCGTCTAGCATCCGCATTCCCATGACCGCAGAGCTCACCGCGGCACGTCCCGCCTCCAGCGGCACGACGCGCAAGCGCATCCTGACGGGGGATCGCCCGACGGGACGCCTGCACCTGGGCCACTACGTCGGGACGCTCGAGAACCGCGTGAAGCTCCAGGACGAGTACGAGACGTTCCTGCTCGTCGCCGACTACCACATGCTCACGACGCGGCTCGAACGGCTCGACGAGGTCGGCCGGAACGTGCGCGACGTCGTCCTCGACAACCTCGCGGTCGGGGTCGACCCGGAAAAGGTGACGATCTACCTCCAGTCGCTCGTGCCCCAGACGACGGAGATCCACCTCTACTTCTCGATGCTCGTCACGGTGCCGCGCGCGCAGCGCATCCCCACCCTGAAGGAGACGATGCGCGACCTCCACATCGCGCAGCCGTCCTACGGGCTCCTGGGATACCCCGTGCTGCAGGCCGCCGACATCCTCTGCGTGAAGGGCGACCTCGTTCCCGTCGGGCGCGACCAGGAGTCCCACATCGAGCTCACGCGCGAGATCGCGCGACGCTTCAACGAGCTCTTCGGCGCGGTATTCCCCGTCCCCGAGGCGCTCATCCCGAGCGAGCAGCTGCTGCCGGGGATCGACGGCCAGAGCAAGATGAGCAAGAGCCTGGGCAACGCGATCGAGCTCGCCGACGACGCCGAGACGGTGAGACGCAAGGTCATGAGCATGTACACGGATCCGGACCGGATCCGCGCGACGGACCCGGGCCGTGTCGAGGGC
>CAZSRI010000034.1:0-20582 GCA_964609145.1 uncultured Chloroflexota bacterium
CGACGAGATCAAGGAGCGCCTCGCGGCGCGCGGCCTCATCGAGATGGCCGAGCGCGTCGAGGGCGAGGACGAGGGCGAGGTCGCCGAGGACATGGTCGACGTGAACGAGACGGAAGAGCCGGTCTCGCTCGGCGAGCTCGGTGACGCGGAGGGCGAGGGGAACCGCCCCGGTGACGCCGACGAGCGTGTGAGCACCGGCGGCACCCTCGAGGAGGAGTAAGTGCTTGGCACCTACGGCCGTCCCTCGCACTCCAGCGTCAGCAAGCTGCGGCTGATCGCGCTCGGTAGGCCGTAGTGCCGCACCAGACGCACGAGCGCAAGTTCGGGCGTACGACCGACCAGCGCCGCGCGATGCTGCGCAACCTCACCGTCTCCGTGCTGCGGTACGAGAAGGTCCACACGACCGAAGCGAAAGCGAAGGAGATCCGTCGCGCCGTCGACCGGATGATCGGCCTCGGCAAGGACGGGTCGCTCGCGGCGCGCCGTCGCGCGCTCGCGTGGCTCCCCGAGCCCGAGCTCGTCGAGAAGGTCTTCACCGACCTCCCCGCGCGCTACCCCGACCGCGCGTCCGGCTACCTCCGGATGGTCCGCGTCGGGCGCCGGGTCGGCGACGCCGCTCCGCTCGTGCAGCTGGAGCTCGCGCCGAGCGCGGAGGAGGAGAAGGGAAAGCGCGAGGAGGCCGCGGCGGAGGAGAAGCCGCGCCGCCGGCTGTCACTGCCGGGCCGTGGTCGCAAGCCCGCGGCGGCGTCGCAGGGAAGCGGGTCGGAGTCCCGGCCTCGAAGAGCGCAGGCCAAGACGAAGACGTCCGAGAAGACCAAGGAGCGAGTAAAGACTTCCGAAGCCTGAAGGCGGTCGTCTCGTACGACGGCACCCGGTACGCGGGGGCCCAGGTGCAGGCGAACGCGCCGACCGTACAGGGGGAGCTCGAACGAGCGCTTCGGACGATCCTCGGCCACGAGGTGCGGATCGTCCTGGCGGGCCGGACCGACGCGGGGGTCCACGCGGTCGGTCAGGTGATCGGGCTCCGATCGGACACGCGACTGGACCAGGCGACCATACGAAGGGGGGTCAACGCCCTCCTTCCCGCGGACATCGCGATCCGGTCCGTCGAGGAAGCGGACGATGCGTTCCACGCGCGCTTCTCGGCGACCGGGCGCACATACGAATACCGGATCCGCACCGGCGCGCACCGTGAACCGCTCGAGCGGCATCGCGAGCACTGGGTCGGGCAGGCGCTCGACGTGGACGCGATGCAGCGGGCCACCTCCGCGCTGACCGGCCGGCACGACTTCGCGGCGTTCGCGACGGGTCCACTCCCGCCGCGGACCGAGCGCGATGTCGTCCGCGCGGACTGGACCGCCGACGGAACGCTCCTTCGGTTCGAGATCGAGGCGAACGCGTTCCTCCGCGGGATGGCCCGGACGATCGTGGGTACCCTTCTGTGGGTCGGCACGGGACACGTCCCGGCGGACCGGGTGGCCGAGATCCTCGCGGGGCGGGACCGGTCCGCCGCGGGGCCGAGCGCACCGGCCGCGGGCCTGTGCCTGCTGGCGGTGCGGTACGACGGTGGCCGGGGTGCGGCGCGCGAGGACGACATCGGGGACGAATAGAAGGACGAGCGAGGGCGGAATGAGCACGTATGCGGTGAAGGCAGGCGAGATCGAGCGCAAGTGGTGGGTCGTCGACGCCGACGGCGCCACCCTCGGGCGCCTGGCGACGCGCGTGGCGTCCGCGCTGAAGGGAAAGCACAAGGCGGCGTACACGGATCACCTCGACGTCGGCGACGCGGTGGTCGTCGTGAACGCGGCGAAGGTGCGCGTCACCGGCCGCAAGCTGCAGCAGAAGACCTACGCGCGCCACTCGGGATACCCCGGCGGCTTCCGCAGCGAGACCCTCGCGCGGCTCCTCCAGCGCCGTCCCGAGGAGGTCATCCGCCGGGCGGTCCGCGGGATGCTGCCGCGGAACCGGCTCGGCGACCGGATGATCCGCAAGCTCTACGTGTACGCGGGCGCGGAGCATCCGCACGCCGCGCAGAAGCCCGAGCGCATGGAGGCGACCGCATGAAGACCGCACCGTACTTCCAGGGGACCGGACGCCGGAAGACCTCGATCGCCCGCGTGAGGCTCGTGCCGGGTGACGGCAACGTCATCGTGAACGGCAAGCCGATCGCGGAGTACTTCGGGGCGGGCTCGCCGTCCGACCTCGCGCTGCTCCCGTTCCAGGCGACGAACACGGTGCGGCGCTTCAATGCGATGGTGAAGGTCGAGGGCGGCGGGTACACGGGCCAGATCGGCGCGATCTCGCACGGGATCGCCCGCGCGCTGCTCCAGTCCGACCCCGAGCATCGCGCCGCGCTCCGCAAGGCCGGCCTCCTCACCCGCGACCCGCGGGCGAAGGAGCGCAAGAAGCCCGGCCTCAAGCGCGCGCGCAAGGCGCCTCAGTTCACCAAGCGCTAGGCCCCATACTGCACGATCGTCCCCGCGGAGCGCAGACCGAGGGGGCGAGGGCCCGCGAGGTCGAGCGCCGCGCCCCGAGCGAGGGGGTCTCCCCGAGCGAGGGTCGGAAAGGCCGGGATGAAGAGCGTCGCGGACTTCAACTACAAGGTCGCGCTCGCCTCGGGGCTGAAGCACCTCCAGCGCGGCAAGTTGCGCCAGGCCGAGGAGCAGTTCCGCTACCTCGTGGCGAAGTTCCCGCGCGCCGACGGCGGATACCGTGGCCTCGCGCGCGTCCAGGTCGAGCTCGGCGACCGCCCGGCCGCGCTCGGCGTCCTCCGCGACGGCGCGGCCGCGCTGGCGCGCGCGGGAGAGCGTCCCGCCGCGATCGAGCTCCTGCGCGAGGCCGTCGGCCTCGACCCGCTCGATCTCGCGGCACACCGCCGCCTCGCCGCGGCCCTCGCGCTGGCGGGCGACGTCGCGGGCGCCGCCGCGGAGTACGACCGCTTCGCCCTCGCGGAGCTCGCCGCTGGCGACCCCGAGCGCGCGCGTCTCGAGGCCACGTACGCGCTCGACACGCTCGGCGCCGTCCCCGCGCTCCGGGCGCTCGCGACATCGCTCGGCATCGAGGTCCCCGCCGCGTCGCGGCCCGCACCCGCGCCGCCGGCCGCCGGCGATGCGGTGATCGTTCGGCCGACCACGGTCGCGTCCGAACGTGCTGCGACGAGTCGTCCCAGAGAGGGCCCCCGGGAGACGGGATACCCGCCGAAGGCCGGAGGGTCCCCGGCGGGCAGAGAGGGTCTGGGTGGCACCGCGAGGAGCAGCACGACGGAGATCCCGCCTCCGCCTCCCGCGTCGACGATCGACCCGCTCGTGCTCGAGGCGCGCGCGATGGCGCTCATCGCGTCGCGCGACCGGAACGCGGGGCCCGCCGCCGTCGAGGCCGCACGCGCGCTCGCCGCGAAGGGCAAGATGCACGCGGCGTCGGACCTGCTGCTCGACCTGATCGCTTCCGGCATCGCCGTGCATGAGGCGGAGCGCGAGCTCGTCGCGGTCTCGCGCGGCCTGGGGCGGGACGACATCGCCGACGAGCGCGAACGCCTCCTCGTGGAGGCGACGCGGAGTGGATAGGCTCGGCGACCTTCTCGGCCAGGCGCTCGCGGGTCGCGCGTTCGGCTGGAACAACGTCGTCGACATCGTCATCGTCGCGATCTTCGTCTACTACGTGCTCGTCCTCATCCGCGGGACGCGCGCCGTGCAGCTCCTCATCGGGGTCGGCGTCCTCGTCGTCGTGTACGGGATCGCGGTCCGCCTGAACCTCACCCTCACGTCGCTCGTCCTGCAGGCCCTCGGCGTCGCCGGCCTCGTCGCGCTGCCGGTCATCTTCCAGCCCGAGCTGCGGCGGGCGCTCGGGCAGATCGGCCGGCTCGGCGCGCTCGACCGTCTCCTCGCGCCGACGCCGGAGGAAGAGGTCGATCGCATGGTCGACGAGGTCGCGCGCGCAGCGCTCATCGTCCGCCAGCAGCACAACGGCGCACTCATCGTCATCGAGCGCGCGACGGGCCTCCAGGACTACTCCGAGACGGGCGTGCCGGTGAACGGGAAGCTCACCGCCGAGCTCCTCGCGTCGATCTTCATGGTGCGTTCGCCGCTGCACGACGGCGCCACGATCGTGCGTGGTACCGAGGTCGTCGCCGCGGCGTGCCTCCTGCCGCTCGACGAGACGCCCGAGCGCCTCACGCACCGCTACGGGATGCGCCATCGCGCCGCGCTCTCGATCAGCGCGCAAACCGATGCCGTCGTCGTCGTGGTGAGCGAGGAGACGGGGCGGATCTCGATCGCCAGCAGCGGTCGCATCATCGGGGATCTGGACGAGGAGCGGATGCGCCGCGTCCTCAGCTCGCTCCTCCGGAGCCGGATCGAACCGCTCCCATTCCGCTCGAAGGCGTCGTGATCCGCGCGGCCCAGGCCGGCGAGCTCGCGCTCGCCATCGTCCGGCGCATCAACGTGCGGCGCATGCTGTTCGCGGACCCGGCGCTGAAGGCCGCGGCTGTCCTGCTCGCGATCGGCCTCTTCGTCTGGGCGACCGCGATCTACAACGCGCCGCCGCCGGAGGTGACCCAGCCGTTCGAGGGGCGCGTGCCGATCGAGCGGCCCGCGGTGCCCGCGGGCTACGTCCTGCGCGCGCAGCCCGGCGACGTCGCGGTCCGCCTGCGCGGCCCGGGCGACGCCGTCCGCGCGGTGGGCCAGCAGCAGCTCCACGCGACGCTCGACGTGAGCCGTCTCGCGCCGTCGCCGTCCGAGCAGGCCGCGCCCGTGCGCGTGTCCACGGCGGACGCGCGCGTCGTCGTCGTGGAGGTGACGCCCGCGACCGTCCCCGTCCGCTTCGAGCGCATCGCCGAGCGCACCCTGCCCGTACAGGCGCGCCTCGCGAACGAGCCGCCCGCGGGCTTCGTCGCCTCGCCGGCCACGTTCGAGCCGCAGCAGGTCACCGTGCGCGGCCCCGAGAGCGCCGCCGGCCAGGTCGCGGCGGTCCTCGCGTCCGTTCTGTTCGGCGACGCGCCGGTCGACCTCTCGCAGGACGTGCGTCCCGTCCCCGTCGACGCGAACGGCCAGCAGGTCGTCGACGTCGAGGTCGACCCCGTATCGGTGCACGTCGCGATCCCCGTCCGGTCGAGCGCGACGACGCGCACCGTTCCGGTCCTCTGGCGTCTGAAGGGCGACGTCGCGAGCGGCTACTGGATCTCCCACGTCGAGACCGACCCGCTCGTCGTGACGGTGAGCGGGGATCGCGGCGTCATCACGGGCATCGACCGCATCGAGACGGTGGACGTCGACGTGACCGGCCTCACCGCGGGCCGGACGATCACCGTGCCGCTCATCGTCCCGGAGGGCGCGCGCGTCGTCGGCGACGCCCGCGCGACGGTGACGCTCACCGTCGTCGCGCTCACCGGCACGCGCCCCTTCCCGCTCGTCGCCGTGCAGCCGCGCAACGTCGGGGCCGGCCTCGTGGCGACGCTCGATCCGAGCACCGTCGAGGTCGTCGTCTCCGGGACGGTCCCCACGCTCGCCGGCCTCTCGGCGAGCGCGGTGGCCGCGACCGTCGACGTCGCCGGCCGTGGTCCGGGCACGTACGTCCTCGACGTCGCGGTCGCCGTCCCCGCGGAGGTGACGGTCCGGTCGGTGCGTTCCGCGCGCGTGACCGTCACACTGACGAGCACGACCCCCACACCCTCGCCCTCCGCCACCCCGGTCCCGAGCGCGTCGTGAGGAGGCTCTTCGGTACCGACGGCGTTCGCGGCATCGCGAACGAGGATCTCACGCCCGAGCTCGCCCTCGCGCTCGGCCGCGCCGCCGGGCACGTCCTCGGCGGGCTCGGCCACCGCGTCGTCATCGGCCGCGACACCCGACGCTCGGGCCGCATGCTCGAGAGCGCCCTCGCCGCGGGCCTCTGCTCGGTAGGGATCGAGGTCCGCCTCGTCGGCCACGTCCCGACGCCCGGGCTCGCGTACATCACGCGCACGGGCGCCTTCGCCGCCGGCGCCGTGATCAGCGCATCGCACAACCCCGCGCCGGACAACGGCATCAAGTTCTTCGACCAGCGCGGCCTCAAGCTGCCCGATGCGCTCGAAGAGCGGATCGAGGAGCTGATGGACGCGCCCGCCGAGCTGCCGCGCCCGACCGAGGGCGGGATCGGGCTCGTCGGGGACGCGCGCGGTCTCGTGAAGGACTACGAGGACGCGCTCGTCGGGCTCGCCCCCGAGCTCGGTGGAACGCGCGTCGTGCTCGACTGCGCGAACGGCGCGACCTACCGCGTCGCGCCGGGCGTGTTCGCCGCCGCCGGCGCCGAGGTCATCGTGCTCTTCGACCAGCCGGACGGGCTGAACATCAACGAGGGCTGCGGGAGCACGTATCCCGAGCGTCTCCAGCGCGTCGTCGTCGAGCGCAAGGCCGACGCCGGCTTCGCGTTCGACGGCGACGGCGACCGCTGCATGACCGTCGACCACACCGGCCGCCTGCACGACGGCGACTTCGTGCTCGCGCTCGCGGCGCGCCACTTCGCGCGCCGCGGCCGCCTGGAGCCGCGCCTCGTGGTCGGCACGGTCATGACGAACGGCGGGCTCGAGGCGACGCTCGCGCGCGACGGGATCGAGGTCGTGCGCGCGCCCGTCGGCGACCGCTACGTGTGGGAGGAGATGGAGCGCCGCTCGGCGCTGTTCGGCGGCGAGCCGTCGGGCCACGTCATCTTCCGCGAGCACTCGACGACGGGTGACGGCATCCTCACCGCGCTCCAGGTGCTCGCGCTCGCGCGAGCGGAAGGTCGCCCGGTCGCCGCGCTCGCCGACGAGGTCGAGCGGTGGCCGCAGGTGCTGCGGAACGTGCGCGTGCCGCGCCGGCGCGAGTGGCGGGAGGTCGCCGCGTTCCGCGAGGGCTACGAGCGCGCGCAGGCCGAGCTCGAGCGGAGCGGGGGCCGCATCAGCGTGCGCCCGTCCGGCACAGAGCCGGTGCTCCGTATCCTCGTGGAAGCGAGGGACGGCGCGGTCGCAACGGCGACGGCCGAGCGGCTTGCAGCGCTCGCGATGGAGGTCTTGTCGTAGCCCATGTGTGGGATCGTCGGATATACGGGTCCGCGTGACGCGACGCCGCTCCTCGTGAACGGCCTGCGGCGCCTCGAGTACCGCGGGTACGACTCCGCCGGCGTCGCGGTGCAGGAGAACGGACACCTCGAGATCCGCCGCGCGGAGGGCAAGCTCGACAACCTCGTTCACGTCATCGAGCAGCGTCCGCTCGCCGGGAGCAGCGGGATCGGGCACACCCGATGGGCGACGCACGGCCGCCCGAGCGAGCAGAACGCGCACCCGCACGTCGACTGCGGCGGCATCACCGCCGTCATCCACAACGGGATCATCGAGAATTTCGCCGAGCTGAAGGCGCCGCTCGCGGCGACCGGCCACACGTTCACGTCGGACACCGACACCGAGGTCATCGTCCACCTCCTCGAGGAGGAGCTCGCTCACGGCCGCGCGCTCGAGGACGCCGCGCTGCGCGTCTTGCCGCGGCTCGAGGGTGCCGCGGCGCTCGCGTTCATCTCGGCGAGGGATCCCGGCAAGATCGTCGCGGCGCGCATCAGCAACGCCGGCGGCGTCATCGTCGGATACGGTCAGGGCGAGCAGTTCATCGCGTCCGACATCCCCGCGCTGCTCGAGCACACGCGCCGCATGACGTTCCTCGACCCAGGCGAGGTCGCCGTCGTCACGCCGTCGGCCGTCACGTTCCGGCGGATCGAGGACGGCGCGACGATCGAGAAGGCGATACAGGAGATCCAGTGGGACTCGCTCTCCGCGGCGAAGTCGGGCTACAAGCACTTCATGCTGAAGGAGATCCACGAGCAGCCGCGCGCGATCTCCGACACGCTGCTCGGCCGCGTCGACCGTCGGACGGGTCGCGTCGTGTTCGACGACGACGTCCACATGGACGACGCCTTCGTCCGCGCGATCCCGCGCATCACGTTCGTCGCCTGCGGCACCGCGTACCACGCGGCGCTCGTGGGGAAGTACCTCGTCGAGCGGCTCGCGCGGGTGCCGTGCGACGTCGAGATCGCGAGCGAGTACCGCTACCGTGAGCCGGTCGTCTCGCCCGGTCAACTCGTCGTCGCCGTGACGCAGTCGGGTGAGACCGTCGATACCCTCGCGGCGATGGAGGAGGCGCGCCGCCAGGGTGCGCGGCTCCTGGCGGTCGTGAACGTCGTCGGGAGCCAGGCGAGCCGCACCGCCGACGACGTCATCTACCTCCACGCCGGGCCCGAGATCAGCGTCGCCTCGACGAAGGCGTACACGGCGATGCTCGTCGACCTCTACCTGTTCGCCGTGTACCTCGGGCAGCGGCGCGGCACGATCGACGACGAGCGCTCCGCGCGGCTGCTCGCGGAGGCGTTCCATCTCCCGACGCTCCTCGACGCGACGCTCCAGGAGGAGCCGGCGGTCCGGCGGATCGCGTACAAGTACCACCAGGCGAAGGACTTCCTTCACCTCGGCCGCGGGATGCAGTACCCGACCGCGCTCGAGGGCGCGCTGAAGCTGAAGGAGCTCTCGTACATCCACGCGGAGGGGACGGCCGCCGGCGAGATGAAGCACGGGATCAACGCGCTCATCGAGGAGACCGTCCCCGTCGTCGTCGTCGCGCTCCAGACCGACCCGACGTACCGCAAGGTGCTCTCGAACATCGCGGAGGTGCGCGCGCGGGCCGGCACCGTCATCGCGCTCGCGAACGACGGCGACGAGTCCGTGGCCGGCCACGCGACGGAGGTCATCCGCATCCCGCGCACGAGCGAGCTCCTCTCGCCGGTGCTCGCGGTCATGCCGCTCCAGCTCCTCGCGTACCACGTCGCCGACCGCCGCGGGAACGACGTCGACCAGCCACGTAACCTCGCCAAGTCGGTGACGGTCGAGTGATGTTGCGGTGCTAGGCCTCTCGGAGGTGGGGATCGACATCATTGAGACGGCCAGGATCCGAGGTGTCCTTCAGAGACACTCGCTGCGCTTCCTCCAGCGCGTGTACACGGACTGGGAGCGGGCCTATTGCCGCGAGAACGTGCTCCACCTCGCGGGGCGCTGGGCCGCGAAGGAGGCCGTATCGAAGGTGCTCGGGCTCGGGGTGCGCGGGGTGGGCTGGCGCGAGATCGAGATCCGCCGCACGCCGCTCGGGCAGCCCACCGTGACGCTCCACGGGCGCGCCGAGGAGCGCCGGCGCTCGCTCGGGCTCGGTTCGCCGATCGCCGTGTCGATCTCGCACATCCGCGACCTGGCGGTGGCCGTCGCGGTCGGCGTGCGGCCGGCCGCGTAAGGGCGCCGACGGCCGAGCCGCTCGACCCCGCCGCCGCCGCCGCCGTCCTGCGCCGTCTTCCCGACGACGCGTCGAAGGACGTGCGCGGTCGTGTCCTCGTCGTCGGGGGGTCGTCGCGCTTCCCGGGCGCGCTCCTCATCGCGTCCCGCGCCGCGGTGCGCGCCGGCGCGGGCGTCGTCACGGCGGCGACGGCGCGGACGGTGAGCGAGGCGCTCGCCGGGCTCGATCCGAACGTCACGCACCTGCCCTTGCCCGAGGCGCAGCCGGGGACGGTCGCCGTCGGCGCCGCGGCGCTCGTCGCGCAGCACCTCTCCGAGAAGATGAAGGCGCTCCTCGTCGGGCCGGGCCTCTCACACGGCACCGGCACGGACGAGTTCGTCCTCGCGGTGCTGCGGAACGCGCGCGGGCTCCCGACGGTGATCGACGCCGACGGCCTGAACGCGCTCGCGCGCGCGGAGGACCGGCCCGTCCCGCTCCCGCGCCGCTGCGTCCTCACGCCGCACCACGGCGAGGCGGCGCGCCTCACGGGACAGGTCGTCCCGAAGGGCGCGCAGCGCGTCCCCTTCGCCGAGCGGTTCGCGCAGGCGTGGAAGGCGGTCGTCGTGCTGAAGGGGCCGCTGACGGTGGTGACCGACGGGAAGCGCACGTTCGTGCACGATGCGCCGAACGCGGCCCTGGGTATCGGCGGGTCGGGCGACGTGCTCTCGGGCGCGGTCGCGGCGCTCCTCGCGCGCGGGCTCGCGCCGTTCGCCGCCGCGACGGCCGCCGTATGGATCCACGGCCGTGCGGGCGCGCTCCTCGCGTCGGAGATCGGACAGTCGGGCGCGCTCGCGACGGAGCTCGCGGACGCGCTCCCGCGGGCGATGCGCGAGATCGTCGAGCGCCGATGAGATCACGCCGATGACCGCGCTGCGCTCGACCGTCGCCGACGTCGACCTCGACGCCGTCGCGCACAACCTGCGCGAGGTCTCCGCCGGCCATGCGGCGATCGCCGTGGTGAAGGCCGACGCGTACGGGCACGGCGCGGAGGTCGTCGCGCGCGCGCTCCTCGACGCCGGCGCGGCCATGCTCGCCGTGTTCACGATCGAGGAGGGCACGCTCCTGCGCACGCACGGGATCGCGCGGCCGATCCTCGTCCTCGGCGGGTTGAGCGATCCGAGCGAGGCGCCGCCGGCGGTCGCCGAGCGCCTCGCGGTCGCGGTCTGGGACGAGCGCGCCGCGCGGACGCTCGGCGACGCCGCGCGCGCCGCCGGGTCGCGCGCTCTCGTGCACGTGAAGCTCGACACGGGGCTCACGCGACTCGGCGCGCCGCTCGACGTCGCGCTCGAGCGCTACCGCGCCATCGTGGCGTCGGATGGCCTCGAGGTCGAGGGGATCTTCACGCACTTCGCGAACGCGGATCTGCCGCAGGATGCCACCGCGCGTGAGCAGCTCGACCGGTTCGCCGACGTCGTGCGCGCGCTCCCCGCGGCGCCGCGCTGGGTCCACGCGTCGAACAGCGCCGGCGCCGTCGTGTTCGGGCTCACCGCGCCGTGCAACGCGATCCGTCCGGGCATCGCGCTGTACGGCATCCATCCCGCGCCACATCTCGCGCGGCTCGACCTGCGTCCGGCGCTGCGCTGGTCGTCGCGCATCGAGCGCCTCGCGAGCGCGCCGAAGGGCACGGGCGTCGGGTACGGCCACGAGTATCGCCTCCCGCGCGACGGCCGCATCGCGACCGTCCCCGTCGGCTACGGCGACGGGCTCCAGCGCGCGGCGCGTCACGCGTGCGTCCTGGTGCGCGGACAGCGCGTCCCGATCGCCGGCCGCGTGGCGATGGACCTCATCACGCTCGACGTCACGGGCGTGCCCGGTGTCCGCGAAGGGGACGAGGTCGTGATCGTCGGCGAGCAGGACGGCCAGCGCGTCAGCGCCGAGGACCTCGCCGCCGCCGCGGACACGAACAACTACGAGGTCCTCACGGCCATCCGCCGGCTCGTGCCGCGGCGCTACTTCCGCGGCGGCAGGCTCGTCGCGACGCGCACGCTCGCCGACGGCGTCCGCTGGGCGTGACCCGGCTCGCGCTCGCCGCGGCCCTCGCGCTCACCGTCGCCGCGTGCGTTCCGCCCCAGCCGCAGCCGACCGGCGGCGTCGGGCCGTCACCCTCGCCGAGCGGGGCCGTCTCCTCCGACATGACGGCCGCCCTCGCCGCGAAGGCGCTCCCCGAGGCCGACGCCTTCGACCTCGTCCGGCGCATGAAGGGCCGCGACGGGACGCCCGCGAAGCCGTTCGAGCCGGTGCGCACGACGCCGCCCGACGAGCAGGTCGGCTCGACGGCGTCGTTCTGGGTGTACGACTTCGACGCGAAGCGCAACGTCCGTACGGAGGCGACGCTGCGCGTCCTCACCGCGAGCGTGAAGTGGTGGGTCGCGAACGACGTCACGGTCGATGCGGCCGCGCTGCAGAAGAGCGCGCAGACGTTCCAGGACTCGATCTACCCGACGGACCGGCGGCTCTTCGGCTCGGAGTGGAGCCCCGGTATCGACGCCGATCCCCGCATCGACGTCCTCATCGCGAAGATCCCGGGCGCGGCCGCGGGGTACTTCTCCTCGGCCGACGAGCTCCCGCGCTGGGTGAACGAGTTCTCGGCGGAGCGCGAGATGATCTACATCAACGCGCTCGACCTCCGCCCGAACACCGACGCATTCCACTCCGTCCTCGCGCACGAGTTCTGCCACATGATCCAGTTCGCGCGGGGGATCCGCTCGAGCACGTGGTTCAACGAGGGGCAGGCGCAAGTCTGCGAGCGCGCGAATGGCCACGACCCGACGACGGAGGCCGCCTTCCTCCGCGCTCCCGACACCCAGCTCGATACGTGGGTCGATCTCGACCAGGGCGCCCGCGAGCACTACGGCGCGGCGTACCTCTTCCTCCAGTACCTGCGGGCGCGCACCGGCGGGGACGAGCGCTTCATCGGCACGCTCATGTCCCGCGGCGTGAACACGTCGAACGACGTCGACGCCGCGCTCCGCGCCGAGGGCCTCCCGCCGTTCCGCGACGTCCTCGCCGACTGGGTCGCGGCGAACGCGCTCATCGGCGCGTCGCCGCCGGCGCCGTACGCCTATCCCGCGGACGCGCAGCTCCAGACCCCCGCGCGCGCGGCGTCGGCCGACCGCGCGGCGGCGGGGTCGACGTTCCGCTCGTCGGCGCATCCGCAGGCGACGCGCTACGTCCAGCTGCCGCTGGGCGGCCGCTACACGGTGACGTTCCAGGCGCCCGACGCCGTCCGCGTCATCCCGACGGACGCGCACTCCGGTCGCGCGTTCTGGTGGTCGGATCGCGCCGACGAGATGGACAGCACGCTCACGCGAACGGTCGACCTCACGGGCACCACGAAGGCGACGCTCTCGTTCTGGACCTGGTACGACATCGAGAAGGACTTCGACTACGGCTACGTCGCGGTGTCCGCCGACGGGGGCGCGCGCTGGACGACGCTCGCGACACCTGCGACGACGACGAGCGATCCGAACGGCAACAACCTCGGCAACGGGCTCACCGGAGCCAGCGGCGGCGGGAAGGAGCCGGCGTGGATCCAGCAGACGGCCGACCTGAGCGCGTTCGCGGGCAAGCGCGTGCTCCTGCGGTTCGAGCAGGTGACGGACGCGGCGCTGAACCTCGCGGGGTTCGCGGTCGACGACATCGAGATCCCCGAGATCGGCTACCGTGACGACGCCGAGGCCGACAACGGCTGGGACGCGAAGGGGTTCATCCGATCGACGAACGTCGCGAGCGCGAGCTACGTCCTGCAGGTCCTGCATCTCGGCGCGCCGCCGAGCGTCGAGCGGACCGTGACCGAGACCGGGGCCGCGACGGTCGAGGTCGACGCGAGCGCCGACGGGCAGCCGCCGCTGCTCGCGGTGACCCCCTTCGTGGCGCGGTCGACGGAGCCGATCGCGTTCGACCTGACGGTGTCGGCGAAGCACTGACGCCCGACCTCGCCGACCCGGCCGCGCTGCGGCGGATCCTCGCGCGCCACGGGATCCGCGCCGCGACCGGCCTCGGGCAGCACTTCCTCGTCGACCGCGCCGCGCTCGACGAGATCGTCGGGGCGGCGGACGTCTCGGGCGACGACGACGTCCTCGAGGTCGGCCCCGGCCCCGGCGTGCTCACGCAGCGCCTCGCGCGTGTCGCGCGGAGCGTGACCGCGATCGAGCTCGACGAGCGCATGATCGCCGTCGCGACCGAGGCGGTCGGTGGGAGCGACCGCGTTCGCCTCGTGCGCGCCGACGCGCTCGCGGTCGACCTCTTCGCCCTCGGCCCGCGCCCGAGCCGCATCGTCGCGAACCTGCCATACCAGATCACCTCGCCGCTCCTGCACCGCTTCCTCGCCGACGCGCGTCGGCCCCCGCTCGTCGTCGTGCTCGTCCAAGAGGAGGTCGCGCGGCGCATGGCCGCGACCGAGGCCGACCGCGAGCGCAGCTTCCTCAGCGTGTTCGTTCAATGCTTCGCGGACCCGCGCCTCGTCAGGCGCGTGCCGGCGGCGGCGTTCCGGCCGCCGCCGAAGGTGTCGTCGGCGGTCGTCGCGCTGCGGACCCGAGAGCGTCCGGCGTTCGCGCCGCTCGACCAGGCCGCGTTCCTGCGCTTCGTGAGCGACGCGTTCCGGCACCGTCGCAAGCAGCTCCGCTCGGCCCTGGGGCACGAGGCGGGGCTCGACCGCGAGCGCGCGGGTGCCGCGCTCGCCGCGGCGCACATCGCGCCCGAGCGCCGGCCCGAGGACCTCTCGGTCGAGGAGTGGGTCGCCCTCGCGCGCGCCGCGGGCGTCGCGGGGGCGGCGTAAGTGCTTCGCACATACAGGCGTCGCTCGTGCGTGAGCGTCAGCAAGCTGCCGCTGGCCGCTCTCGCTAGCCTGTGAGCGGCGTGCGCGTCGCCGCGCCCGCGAAGGTCAACCTCACGCTCGAGGTCCTCGGCCGCCGCGCCGACGGCTACCACGAGCTCGCGAGCGTCATGGCGACGATCGACCTCGCCGACGACGTGCGCGTCGGCCGCGCGCGCTCTCTCGACGTGCGCATCCGTCCGCCGCTCGACCTGCCCGTCGCAGGGGGCTCCGCCTCCTTCTACCCTCGAGACCGCGCCGTCTCCGACGACCTCGCGACGCGCGCGGCGGTCGCGATCGCGCGCGCGTGCGGACGCGAGCCGCGCCTGCACGTCGTCGTGCGCAAACGCATCCCCGTCGCCGCGGGTCTCGGTGGCGGATCGAGCGACGCCGCGGCCGTGCTCCGCGCCGCCGCGGCGCTGTGGCGCGTCGACCTCGACCTCGTCGCGCTCGGCGCGACGATCGGCTCCGACGTCCCGTTCTTCGCGAGCTCCGCGCCGGTGGCGCGCGTGGGCGGGAGAGGGGAGCGGGTCGATCCGATCCCCCCGCCGCGCGAGCCGTTCTGGATCGCGCTGGTCCGCGTGCCCGCGCGCGTCGCGACGCCCGAGGTCTTCGGCGCCTATTCGTCGCGGGGAGCTCCGCCGTCTTCCACCCCCGCGTGGGCGACGGACGCGCTCGCGCGCTCGCTCGCGAGCGGATCAGCGACGCCGTCGCTGCTGCGCGAGCTCGCGCGCAACGACCTCACGGCCACCGCGGAGCGCCTGTGCCCGCCGATCGCGGAGGCGCGCGCCGCCGCGAAGGCGCGCGGGATCGATCTCGTGCTCTCGGGGAGCGGTCCCTCCCTCTTCGCGATCGCGGACGACCGCGCGGACGCGCTGCGGATCGCGCGATCGCTGCGCCGCGTCGGCCTTCGCGCGCGCCCGCATGCGGTCGCGATGACCGCGCGAGCGTGACGTTCGGGAGCGTTCGAGCGAGCGCTCTTCTCTTACGCTGGGATCGATGGATGAGCGGGGCGACATGACGGTGCGGCAAGCGGGACGCAAGGGCGGCAAGCGCACCTCCGTCACGCACGGATCGGACTTCTACCGGGAGATCGGCCGGCGCGGCGGCGAAGCGCGGAAGGGCCAGCTCGGCGCGGACGGCTACGCGAAGCTCGGACGCAAGGGCGGCGAGGTGCGGAAGTCGCAGCTCGGCCAGGGCGGGTACTCGGAGCTCGGACGCAAGGGCGGCGAGGCGCGCCGCTCCCAGCTCGGCCGCGAGGGCTACGCCGCGCTCGGACGCAAGGGCGGACGCCGCGTCGCCGAGCTCATCCGGCGCGGGAAGCGTCCCGAAGAGGGCAACGGCAGGACGAGCGCGGCGTAGGCGCTAGTCAGCCGTGTACCTCGTGACCCGGTCGACGACGCGGCGCGCGAAGTCGACGCGATGGCTCGGGCGTCCGTTCCGCAGGAACAGGTGCGATCCGCCCGGGTACCGCACGAGCTCCGCCGGCGCGTTGCCGCACGCGAGCAGCGCCGCGAAGTACTGTTCGCTCTGACCGATCGGACAGCGCTCGTCGGCCTCGCCGTGGAGGAGGAGCGTCGGCGTCGTCACGCGATCGACGTACGCCAGCGGCGACAAGCGCCGGTACGCCTCGTCGTCGCGCGGGAACTCCGCGTTCAGCTCCCACGGCCCGAACCACGCGCCGATGTCGCTCGTCCCGTGGAACGACCGCTGGTCGACGACGGGCGCGCCGACGACCGCCGCCCTGAAGCGATCGGTGTGGCCGATCGTCCACGACGTCATGAAGCCGCCGTACGAGTAGCCGGCGACCGCGAGCCGGTCGGGGTCGGCGACGCCCTCCGCGACGAGGGCGTCGATCGCCGCCATCTGCTCGGGCAGGTCGTGCTCGCCCCAGCGCCCGCGGATCCCGTGCGCGAGGGTGCGCCCGTACGAGCCCGACCCGGTCGGGTTGAGCGAGAGCACGGCCCAGCCGCGCGAGGCGAGCACGTACTTGAAGAAGTAGGGCAGGCTGACGATGTCGCCCGCGAACCCGGCGGGGCCGCCGTGGATGTCGAGGATGAGGGGCGCGGGACGGTCCGCCGGCGCGATCACCCAGCCCTCGATCGGGCCGTTCGGCGTGTCGAACGTGCGCCGCCGGGCGCGCGGGATCGCCAGCTCCGAGGCGAGCGCGACGTTGAGCTCGGTGATGCGGCGCTCGCCCGTGCCGTCCCAGCCGCAGATGAACGTCTCCGACGGGTCGAGCGGGTCACCCGCGGCGTACGCGAGGCACCGTCCCGGCACGGCGGCGAGGTACGTGAGCGTGCGCTCGCCGCCGATGACGACGTCGACGCGGCCGCCGTCGACGCGCGCGCGGACCGCGTGGACGTCGCCGCGCACCGCGAAGAGCGCCGTCACGCTCGCGCCGTCGGGCGACCAGATGGGTCCGGGCGTCACGGCCGGCGGCGGCAGGAGGACGACGCCGAAGTCGTAGGCCGGCGTGATCGGCCGCTCGTCGCCGCCGGCGCTCGAGACGATCCATGGACGGACCATCGGGTCGCCGATCCAGGGGGTCTGCTCGTCGGCGGCGTAGAAGGCGATCCGCGTCCCGTCCGGGGACCACGTCGGCGAGATGGCGCGGCCGGCGCGCGTCGTGACCCGCGTCGCGCCGTTCCCGTCGGGCGCGGCCGTCCAGATGTCGGACCAGTGGTACTCGGTGCGGCCGCCGCGCGTGCGCGACCAAGCGATGCGCGATCCGTCGGGCGACCAGGACTGGCACGTGTCCTCGGTGTCGCCGTCCGTGATCTGTCGCATCGCCCCGGATGCGACGTCGACGATGAAGAGGTGCCGACGGAAGTCGAACGTGTACCCCTGCCCGTCGGCCTTGTACGACGCCTTCGTCACGTGGCGCGGGCGCTGCTCCCATCGCGTGCGCGCCGCGGGGTCGTCGGGCGGCGCGACGTCGGGCACGCGCGCGGTGAACAGCACACGCGCCGAGTCGGGGGACCACGACGCGGGCTCGGCGCCGAGCGGGAGATCGGTGAGCCGGCGCGGCTCGCCGCCGCGCGCGTCGGCGACGCCGATCTCCGTTCGGACCTCGTCGGCCTCCGCGTCGTTGCGCGCGAGCGTGAAGGCAACGCGAGCCGTCGGCCGAGCAGTCGATGTCCCCGACGAGCCGGAACCGCAGGAGGTCGCTCGCATCCATCCCCCGGCGAAGCCTACCGCCCCTAGACTTTCGTTCTGCGAAGGCACTGGGGCGTAGCCAAGTGGTAAGGCAGGGGACTTTGGATCCTCGATCCCTGGTTCGAATCCAGGCGCCCCAGCTGTACCTTCGGATCCTGCCGCCCCAGCCCGACTAGCATGAAAGTTCCCCAAGTGAAAGACGGACCGCTCGCGTTCGTGCTCGCCGCGGGCCTCGGCACGCGCATGCGGTCGCGGACGGCGAAGGTGCTGCACGCCGCCGCGGGGAAGCCGCTCCTGTCACACGTCCTCGACATGCTCCTCGCCGCTGGGATGCGTCCCGTCGTCGTGCTCTCGCCGGAGAGCGAGGCCGCGCGCGCCGTCATCCCCGCCGGCGTGCCGGTCGCGATGCAGGACCCGCCGCTCGGGACGGGGGATGCCGTGCGAGTCGCGCTCGGCACGGTCGCCGACGGCGCCGGCGAGTGCCACGTCGTCTACGGCGACACCGCGCTCGTGCGCGGCGAGACCCTCGCGCGCCTCGCCGCGCTTCGCCGCGAGCGCGGCGCGGTCCTCGCGCTCCTCACGGGGGACGCGGGAGAGACGACGTACGGCCGGATCGTGCGGAGCGCGTCGGGCGACGTCGAACGCATCGTCGAGGCGCGCCTCGCGACGGGCGCGGAGCGGACGATCCGGGAATCGAACTTCGGCGCGTACGCGGCCGACGTCGCGTGGCTGCGCGAGGCGGTGCCGCAGCTGCGGGCGAACGAGACGGGCGAGGTGTTCCTCACGGACCTCGTGCAGATCGCGCGGGGGCAGGGGCGGACGGTCGCGGCGCTCTGCGTCGACGACGCGACCGAGGGGCTCGGCGTGAACACCCGCGCCGACCTCGCGCGCGTGGACGCGATCCTCCGCGAGCGCATCCGCCAGCGCCACATGACGAACGGCGTCACGTTCGTAGACCCCGCGTCCTCGAGCGTCGACGCCGGCGTCGAGATCGCCGCCGACGCGACGATCGAACGTGGCAGCGTCATCGAGGGGCGATCGCGGATCGGCACCGGGACGCGTATCGGTCCGTACTCGATCGTCCGCGACAGCGTGGTCGGCGAGCGGTGCCGCGTCGAGGCGTCGGTCGTCGAGGGCGCGACGCTCGAGGACGGGGTGCGGATCGGCCCGTTCTCGCACCTGCGGCCCGGCGCGTACCTCGAGCGCGGGGTCGAGATGGGCAACTTCGGCGAGGTGAAGGCGAGCCGGCTCGGCGCGGGCACGAAGATGCACCACTTCTCGTACGTGGGCGACGCCGCGCTCGGCGAGCGCGTCAACGTCGGCGCGGGCACGATCACGCTCAACTACGACGGTGCGAACAAGAACCGCACCGAGGTCGGCGACGACGCCTTCCTCGGCTCCGACACGCTGCTGCGCGCGCCGGTGAAGGTCGGCGACGGCGCCGCCACCGGCGCCGGCTCGGTCGTCACGAAGGACGTCCCGGCGGGGATGCTCGCCGTCGGGATGCCCGCGCGCGCGATCAAGAAGTACGAGCGGCCGCGCAAGAGGGCGTAGTGGATCTCGGCGCCGCGCTCGTCGCGGAGCTCGTGCTCGTCGTCATCCTGGCGATGCTCTCGGCGAGCGAGACGGCGATCCACGCGGCGCGCCGTCCGCACCTGAAGGAGGAGCTGGAGCGGCGCGGCCGCCGCGCGACGTTCGCCGTCGCGATCGAGGAGCGCTCGACGCAGTACCTCGCGGCGCTCCAGGTGGGGGAGTTCCTCGTCGTGTTCGCGTACTCCGCGATCGCCGCGGCGTACGTCGCGCCGCAGCTCGACGCGATCCTCTCGTTCGTCGGCGTGACCACGGTCGTGAGCGGGCCCGCCGCGGTCGCCATGACGGTCGTCGGGCTGTCGGTCCTCGCGCTGCTCCTCGGCCTCTTCCTGCCGCGCGCGATCGCCGCGCGCTACTCGACGCCGGTGCTCATCGCGGCCGCCGTTCCGATCCGCGTCACCACGTGGGTCACGCGTCCGATCGTCGCCGTCCTCCTCGGGATCACGGGGCTGATGACGCGGCCGTTCGGCGGCACGCCGCAGGCGACCGCCGTGAGCGAGGACGAGATCCGCGCGCTCGTCGAGACGGGCGAGGAGCAGGGCGTGCTCCACGAGCAGGAGCGCGACATGATCCAGGGGATCTTCGAGCTCGGCGACAAGCAGGTGCACGACGTGATGGTCCCGCGCACCGACATCCGCGCGATCGACGTCGAGACGCCGGGCGGTCGCGTGCTCGATGAGGTCGTCGCGGCCGCGCACTCGAGGATCCCCGTGTACGAGGGGACGCCCGACCAGATCGTCGGCATCCTGTACGCGCGCGACCTCTTCCGCCGGCTCGCGCGCGGCGAGAAGGACGTGTCGCTGCGGCAGTACCTGCGGCCGGCGCAGTTCGTCCCGGAGACGAAGCGCGTCGACGAGCTCCTGCGCGAGATGCAGCGCAACAAGGTCCACATGGCCATCGTCGTCGACGAGTACGGCGGGACGGCCGGCCTCGTCACGATCGAGGACCTCATCGAGGAGATCGTCGGCGAGATCCGCGACGAGTACGAGCCCGACCAGGAGCTCGTCGTGCCGGTGTCCGAGCGCGAGGCGCTCATGGACGGCCGCGTGCCGTTCGACGACGTGCGCGAGGCGTTCGGCCTCGACATCCCGCCCTCTGGGGACTACGACACGCTCGGCGGCTACATCGTCCACGAGCTCGGGCGCCTGCCGAAGGCGGGCGAGTACGTGAGCGCGGACGGCGTGCGCTTCCTCGTCGAGAGCGTCGAGGCGCGGCGGATCCGCAAGGTCCGCGTGACGCGCGAGGTCGCGGAGCCGGCGGACGAGGCGGTCCAAGGGTGAGCGTGACGCTCGGTCCGGGCGACGAGGAGCTCGTGCGCGTCGCGTCGCTCGCGCGCGAGCGCGCGTACGCGCCGTACTCGAAGTACAAGGTCGGCGCGGCGATCCGGACCGCCCGGAACAAGGTGCACGCCGGCGCCAACGTGGAGAACGCCTCGTACGGGCTCACCATCTGCGCCGAACGCGCCGCGGTCTTTGCCGCCGTGAACGCGGGTGACACCAAGCTCGACGCGATCGCCATCGTCATCGACGACGACCAGCTCCCGTCGCCCTGCGGCGCCTGCCGGCAGGTCCTCGCCGAGTTCGCGCCGACGATGCGGGTCATCCTCGCGACGACCTCGGGACTGCGGAACGCGACGACGCTCGCCGACCTCCTGCCGGATCCGTTCCTGCCGAAAGACCTGGAGTAGCTCGAGGCGAGGTCAGGTC
>CAZSRI010000035.1:0-20261 GCA_964609145.1 uncultured Chloroflexota bacterium
GATCCGTGTCGCCGTCGTGTTCGGCGGGCGCAGGGGGGAAGGCAGAGCGGGGTCCGGGGTGGTCCGGTCGGGGCGAGTCGGCGAGAGCCGGGGGGCCCGCGGCGGGCGGGGGAAGCGGGCGGAGGGCGATAGGGCGGGAGCGGTGGGCCGCGCTGTCGATCGGGGGCGATGAGGGGTGGGTCCGCTTCCGCGAAGCGCTCGGCGACCCGGCCTGGGCGCGCGATCCGCGCTGGGACACGGCGGCAGGCCGCCGCACCGGCAGGGCCGAGCTCGACGCGCGCATCGGCGAGTGGACCGGCGCGCGTACGCGCGAGGAGGTCGTCGGCGCGCTGCGCGCCCGCGGGCTCCGCGTCGCGCCGGTCCGTTCGATCTCGGAGCTCTTCACCGACCCGCAGCTCGCCCACCGCGGCTTCTTCCGCGCGCTCCCGCATCCCGTGCTCGACGTGGTGCAGTGCCTCGCGGCGCCGTTCATCCTCGCGGGGACGCCCGCCGTGCAGGAGCGCGCGGGCCCGCTCCTCGGCGAGGACAACGACCACGTGTTCGGCGAGATCCTCGGGCTCTCCGCGGACGAGCGCGCGCGCCTCGCGCGCGACGGCGTCTTCGACTAGGTAGACACTCCGCGCATGGAGAGGAGCGGCGGGTCGAGCGAGGATCCGGCCCTGCCGGTCCGAGTGAGCCCGGGAGGGCCGAGCGGCTCGCCGCGAGCGAGCGAAGCGAGCCGGCGGCGATCGAGCGGGAGCGCGGCGGAGATCGAGCGCCGCAAGGAAGAGCACCTGAAGCTCGCGAGCGGCGAAGGCGTCGAGACCGCGACCGCGGCGGGATGGGACGACGTCCACCTCGTCCACGACGCGCTCCCGGCCGTGGATGCCGACGCCGTCGACCTCTCGGTCGAGCTCCTCGGCGCGCGCCTGCGCCTGCCGCTCGTCATCACGGGCATGACCGGCGGCCACGCCGCGGCGCGCGACGTGAACCGCATCCTCGCGTCCGCCGCGGAGCGGCACGGCGTCGCGTTCGGCGTCGGCAGCCAGCGCGCCGCGCTGCGCGACCCCTCGCTCGTGCCGACGTACGCCGTCGCGCGCGAGGCGGCGCCGAACGCGTTCGTGATCGCGAACATCGGCATCTCGCAGCTCCTCGATCAGCCGGGCGAGCCCGCGCTCACGCCCGAGGAGATCGCTCGCGTCGTCGCGATGGTCGGCGCCGACGCGCTCGCGGTGCACCTCAACTACCTCGAGGAGATCGTCCAGCCCGAAGGGCAGACGCGCGCGCGCGGCGCGGCGGAGGCGCTCGCCGCGCTCGCGGGGACCGCGGGCGTCCCCATCGTCGTGAAGGAGACGGGCGCCGGGATCTCGCGCCCGACGGCGCTGCGGCTCGCGTCGCTCGGCGTGCGCGCGATCGACGTGGGCGGCGTCGGAGGCACCTCGTTCGCGGCGATCGAGGCACGGCGCGCGCGCGAGCGCGGCGACGCGCGCCGCGCGCTCCTCGGCGAGCGGCTCACGGAGTGGGGGCTGCCGACGGCCGTCGCGGTCGTCGCCGCGGCCGCGGCCGGGCTGCCCATCGTCGCGACCGGCGGCGTGCGGAAGGGCACCGACGCGGCGGCCGCGCTCGCGCTCGGCGCGACGGCCGTCGGCGTCGGCCGTCCGCTGCTGCAGGCGGCGCTCCGCGGCGGCGGCGACGTGGACGAGTGGATCGAGCAGTTCGCGCTCGAGCTGCGCGCGGCGACGTTCCTGGCCGGCGTGGCGCGGGCCGCGGACCTGCGCTCGGTGCCGCGCGTCGTGCTCGGCACGACGCGCGGGTGGCTGGAGCAACTGTCTATCCTCCCTTCGGAGTGGAGCGAGCAGACCTGACCGCGACGATGAACACGATCCGCGACGCGTTCGGTCGCGCCGGCGACGTGCGCGAGCGCTCGCTCGTCGCCGGACGCGCGTTCCTCCATCCGTCGGGACGCGCGATCGCGCAGGTCGAGGAGCGCGGCGGCACGCTTCGCGCGCGGGTGTGGCTCGCGGACAAGGAGCGCGCCGCGTTCGAGGCGCGCCCGACGTTCGACCGCGAGAGCGGATGGCTCCACGTCGTGTCCGACGACGACGTGCGCTTCGTGTGCGGCCTCGCGCCCGCGGCGTACAGGGCGGCGACGAATGGGCGCGCCTCGCCGCCGAGCGCGAGCACGGTGGAAGTGAGCGAAGCGACGCCGGCCCCCGACGAGGAAAAGAGGAAGGGCGCCGGTCCCCGGCGCCCTCCGTCACGGACGATGCGAACGCGCGACTAGTGGTGGCAGGCCTGCGCGGTCCCGGACTGGTCCGCGGTGCGGAACGACTGCCCGCAGCCGCAGCTCGACACTGCGTTCGGATTCCGTAGCGCGAAGCCGCCGCCCATGAGGGCGTCGACGAAGTCGATCTCGGACCCCTTCAGGTACATCGCGCTCATCGGGTCGACGACGATGCGGACGCCGTCGGTGTCCACGACGGAGTCGCCCTCGTCGACGCCCTCGGCGAACGTCATGCCGTAGGAGAAGCCGGAGCAGCCGCCGGGCGTGACGTAGACGCGCAGCGCGAGGTCGGCTCGGCCCTGCTTCTCGATGATCTCCTTGAGCTTGTCGCTCGCGCGGCTCGTCATCGAGACGAGGGGCTGCTCGGTCGTCGTCTCGGGCTGCTGCTCGATGGCCACTAGTGCACCTCCAATGTTCCGGAACTCCATGGTACGAATTGGCAGCTCACGAGCCAAGACCCAGATCCGCATCCTTGCAACGCGCAGACTTGGACGCAATGGCTCGCTTCCACTTCTCGCCGCAGCCGAACCGCGCGGGCGAGATCCGCTGGCGCGAGTGGGGTCCCGAGGCGTTCCGCGAGGCGGCAGAGCAGGACCGCCCCATCCTCCTCGGCATCAGCGCGGTGTGGTGCCACTGGTGCCACGTGATGGACGAGACCTCGTACAGCGACGACGACGTCATCCGCCTCGCGAACGAGCGGTACGTTCCGGTCCGGGTGGACAACGACCAGCGCCCCGACGTGAACCGTCGCTACAACATGGGCGGCTGGCCGACGACGGCGTTCCTCACGCCCGACGGCGAGATCCTCCACGGCGGGACGTACATCCCGCCGCGGCAGATGCGTGAGTACCTGAGCCAGGTCGCCGACCTGTGGAAGGACCGCAAGGACGAGCTGCGCACCCGCGTGGCCGAGGTGCGCGCGAAGGGGGAGCCGACAGAGGAGCGCCGCGGTGCGCTCTCGTGGGACATCGTCGATCGCGTCGCGAGCGTCATCCGCGGGCAGTACGACCCCGAGTACGGCGGCTTCGGACGCGAGCCGAAGTTCCCGCAGCCGACGGTGCTGCGCTTCCTCATCGCCGAGTACGAGCGCACCGGCGACGAGATCGTCGCGTCGATGCTCCACCGGACGCTCGGCGCGATGGCCGGCGGCGGCATGCACGACCCCGTCGAGGGCGGGTTCTTCCGCTACTCGACGACGCGGCAGTGGCAGGTGCCGCACTACGAGAAGATGCTCGAGGACAACGCCGAGCTGCTCCACGTGTACGCGGAAGCGCATCGGCTCTTCCCCCACGCGGGGTACGACCGCGTCGCTCGCGACGTCATCGGCTGGCTGGACGCGACGCTCTGGATGCCCGAGCGCAGGGCGTTCGCGGGGTCGCAGGACGCCGACGAGCGCTACTACGCGCTCGATGCGACGGAGCGCGCGAAGCACGGCGCGCCGTACGTCGACCGCACCGTCTACGCCGGCTGGAACGCGCTCGCGGCCTCCGCGTACACGGCCGCGGGTCGCGCGCTCGGCGACGCCGCGCTCGAGGGCCGCGCGCACGACGTCGTCGTGAGCATCGCGAACGCGATGAGCCCGGGCGGCGTTCTCCATCACTTCGACGACGGATCCGGTCCGCGCCTGCCGGGCCTGCTCACCGACGTCGCCTCGCTCGCTGCCGCGATGCTCGACCTGTACGAGACCGGCCGATGGCCGAACGCGCTCATCGGCGCGCGGCTCGCGGCGGAGGCGGCGCGCGACCGCTTCGAGGATCCCGACCACGGCGGCTTCTACGACGCCCCCGCGCGCGACGAGCTCGGACGCGTCGCGCGGCGCGAGAAGCCGATCGAGGACGGCGCGCTCGCCGCGGACGTGCTCCTGCGTCTCGCCGCGCTCACCGCAGACGACGCGTGGAAGCGCCGCGCGGTCCGCGCGCTCGAGGGCTTCGTCGGCGACTACCGCCAGTGGGGGCAGTTCGCGGCCGCGTACGCGAGCGCCGTCGTCCGCGCGCTGGTGGAGCCGCTCGTCGTCACCGTGGTCGGACCCGAGCGCGATCGCGTCGCGGTGGCGCTGTGGCGGGCCGCGCGAAGCGCGATCGATCCCGCGATGGCGCTGCACCGCATCGATCCGGAGCGGCCCGGCGACGAGCACGGCCCCTCGGACGCCGAGCGCCTCGCGACGCTCGGGTATCCGCCGGCGACGGCCGCCTACGTCTGCGTCGGCACGGTCTGCTCCGAGCCCCTCGTCGACCCGTTGGCGCTCGAGCGTGAGCTCGCTCGCGCAAAGGATCGTCTAGCGCACGGCTGAGGCGCCGTCGTCACGCGGCATGGATCCTGCGCGGCGGACGCGCGTGAACGAGCTGAAGCGCGGGAACGTCGTCGGCGTGTTCGCGGACGAGCGTGCCGCGGGGGCGGCCGTGTCGGTGAGCTGTCCCGGCGCGGAGCGCGACCGCGCGCGCCGCCTCCCGCGCGAGGCCGGCGCGGTGGCGATCGGGGAGGAAGGGACGGTGGAAGCGGCAGGACGATGAGCGAGCGGCGCCGCACCCGCGTCCTGTACGACGGGTGGCCCATCCCCGAGGTGCTCGCCGGGGCGATCGTCGGGGCGCTCATGCTCGTCACGATCGTCGCGTTCGTCCGGCTCGACGCGCTGATCCCGCAGGGGCTCGTCGCGGCGGCCGGCGCGCTCATCGGCGGCGTGCTCTCGTACGTCTGGCGGCCGCGACGGATCGTCCTCGAGCAGCGCGAGCTGCTACCCGGTCAGCAGCACCTCACCAGAGCGGCCTGACGGCGCCCGCGCCACACTCGCGGCCGTGGGGCTGCGGGACCGCTTGGGCGCGGGCGGGTGGACCCTTCCGGACTACGACGGGGCGGGGCTCGCGAACATCCCGGCCACCATCCTCGCCGCGCTCGGCGCGCGCGACGCGAGCGAGCTGCCGCCGCTCCGCGGGCTCGACCCCGCTCTGCTCGACGGCGTCCGCAGCATCCTCCTCGTCCTCGCCGACGGGCTCGGCTGGGGACAGCTCGAGCGCCTCTGCGCGCGGGGCGACACGCCGTTCCTCGCCTCGCTCATCCAGCGCGCCCGCGCGGACGACGGCGTGCACCTCCTCCGCGCGACGAGCGTGTTCCCGAGCACCACGGCCGCGGCGATCACGACGATGAACACGGGGCGCACGCCGCAAGAGCACGGGAACCTCGCGTACTTCTGCTGGCTCGAGGAGTTCGGGCGCGTCACGCAGATGCTCCGGTGGGGTCCCGCGACGCAGCGCGCCGGGTCGTACTTCGACGACCCGAGCGTCGAGCCCGCGCGGTACGCGCTCGTCCGCTCGATGCACGCGCGGCTCCGCGCGCGCGGCGGCGCCTCGTGGGTCGTCGAGCCGGAGATCTTTCGGCTCGGCGCGATGACGCGGATGCACGCGGCCGAGGCCGAGTACGTCGGCTACGTCCTGCCGAGCACGATGGGCGCGCGTCTGCGCGCGCTGCTCGATCGGCGTCCGTGGGAGGGAGCGCCGGCGTACGTCTACGCGTACTGGGCCGGCATCGACACCGCCGCGCATCTGTACGGCCCGCGCAGTCCCGAGCACGCGGCGGAGGCCGCGGTGTTCGACCGCACGCTCGAGCGCGCGCTCGCGGACCGCGGCCCGGGGGACACGCTCGTCGTCGTCACCGCGGACCACGGGCACGCCGAGGTGGATCCGGCCGCGCTCATCGATCTCGAGGGCGACGCCGAGCTGCGCGCGCTCCTGCGGCACCCCGTCGCCGGCGAGCCGCGGCTCGCGTTCTTCCACACCGACCGCCCCGGCGCGGTGCGCGCCCACCTCGAGGCGCGCTGGCCCGGCGCGTTCACGTTCCTCGACCGCGACGAGGCGATCGCCGAGGGCCTGTTCGGCCGCGGCGACGCGGCGGCGGTCCGCCGGCGCGTGGGCGAGCTGTGCGGCCTGCTGCGCGGCGAGCGCGCCGCGACGATCGTCCGGGTCGACGGCCAGGCGGCGCTCCACCGCGGCGCCCACGGCGGGCTCACCGCCGACGAGATGCTCATCCCGATCTTGGCGTGGCGCGCCTAGCCCGACCCTCGGTCGGGCAAAGCCCTCCCTCGGGCCCCAGGGGTAGGGGCCCCTGGGCGCGGAGCGACGCTCGACCTCGTCTTCGCCTCGGTCGGCGCGCCCGGGGGACGATACGATCCGATCGTGGCTGTCAGCTCCTACCTCTCCGACGTCGCGGGCGGACCGGTCGTCGCGAGCGCGTTCCCCGACGAGGCGAGCGCGAGCGCCGCGGTGCACTTGCTGCGCTCCTCAGGCGTGCGGCAGCAGGATGTGTCCGTCGTCGCGGGGGACGGCGCGCTCGCGGCGCGGATCGCCGGCGACCGCGCGTGGACGCCGGCGCGGAGCAACGGCCTGCTGGGCCGGATCCTCCCGGGACGCGGCGTGCCCGCGGAGGTGCGTCGCCGGTACGCGGGCGATCTTCGCGCGCGGCGCATCGTGATCGTCGTCGCGGCGGACGGACAGCCGCCCGACACGATCGCCGCCCTCTTCGCCCAGGCGCACGGCGACCGCGTCGCGCAGTGGTGGCAGCGGCCGGGCGACCTCTTCGCTCCGCCCGAGTTAGCGGGCCCCTTCTAGGCGTTACGCCTTCGTCAACGGGTCCCCCGCGCGCGCAGGCCGAGCCACGAGGAGGAGGTCGAGCCGTCGCTACGCGCCCAGAGGCCCCGACGCCCGGGGCCCGAGGGAAGGCTCCGCCCGACCGAGGGTCGGAATGGCACGTTGCTAGCAGTGACGGTCCTCACGAAAGAGTGCCCGCGTGCCGCGGGCGAAGGAGTGTGACGGACCAGATGGGTCAGACGAACGTCAACGCACCAGGGCCCGGCACGTCGGGCGACGGCTTCGGCGCCGGCATGATCATCGGGATCATCCTGCTGATCCTCATCGTCCTCGTCCTCGTCTTCTACGCCGGACCGCAGATCTTCATCAACAACTACTCGCCGCGGTCGATGCAGGAGCTCTTGGAGGCCGCGCAGGCGCTCGTGTAGCTAGCCGAGCATCGCTCCGGCCCGCCGCTCGAGGCGCGCGATCCGCGCTTCGATCGGCGGGTGCGTCGAGAACAACCCCGCGAGGCCGCCCGGCACGAGCGGCTGGACGATGAACAGCGGGCTCACACTCGGGTTCATGGGCAGCGGGATCCGCTTCGAGTACGACTCGAGCTTGCGCAGCGCCGACGCGAGCGCGAGCGGGTCGTGCGACAGCTCCGCGCCGCCGTCGTCCGCGCCGTACTCGCGGCTCCGGCTGATCGCGAGCTGGACGAGCAGCGCCGCGATCGGGAGCACGACGATCGACACGAGCAGGGCGATCGGGTTCGTGCCACGCCCCTCGCGGTCGTTCCCGTAGCCCCCGAAGATCGCCGCCCACTGCGCGAGCTGCGCGAGGTAGCTGATCGCGCCCGCGATCGACGCGACGACGGCCATGACGAGCGTGTCCCTGTTGCGCACGTGGCTGAGCTCGTGCGAGAGGACGGCGCGCAGCTCGCGCTCGTTCACGATGTCGAGGATCCCCGCGGTGACGGCGACGACGGCGTGCTTCGGATCGCGCCCGGTCGCGAAGGCGTTCGGCGCCTGCTGCTCGATGACGTAGACGCGCGGCATCGGCAGGTCCGCCTGGCGCGTCAGCTCGCCGACGATCCGGTACAGCTCCGGCGCCTGCGCTTCGCTCACCTCGCGCGCGCCCGCCATGGCGAGCGCGATCCTGTCGCTGAACCAGTACGCGGAGACGTTCATCACGACCGCGAGGATGAGGGCGAACGTCATCCCGCTCGTGCCGCCGAGGATCCGACCGGCGACGACGAGGAGGCCCGTCAGGAGCGCGAGGAGGAAGGCCGTCTTCACGGTGTTCATGTCTTCATCTTCCCACGTCGCGGGACGCCGTTCCTGAGACGTCGCTTAGACCTCGCGGCGCCGGAACACCCACACCGTGAGGCCGACGATCGCGCCGAGCCACACCGCGGTCCACAGCGAGAGGAGGGGCGAGGGAGCGGTCGGCGTGAAGAAGGGGTTCGCGGTCGTGAAGGGTCCGCGCGCCGGGCCGAGCGCGGTGATGAGGACCTCGGGCTCGAGCGCGTAGACGGCGCCGCGCCAGAGCGCGTCCGTCGGGAGGAGGAGCTTGATGGCGGTCCCGACCTGCGTGAGCGTGGCGTTCTGGAAGCCCTCGCCGACCCCGCCGACGATCCCGCCGAGCCAGGCGATGCCGAAGCACACGAGCGCGACGACGCCGCCGACCATGCCCGAGAGGCGCGTGCTGAGGAGCAGCCCGAACGTGAGGAGGACGAGCCCCTCGGCGTAGAGGTACGCGAACGCGGCGAGCGGGCCCGGCGGCGTGTAGCCGACGGCGAGGCGGATCGCGACGAGCTCGAGCGCGATCGCGCCCGCGGCGTATGCGAGCAGGAGCGCCGCGAGGCCGAGCCACTTCCCCAGGACGTAGGACTCGCGCGAGATCGGCCGCGCGAGCACCGCGAGCGCGATGCCCGTCTCGACCTCGCCCGAGATCGCGGGCGTCGCGATGAAGACGCCCGCGAGCGCGAGCACGAAGCTGAAGGTGAACGCGACCATGATCGTGAGGTACGACGCCACGAGCCGCGCGCCCGTCGGCCCGAGCGGGCGATCGCCGCCGAGCTCCGGGAGCTTCGAGTAGCCCCACGCGGTGAGCGCGATCACGGCGAACGTGAGGACGACGACGGCGAGGACGAGCCGCCGCCGCGCGGCCTCGCGCAGGACGAGCCCCGCGACGACGAGCATCAGCGCTCGCCGCCGACGAGCGCGAGGAACCGCTCCTCGAGCGACTCGTGCTGCGGCTCGACGGCGTAGACGCGCGCGCCGGCGCGCACGAGCGCCTCGACGAGGAGGGGGACGCGGTCGCGCGCGACGCCCCGCGCGGTGAAGCGCTCGCCGTCGCCCTCGAGGGCGAAGCCGTCGCGCGCGATCGCCGCGCGCGCGTCCGCCGTGAGGCCGCTCGCGCACACGTGGACGAGGTCGCCGCGGAGCAGCTCGTCGAGCCTGCCCGTCGCCACGACACGCCCCTTGTCGACGACGGCGACGCGGTCGCACACCTGCTCGACCTCGGTGAGGAGGTGCGAGTTCAGGAACACGGTCACGCCCCGGGCGCGCAGGCCGCGGACGATCTCGCGCACGTCGTGGCGGCCGACCGGATCGAGGGCCGAGGTCGGCTCGTCGAGGAGGACGAGGTCGACGTCGCCGAGGAGCGCGACCGCGAGGCCGAGCCGCTGCTGCATGCCCTTCGAGAAGGCCTCGACGCGGTCGTCGGCGCGGTCCGTGAGCCCCACGGTGCGGAGCGACCCGTCGATCGCGGCGCCGCGCGCGCCCCGATCCATGCGCGCGAGCGCGCAGTGCGCCGCGAGGACCTCGCGCGCGCTCAGCCATCCCTGATACCGGAAGAGCTCGGGGAGGTAGCCGACGCGACGCCGCGCGCGGCGGTGCGCCCCGGCGTCGGAGGTCGGCGCGCCGAGGACGCGCGCGGTGCCGCCGCTCGGGCGCGCGAGCCCGAGGAGGAGCTTCACCGCGGTCGTCTTGCCCGCGCCGTTCGGTCCGAGGAAGCCGAAGATCGAGCCGCGCTCGACGCGCATCGAGAGCCCGACGAGCGCGGTGACCCGCCCGTAGCGCTTCGCGAGGCCGCTCGTCTCGATGGCGGCGTCGGTCACGCCGCGAGACTATCCGCGCGGCCTATCGCAGTCCGTTCACGAGCGAGACGAGCGTCGCCTCGTCGAGCGAGGACAGCACGCCGATCACGTACCCGCGCTCGAGCCAGACGACCGCCGTCCCGATGCCCGTCCCATCGCTGAACAGGTACCCCTGCGTGCCGCGGAGGGTGATCGTCCTCGCCTTCGTCGGGTCGAGGCCGACCGGGACGAGCAGCGTGCGCACGGGGTCGCCGATCGCGCGGATCTGCGCCGCGACGGACGGCGGGACGCCGGGCTGCGCGAGGGCGTAGTCGCGCAGCTCGTCGACGGCCGCGCCGTCCGACGTGACAACGGGCGCCTTCGCCTGGACGATGAGGAGCTCGGGGCTCCCACCCCACGCGGCCCGATCCGCCGGGACGTTCGGCGCCGCGCCGTACGCCTGCAGGACCGCGGGGCCGCCGCTCATCGTGAGCGTCGTGTTCGCGATCGACGCCGGCATCGGCGGGATCGTGGCGCTCACCTTCGCCGCGGCGGCCACGGCCTTCGCCTCGTCGAAGCGGAACGTCGCCCTCGCCTGCGCCATGACGGCGTAGCGGACGTCGGCCGGCACGCCGCTCGGCAGCGCCGACGGCGCGAGCGGCGCGAAGCCCGCCTCGCTCGCCGCCGCCGTCGCGCTGGCGACCTCGTGCCACGACGGCCGGGCGATCCACGTGAGCGTGCCGTACTCGCTCGGGTCGGGGATGCCGCGCAGCTCGGTCGGGTCGACCTGCACGGTCGCGACCCTCTGTGGCTCGAAGACCTTGATGACGGTGTCGGCGACGCCGCTCGCGCCGGCGACGGCGGCCGCGAGGACGACGCCGGCCGCGACGAGCGCGGGACGCATCCACGCCGGGCGCGCGACCGACGCGCGCGCGTGTTGCCGCGCGCGGAACCGCGCGAGCGCGGAGTCGGCGTCGAACGCGGGCACGGGCCCGCCGAGCAGCATCTCGTCACGATCCTTCATGGAGCACCTCTTTCCTGAACGCCTCCTGCGCGCGGCGCAGGCGCGTGCCGACCTGGTCGACGGCGATCCCGAGCGTCGCGGCGATCTCCGCGTACGAGAGCCCGCTGTGGCGGAGGACGAGCAGCGTCGCCGCGCGCTCGGGGAGCCGCGCGAGCGCGGCGCGCGCGGCCTCACGCTCCTCGTCGGCGATGGCCTCGGCCTCGGGATCGATCGTGCGCTCGAGCTCGCGCGCCGCCGTCAGATGGCGCGCGTCGCGGCGCTTGCGGCTCCGGACGGCGTTCAGCGCCGCATGCGTCGCGGCCGTGTACAGCCACGCCGGCGCGTACGGCGCGTCGGGATCCTGCCGCCGGTAGAACTGCGCGAACACGTCCTGCGCGACGTCCTCCGCCTCGGCCGCATCGCCGAGGACGCGGTAGGCGATCGCGGCGACGCGCCGGTACTCGCGCAGGAACAGCCGCTCGAACGCCTCCGGCAGCTCGCCGGAGCCCGCCCGCGGCCGCGCCGTCACGAGCGCGCCTGCCTCCATCTGCCCTTCGAGCACCGCAGCGCCGCCGAGTGTGACAGTGGCCGGCCTCGCGGGCGTGCGGGAAGCGTTCGCCGGACCGGTCTAGCCGCGACCCCGCAACTTCGCCTCCGGTACCTCTGCGCAGCCCGCCGCGGCGCCCGAGGAGCGCCGCGGCGTGTCGCCGTGGAGGACCCGCTGCGCCATCCGGGAAGGGCGTTCGGGGGCCGCGGGAGTCGCGAGGCTTCAGCCGACCTACGGCGTCTCGATGCGGATGATCGAGTCGGCCCACCCGGGGAGCGGCAGGGTGCCGAGGCTCGACATCCCCTGACGCGCGTCGAGGATGAGGATCTCGCGGCTCTGGTCGTCGACCGCGTACAGCCGCGCGCCGTCCGGCGAGATCGCGAGGCTGTCGATCATGCGGCTGCGTCCCGGCTCAGCGGTGAAGACCAGCCGAGCGCCGAGCGTCGTGGTGTCGATCGCGACGACGCCCTTCTCGCCGATGGCGTAGAGGGTCGTGCCGTCCGGCGAGAGGACCGCGCCCGACCTCAGGTAGCGCTTCGCCTCCGCCACCGGGAACAGCACCTGCCGCAGCCGCGCGAGCGTGCCGCCGTCGCCGTCGCGCGCGATCTCGAACGCTGCCGTCCGGCGCACGAAGAGCCCCTTCACGTCGATCTCATCGACCACGCCGAGCGCGGGGTTCACGGCGTAGGCCTTCGACCCGTCGGGAGCGACGGCGAGTGACCAGAGCAGGTACTTGTCGAAGTCGTTGGTGCGCTGATCGGCGGGCAGCCGGACGGGGCCTCCGACGCGATCGTCCAGGTAGAGGACCAGGACGTACGGCCGGTCCGCGGTGGGCGCGGCGAACACGCTGAATGCGATGCCGCCGCGCATCACGTAGGGCGTGCGATAGCCCGTCAGGACGCCGGTCCAGCCCATGATCTCACCTGGTGCTACGTCGAACGAGATGAAGCCTCCCCTCGCGAGGTCGTAGACGCGGACACGCTCGCCGGCGCTCTCGGGGTGCGACAGGTAGAGGAGCCGTCCGTCCGGCGAGAGCGCCTGGAAGGCATAGGGGCAGCAATTGGCCTGGCCGGTGTCCGCCGTCGTGAGCTCTCCGGTCCTGCGGAGCGCGCCCGTGGTCGTGTCGATCGCCGCGAACTCGGTCACCCATTGGCCGTTCCGCAGGACGGCCGGTCGTGACAGCGCGAGCCAGCGGCCGTCCGGCGTGAGGCTGGTCGAAGCGGACCGGTCGATGACCGCGGGGAGCTCGCCGCCGACGTCGTACGAGCGAACGTCCTTGCCCGTCGCGAGGTCGCTGATGTGCACGATGGTCCGTGTGCCGCCGTCGGACCACTCGGTCGAGAAGAGGAGCTTCCCGTCCGGCGACAGGAGGCCGTTGGGCAGCTCGCGCAGGACCTCGCCGCTGCGCGCATCGATCACGTCGATGCCGTAGCGGACCGGCGCGCTGGTCGAGCGCTGGCGCCGGACGTAGAGGACGTCGTTCGTCGCGTTCGGCCGGCGCGGCGTGGCCGCCGCGGCGGGCGAGGGCGACGGGGAGGCGGTCGGCGTCTGCGACGGCGCACCGACGCGCGCCGCCTGGCTCGTGCACGCGGCGACCAGGAAAGCGAGCGTCATCACCGCGACGCGCGGGCGCCTCACGACCCCGATACACGTGGGGCGCCGCGTCGGTTCCATCTCGTCGCAGGCCGCTGCCGAGGACTCGAGGCGTTCCCCGGACCGATCCAGCTCCTGAGCAGCGCTCCTCGTCCTACGGCGCATCGATGCGGACGATCGAGTCGACGTAGCCTGAGAGCGAGAGCGCTCCGAGCCTCGTCATTCCGCGACGCGCGTCGAGGACGACGATCTCGCGGCGCCCGTCATCGACAGCGTAGAGGCGGGCGCCGTCGGGGGAGAGCGCGAGGCTCCCAAAGCGGCTGCTGTTCTCTTCCCGCCACACCAGCCGCGCGGACAGTGACGCGGTGTCGATCGCGACGATCCCACCTCGGCCGATGGCGAACAGCGTCTTGCCGTCCGGTGAGATCACGGCTCCCGGGCGGAGGATCTCCTTCGCCTCGGCGGCCGGGAAGAGGATCCGCCGCAGACGCGCGAGCGCGTCGCCGGTCGCGTCGCGCGTCACCTCGAACGTCCCCGTGCGCCGGACCGCGAGCGCCTTCACGTCGATCTCGTCGACCACGCCGAACGCCGGGTTCACGGCGTAGAGCGTCGTGCCGTCGGGCGTGACCAGGAGCGACCAGAGGAGGATCTCCTCGATGCCGCCATGCGCCTGCTCCTTCGGAAGGGCGGTCCGCGCGACGCGGCCGCTGCCGGGATCGGCCGCGAGGACGTACGCCTCCTCACTCGTCGTCCGCAGGCTGAACAGCGGCGTCCCACCGGTGCCGCTCACGAACGGCGTCGCGAAGCCGTTCGCCTGCGGATCCCACGTGTCGACCGGGTCCGCGCGCAGCGCGCCTCTCGCGAGGTCGTACACGCGGGTGCGCACGGCCCCGCCGCCGTACTCCGCGAGGTAGAGCGTGCGGCCATCCGCGGAGTTCGCGAGGTATTGGTACGACGTGGTCGCGCGCAGCTCCTCGGTCGACCTGGCCGTCCCCGCGACAGTGTCGGCCACGGCGAAGCGTGTGACCCACTTGCCGTCGAGCTGCACCGGCGGCTGCTGGAGCACGACGAGGCGACCATCCGGCGAGACCGCGCGATCCGGCCACGGCGCTCCGGTCTGCACGAGGCGGAGGTCGCCGTCGAGCGGCACCGAGCGGACGTCCGTGCCGGTCGCGACGTCGACGACGTGCACGATCGTGCGCGTCCCACCGTCGGCGCTCGTCGTGCGGACGAGGAGCTTGCCGCCGGGCGTGACGGCGCCGGCCGGCATCTGGCGGATCGCGGCGCCGGTGCGCGCGGCGATCACCTCGATGACGTTGATGCCCTGGTCGCTCGTCTGCGGGAGTTGCCGGCGGACGTACAGGACATCGTTCGTGGCATTCGTCGGCCGCGGTGTCGGCGAGGCGGTCGCCGTCACCGAGGGCTCCGCGCTGGGGCTCGGCGACGGCGCGCCGATCCGCGCTGCCTGGGTCGCGCACGCGGCGGCCAGGAGAGCGAGCGTCATCAGCGCGACGCGCCGGCGCCTCACGATGTCCATACCCCTCTGACCCGACGAAGGTTCCATGCGGGACGGGGCCGGCGGGACCCCTCGACCCCGGCCGGCCCCACGCATCGAAGGCTACGAGCGCGTCGAGGACCCCGCGTACACGTTGCCGCCGTGGTCGACGGCGATGACCGGGAAGAGGTTCTGGATGCTCGTGCCGACGGGGCCCGAGCGATCCGACGAGCCCGATCGTCGCGAGCGCGACGACCGGGAGACGTGACGAAAGCGACAACTTCGACCTCCTCGCGTAACTGGAGATCGAAGACGAGCAGAAGACGGACCGCCGGGCGGTGAGTATCCGGTCGATACCGCGCCGCGCCGAACGACGGCGCGTTGGCGCGTGGCGCTACACGGGGAGCGCCCGACCGCCTGCTGCCGCGATGCGCTGGGACTCGGTGTGGACGAGCTCGACGACGCGCGCGAGCGAGTCGGGGTCGGTCTGCGGCAGCACGCCGTGGCCGAGGTTGAAGATGTGGCCCGCCCGCCCGCCGGCGCGGTCCAGGACATCCCGCGCGCGGGCCGCTGCGACGTCGAGCGGCGCGAGGCAGACGCCGGGATCGAGGTTCCCCTGGATCGCGAGATCGGGTCCGACGAGCGCCCAGGCCTCGTCGAGCGGCACGCGCCAGTCGACGCTCACGACGTCGCACCCCGTCCGCGCGAAGAGCGGGAGGAGGCCGCGGTCGGCGAGCGCGAAGTGGATACGCGGGGCGCCCGTGTCCGCGAGCGCGGCGACGATGCGGCGCGTGTACGGGAGGACCGAGCGCTCGTAGTCCTCCATCGTGAGCGCGCCAGCCCACGAGTCGAAGAGCTGCACGACCTGGGCGCCCGCGTCGATCTGCGCGCGCAGGTATCGCCCGATCACGTCGGCGAGCGTCGTCATGAGCGCGTCCCACAGCGCGGGCTCGCCGAAGAGCATCGCCTTCGTCCGCGCGTGATCGCGTGACGGCCGCTCCTCGATGAGGTAGGAGGCGAGCGTGAACGGCGCGCCCGCGAAGCCGATGAGCGCGACCGCGGGCGGAAGGTCGCGCCGAAGCATGCGGATCGCCTCGAACACGTACGGGGTCGCCTCCTCGGCCGCGACGACGCGGATCGCGGCGACGTCGGCGGCGGCCCGGATCGGCCGCTCGACGATCGGCCCGACCTCGGGCTCGATGCGGAACGGGATCCCCATCCCCTCGAGCGGCAGCATGATGTCGGCGTAGAGCACTGCGCCGTCGACGCCGAGCCGGTCGACGGGCATGCGCGTCACGCGCGCGGCCAGCTCGGGCGTGCGCGCCATCTCGAGCAGCCCGTAGCGCTCGCGCAGCGCCCGGTACTCGGGAAGGGCGCGCCCGGCCTGCCGCATGAACCACACGGGCGTCCGCTCGACGCGCTCGCGTCGCGCCGCGCGGACCACGAGTGGGCGGCTCGAGCGAGGATCCGGCTCCGCCGGTCCGAGCGAGTCCACGAGAGCGGAGCGGCTAGCCGCGAGCGGGCGCAGCGAGCCGACGGCTATTGAGGAGGCCCACGCCGTCGATCTCGTCGAGCGCGCGCTCGAGCGGCATCGCCGCGCCGACGAAGATCGGCGTCTCGCGCTCGGTGTACGCGGACGACTCCGTCTCGCGGAGGTCCGCGACGAGCGCGAGGAAGCGCCGCACGTCGTCGGTCTCGAACGCGACGACGAACTCCTGGTCGTCGATCCCGAAGCTGTACGCGGTGTGGATGCGGATGTCGGGGTAGCGGTGGCCGACCTCGAAGTGCTTCGCCATGATCCGCGTCCGTTCCCGGGGGTCGAGCGAGTACCAGCGGCGCTGCTTGGTCATCGGGTAGATCACCGCGTACGCCTTGTCCCCGACCGGTCCGGCTTCGACGCGCGTGTGCTCGCTGCCGTCGTGCGCGTGTTCGCCGAGGTACGGCGAGCGGCGGCGCGCCGCGAGGTACCCGTACGGACGCGTGCTGCGCGCCCAGATGCGCGTCGACGCGAGACGCGACTCGAGCGCGCGGATCCGCTCGAGGTCCTCGCCGACGATCCACAGCAGGAGGTCGGCGTCGGACCGCGTGCCGACGAGCGAGTACGCGTGCACGCGCACGCCCTCGGCCTCGGCGGCGCGGACGAGCTCGCGCTTCTGCGCGGCGCGCTCGTCCTCCGGCTGGCGGCGCCACTCGGGCGTCACGGCGAGCGTGATGTAGCGGAACAGCTCGTTCATTCAGGACCTCGCTTCATCTCGCGGCCTTCGCCTCCGGCCTCGACTCGCTCGGGCCGGCGGAGCCGGACCCTCGCCCGGCAGCTCGTGGAGAGATGCGCGGGCGGCCGCGACGACCTCGTCGATCGCCGCCTCGTCGTGCGCGAGCGAGAGGAACCAGCACTCGAGCTGCGAGGGCGGCAGCATGACGCCGCGGCCGAGCATCGCGCGGTGGAAGCGCGCGAAGCGGTCGCGCTCGGAGGTGCTCGCGTCGTCATCGTTGCGCACGACGCGGTCGATGAAGAAGAGCGTCAGGAGCGAGCCGACGCGCTGCACTCGCGCGCGGACACCGGACGCGGCGATGGCGTCGTTCAGCCCCGCCTCGAGCCGGGCGCCGAGCGCCTCGAGCCGCGCGTACGCGGCGGCGTCGAGGAGCCGCAGCGTCGCGAGGCCCGCGGCCATGGCGAGCGGGTTCCCCGAGAGCGTGCCCGCCTGGTACACGGGGCCGAGCGGCGCGACGAGCGACATCAGCGGGCGCGAGCCGCCGTACGCGCCGACCGGCAGCCCGCCGCCGATCACCTTTCCGAAGCACGCGACGTCGGCGCGGACCCCGGTCCGCTCCTGCGCGCCGCCGCGCGAAACGCGGAACCCGGTGATGACCTCGTCGAAGAGGAGCAGCGCGCCGGTCTCGTCGCAGACCCGGCGCAGCCCCTCGAGGAAGCCGGGCGCGGGCGGGACGCACCCCATGTTCCCGGCGTACGGCTCGACGAGGATCGCCGCGCACGGCGCCGCGCGCGCCGCCGCGCGGACCGCGTCGAGGTCGTTGTACGCGACGGTGATCGTGTCCTTCGCGGTCGCCTCCGTCACGCCCGCGGACCCCGGGAGCCCGAGCGTCGCGACGCCCGATCCCGCCTTCGCGAGGAGCGCGTCGGAGTGGCCGTGGTAGCAGCCCGCGAACTTGACCACGGCGGCGCGGCCCGTCGCGGCACGCGCCAGGCGCACCGCGCTCATCGCCGCCTCCGTCCCCGACGAGACGAAGCGCAGCATCTCGACGCTCGGGACGGCCTCGACGATCTCCTGCGCGAGCTCGACCTCGAGCGGCGTCGGCGCGCCGTACGACGTCCCCTTCCGCGCCTGCTCCTCGATCGCGCGCACGACGGCGGGATGCGCGTGCCCCGCGATGAGCGCACCCCACGAGCACACGAGGTCGACGTACGTCCGGCCGTCCGCGTCGCGCACGCGGCAGCCCTCGCCCGAGACGATGAACGGCGGCCCGCCGCCGACGGCGCGATACGCGCGGACGGGGCTCGACACGCCGCCGGGCATGAGGCGCTCGGCGCGCGCGAGGAGCGCGGCGCTGCGGTCGATCGTCGTGGTCATGCGGTCGTCTCCTCCCTCGCCTCCGGGAGATGGAAGGAGGCGCCGGGTGCGGGGCCCGAGGGGACCTGCGTCAGAGGTCCCCCCGCGATGGACAGGATCCGCGCCGCGGCGGCCTGGCCCTGCGCGATGCAATCGGGCACGCCCGTTCCGCGGTACGCCGCGCCGGCGAGGACGATGCGCGGGTGGGGCGCCATCGCGGCGGCGATCCGCGCGAGGCGGTCGAGGTGGCCGACGGTGTACCGCGGCATCGCGCCGTCCCACACGGTGACGCGCGCGAGGATGGGCGATCCCTCGATCCCGACCGCGCGCACGACGGCGCGGTGCGCGGCGTCGACGATCTCCTCCGAGCTCGCGCGCAGGAGCGCGTCCGCGCGGACGGTCGCGCGCAGGAGCGCCGCGCCCGCCGGCGCGCGCTCGCCCCACTTCGACGACGTCCACGTGCACGCGGCGATCGGGAGGGCGCCGTCGGGGACGAGGAACCCATGGCCCGCGAGCGGACGGCGCAGCCGGCGATCCTCGTACGCGAGCGCGACCGCCGCCGTCCCGCGGTACGCGATCGTCCCGAGCGCGGCGGCCGCATCCGGGGCGAGGTCGGCGAGCGCGCGCGCCGCTTCGGGCGCGGGAGCCGCGACGACGACGGCGTCGGCGCGCATGCTCGTGCCGTCCGTGAGGTGCGCGACGTACGTCGCGCCGCTCGCCTCGACCCGCGAGAGCCCGACGCCGAGGCGGACCTCCGCGTCGGCGAGCCGCGCCGCGACCGCGTCGGCGAGCGATCCCATGCCGCGCCGCAGCGTCGCGACCTCGGGCGGGCCGCCGGGCCGGCGCCCCGCCTGGACCGCGAGTCCGGCGCGCACCAGGCTGCCGTGGCGATCGAGCGCCTCGCGCAGCCGCGGCATGACCGCCTCGAGGCTGAGCTCGTCGGCGGAGACACCGTAGACCGCGGCGACGAGCGGCCCGGCGAGGCGGTCGACGACGGCGTGGCCGAAGCGCCGCCGCAGGAACGCGCCGACGGACACGTCGCGCGCGCCGGCGCGGTGCGGCGCGACGACCTCCAGCGCGGCGCGCGCCTTCTCGCGCCACGAGAAGAGCGGGCTCGTCAGGAACGGGAGGTGGCGCGTCGGGATCCCGAGCCCGACGCCCGGCGGGATCGGGACGAGCCGCTCGCCGTGCCAGATGAAGACGCCGTCCGGCCGGAGCGGCGCGCGCACGTCGTCGCCGAGCCCGACCTCGCGCGCGAGCGCAAGCGCCGCGGGGCGCACCGTGAGGAACGAGTCCGGCCCGCGCTCGATGGTGAACCCGTCGACGCGCTCGGTCGACGTCTTCCCGCCGAGCGCGGGTGACGGCTCGAGCAGCGTCACGGCGACGCCCGCCCGCGTGAGCGCGTGCGCCGCGGCGAGACCGGTGATCCCGCCGCCCGCGACGAGCACTCTCACGCGGCATCCTCCCACGGCATCGCGCCGGCCTTCGGGACGTACGGGCACGCGCCGCACTCGCCGCGGAACGACCGCGGCCGGCGGAGCCAGACGAACAGCGGGTGCGAGCGCTGGATCCGCAGGCGCGAGCGCGACCGGACGTCGTCGCATGGGACCGGGAGGAACCCGGACGGATGCACCGTGCCGTCGTACGCGACGAACACGATCCCGTTGCCGTCCCGCAGGCCGAAGCCGCGGCCGATCGGCGGCCGCTCGATGGCCGCGCGGTCCAAGCCCGGCTCCACCGGACCGAGCGGGAGCGGGGCGGTCACGTGCGCACCTCCGACGCGAGCGCGGCCGACGCGACGTCGGCGAGGGCGGCGATGAATGTGAGATCGTCGTTCATCGAGCGCGCGCGCTCGAGGCGGATCCCGAGCTCCGCCGCGACGGCGCGGGCCTCGACGTCGATGTCGTAAAGGACCTCGAGGTGGTCGGCGACGAAGCCGACGGGGCACACGACGACCTCGCGCGCGCCGCCGGCGGCGACGCGCCGGATCTCATCGCGCACCTCGGGCCCGATCCAGCGCTCGCCGGTGCGGCCCGCGCTCTGGAACGCGACGTCGCAGCGCTCGAGACCGAGCCGCTCGGCGACGAGCGCCGCGGTCCCGCCGACCTCGTGCGCGTACGGGTCGGTGCCAGACGCGATGCGCTCGGGAAGGC
>CAZSRI010000036.1:0-19979 GCA_964609145.1 uncultured Chloroflexota bacterium
GTGTACGTGCCCGCGGCCGCGGGGGTGAGGACGGGAAGCGTGACCGTCACGGTCGCGCCCGGTGCGACCTCCGTCGGCAGCACGCCGCGCTGGCCGTCCCAGACCACCGCGGCGCCGCCCTGGAGCCAGTGGTACGAGAGGTGGACGGGCGTCGCGCCGGTCGCGGGCCACGTCTGCGTGCCGGCGTTCGTGAGGCTGACGGAGAGCTGCGTCGTATCGCCGGCGTTGAAGCTTGTGCCCGTCACCGTCGGCGCGATCGTCGCGCCGAAGCCGCTCCCGACGGCGATCGCGACCTTCGCGGGCGGCACGCCCTTCGAGCTGAACGCCGTCGTCCCCTGCACGAGGTCGAGCCGCAGCGTGTACGTGGCGGGCGTCGGGGGGGCCGTGATCGACCCCACGAACGTCGCCTTCGCGTTCGGCGCGAGGTCGCCGGTGAGCGGCAGCGTGCCGGTCAGCCCCGGGACCGCGACGCCGCTCGCCTCGGTCCAGCTCCACCCGAGGCGCACCGAGTTCGGGTCCGCGAACCGCCACGTGAACGACGACGTGTTCGTCACGGCGACGCTCGCGGTGAACGTCTTCCCGCTCGCGGCGGCGCTCGGCAGCGCCTTCGTGTCGTACGTCGCGCCGTACCGGGCGGTCGTCGACGCGGCGACCGCGCTCGCCGCGTTCAGCCGCCCGTACCCGAACGAGTCGTCGCGGCCCTTCGTGCCGAGGTCGTCGGCCGTCGTCTCGAGCCGCGTGATGATCTGCGCCGCGGTGAGCGAGGGGTCGGCGCTCCACACGAGCGCCGCGACGCCCGCGGCGAACGGCGACGCCTGGCTCGTCCCGCTCATGATCCCGTAGTTGAGCGCGACGCCGAAGCGCCGCGACTCGTACGTCGAGTACGTCGGTGTCGTGCTGATGATCGCTCGCCCCGGCGCGGAGACGTCGACCGTCGAGTTGCGGCTCGAGAAGGAGACGACGTTGTCGTCGATGTCCGTCGCGCCCACACCGAGGACGCCCGGGTACGCGGCGGGGTAGTCGATCTGGTTCAGGGTGAGGCACTCGGGCTCGGTGTCGCCGCAGTTGCCGACGGCGCTCACGACGAGGACGCCCTTCCCGACCGCGTACTCGATCGCGCTTCGGAGCGTGAAGCTGTCGACGGCCGTGCCCAGCGAGAAGTTCAGGATCTTCGCCCCGTTATCGACCGCGTACACGATGCCGCGCGCGATGTCGGACTCGATGCCGCTGCCGGTGCAGTCGAGCACCTTGATCGGCATGACGCGGACGCCGAACGCGACGCCCGCGATCCCGGTCCTGTTGTTGCCCTCGGCGGCGACGATCCCGGCCACGTGGGTCCCGTGCGAGTTGTCGTCCTTCGTGGTCGCGTTCGCGGCGCACTCGGTGCTCGGCTCGCTCACGTACGCCGCGCCCGGCACGAGCGCGTCCCTCAGGTCGGGGTGCGAGGGATCGACGCCCGTGTCGAGCACCGCGACGGTGATGCTCGACGAGCCGCGGACCGAGTCCCATGCGTCGTTCACGCCGGCCTTGCGGATGCCCCACTGCCCGCGGCCCGTGAAGGGATCGGTCGCGTAGTACGCGTCGTTCGGATCGAAGCGCAGGCGCGCGCTGCCTTCGACCTCGACGAGGTCGAGCGCGTCCGACGCCGCGAGCGTCGACGCGAGCGTGTCCGCATCGGCGCGTGTCGTCGCGGCACCGACCGGCAGCGAGACGCGCGCGACCCCGAGCTCGGGGATCGTCGACGAGATCCGCCCGCCCACGCTCGCGAGCGCTTCGAGGCGCTGGGCTCCCGAGGAGCGCGGCGAGAAACGGACGAGGAGGTGGACCGGCGCCGCCTCCGCGGCGTCGTTGACCGCCCGGTACGCGGATCGGTCGGGGCCGAACCGCGAAGACGAGGAGGAGGGACCGGGATGGGGGTCAGCCGCCGTCTCCGGATCGGTGCTCGGCTCGTGAGGGAACAGGGCGCTGCGCGTCTCTCCGTCAGCACCGAGGAGGTCGGCATCGATCCGATGCCAAGTGGCACCGATCCGGTGCCGAGTCCCTACTGCCTCGAAGAGCGACCCCTCCGAGACCCGCTCCCGATCGCCGGCGTTCGCGACGGCGCCAGCGGTCATGGTCTCGACGAGACCAGGCCCTCCTCCCTGTCCGTACCCCCCGTCCGTCGACGCCCGGGCCACGCCGGGGCGACCGACGAGAGCGAACACCAGCGCCAGGGCCATGGCCGTCCGCAGGCAAGACAAGAAGAAGCTCACTTCCCTTCTCACCGTCCGGTATAGACCGCGTCCGCCGACGTTCAGAACGCCAAGGCGGGGCGTTCGGAACGCGGCGCTAGAAGGTCTTCACTACCAGGACCTGCTCGAGATGACGCAGGTCGACCGCGGGCAGCACGACCGCTCGCTTGTACGCCGAGTTCTCGGAGCGCTCGAGCCCTACGACCTTCCCGATAACGAGACCCTTTGGATACAGCGACCGCAGGTCGTTCCCGAGCGCGAGGCCCGCCGTGATGACGGCGTCGCCGTCGGCCACCGCCTCGGTCTGGAGGATCCAGTCCATCACGAGCGTGTCGCCGTACTGGCCCCGCACGATCCCCGTCGCCCGCGACCCCTGGACGATCGCGGAGACCGTCGAGGCCGGGTCGGTGACGAGGAGCACCTTGCTGTAGCCGGGCCCGACCTCGCTGACGCGGCCGACCACGCCCCGATCGGAGATGACGATGTGGCCGACCTTCACGCCCTCACTCGTCCCCGCGCCGATGAGGACGGTCTGGAGGACTCCGCTCGGGTCGCGCGCGACGACGGGCGCCGCGATCGTCTCGAAGGGCAGCGCGCGGCCGGCGCTCTCGAGCGCGGCCGTCTGCTGGGCGGCGACGGCCCGCTCGCGCAGACGGACGTTCTCGAGGGTCAGTTGATCGACGCGCGCGCGCAGCTCCGCGTTGTCGGCGCGCAGGCGCTGCAGCTCGTTCACCGCCTCGCCGAACGAGGCGATACCCGACCCGACCTGCGACAGGCCGCCCTCGACCGGTACGAGCGCGCCCGTGACCGCGCTCGAGGCCCCGCGCACGAGCGGCGTGTTCCGCGCGACCAGGAGCGCGAGCGCGACGACGAACAGCACCGCGAACTGCCGCAGGACCGTCCGGTCGGTGTGCCGACGTGAGCGGACGGACCCGAGCGAGGCCATCAGCGGGGCAGCACGGCGTACGTCTCGGTGACGAGAGCGCGCTCGAAGCTGACGAGCTCCTCCAGGATCTTGCCCGTCCCGCGCGCGACGCACGTGAGCGGATCGTCCGCGACGTGCACAGCCATCTGCGTCGCCTCGGCGATGCGCGTGTCGAGGCCGCGCAGGAGCGCGCCGCCGCCGGCAAGGTAGATGCCCTGATCCATGATGTCGGCGATGAGCTCGGGCGGCGTCTCCTCGATCGTGTCCTTCACCGCGTCGACGATCTGCGCGACGCTCGGCTCGATCGCCTCGCGGATCTGTGCGCTCGTCACCTCGATCGACCGCGGGAGCCCCGTGAGGAGGTCGCGCCCGCGGAAGAACGTCGAGACCTCCTCGTCGAGCGGGTACGCCGACCCGATCGCGATCTTTATGTCCTCCGCCGTGCGCTCGCCCATGAGCAGGTTGAACTCGCGCCGTGCGTAGGTGACGATGTCCTGGTCCATCTCGTCGCCCGCCACGCGGATCGAGCGCGAGACGACGATCCCGCCGAGCGACGTGACGGCGACCTCGGTGGTGCCCCCGCCGATGTCGACGATCATCGAGCCCGACGGCTCGTTCACCGGGAGCCCCGCGCCGATCGCCGCGGCCATCGGCTCCTCGACCAGGCGCGCCCAGCGCGCGCCCGCGCTCACCGCGGCGTCCTGCACCGCGCGCTTCTCGACCTCGGTGACGCCCGAGGGGATCCCGATGACGACGCGCGGCCGCGGGAACAGCGCGAAGCGGTCGTGCACCTTCTGGATGAAGTAGCGGAGCATCTGCTCGGTGATGTCGAAGTCGCTGATGACGCCGTCCTTGAGCGGCCGCACGGCGACGATGGACGCCGGCGTCCGCCCCACCATGCGCTTCGCCTCGGCGCCGATCGCGACGATCGCGCCGGTCTTCACGTCCTTCGCGACGACGGATGGCTCGCTGATCGCGATGCCGCGCCCGCGGACGTGCACGAGGGTGTTCGCGGTGCCCAGGTCGATGCCGATATCCCGGGAGAAGAGCCCGAGGACTCCGTCGATCACGATGGGGGTCCCTTCAACTCAGCGGTGCTTCCACTGCCAACGCGCGGGGTCGGGTGAAGGATACGCGGTGGGATGCGCGAGACGCTCGAGGATCTCGCGCGGCAACACCGGATCTGGTGTCGCGTTCGGGGTCGGCATCGGGTAGCGGACCGGGACGGGCGTCCGTTCCGCGACCGGATGTGGTGTCGGAGTGGGCGTCCGCGGCTTCGGCGTCGCCCGGCTCGGGGCCTGGACGCCGGCGACACGCGGCGCCGGCGCCGGCAGCCGCGGCGCGGACGCCACCTGCTGCGCGACGACGGGCTCCGGCGTCGCCGGGACGGTCGGGACGGGGGTGGGTGCGGGCGTCGGCGACGCGGTCGGCGCGGGCGTCGCGGCCGGGGCGCGCGGCGGCTCGGCCGGCGCCACGGGCTCGGAGGCCGGGAGCCACGCCGCCGGCGGCGCCGGCACGAGGTGCCCGACGGACCAGACGTCCTCGACACGGAACGAGGGAGCGTTCAGGCCGAGCGTGGCGACGGCGATGCCGACGAGCGTGCCGATCAGGGCCGAACGGAGGCTCCCCACCGCGGCGTGGAACGGGCGCGGGGACCGCGTGTTATCGCTTGGTCCCCTGCTGCTCCCCGACGCTCACCCAGCGTCCGGCGCCGAACACCATGTGGTCGACGACGTCGACGCCGAGCAGGCGCCCGGCGGCGACCGCGTCGCGCGTCGTGCGCAGGTCCTCGCCCGACGGCGCAGGGTCGCCGCTCGGGTGGTTGTGCGCGATGACGATCGCCGGCGCGTTCCGCCGGATCGCCTCGGTGAAGAGCTCGCCGATGCGGACGCTCGCGCCGGCGACGCTGCCCGCGTAGACGTCGACGACCCTGAGGAGCCGGTGCTTGCGGGACAGGAGCGCGACCTTCACGACCTCGCGGTCGAGGTGCGCGAAGTGCGGCGCGAGCGCGCGCGCGGCCGCCTCGGGCGAATCGACGACCTCCCCGTCGACGCCCGCGCTCACGGTGCGGCGCGCGAGCTCGCAGGCGGCCGCGAAGCGCAGCGCCGCGACCGAGCCGAGCCCGCGCGTGCGGAGCTGCGTGCCGTCGAGCTGGACGAGGCCGCGGAGGCCGCCCGCCTTCGCGAGGACGGCCGTCGCGACGGCGAGCGCGGATCCGCGACGGTGCCCGATGCCGATGAGGATCGCGAGCAGCTCGGCGTCCGAGAGGGCGGACGCGCCACGCTCCGCGAGGCGCTCGCGCGGACGCAGGGTCGCGGGGAGCTCGCGGATGGAGGCCACGCCGCGCACCAACGGCGCGGCCTTGCTACGTCGGGATCCGCTCCGTCGCGTCGCGCGGGCCGGCGCTCGCGGCGGCCTTGCCGCCGGCGTGCACCGTCCAGTCGCGCTCGTCGAAGTCCTTCGCGCAGAAGGGGCAGATGCTCCACTCGGGCCGGATGAGCTTCCCGCACGACGGGCACACCCGCTTCAGCTTCGTGCGGCACGTCGGGCAGAGCACCCAGTCCTCCTGGACGCGCTCGTGGCACGTCGGGCACACGACCCGCTGCTCGGCCTCGGCGAGGAGGCTCTCCTCCGCGAGCTGACGCTCGTACGACTCGGCCAGCGTCTCGCGCGGCCGGACGATGAGGTACAGGAAGAGCCCGAAGAGCGGCAGCAGCGCGAGGATCCCCGCGAGGTACGGCATGATCGGGATCTCGGTCCGGTGCTGCGCGTCGCGCACCGTCCAGAAGACGCTCGCCAGGTACAGGAAGAACAGGTAGAGGACGACCGCGCGCACCGAGAGCTGCACGATCGGATTCGCGGTGATCTGCGTCCAGATGGCCCCGAGATCAGGCACCCATCACTCCCTGCCGACCGGCACTTCGCTGGGCATCTGCCCGAGCGGGAGCAGCTTCCCGCTGTTCACGCGCGCGCGCCAGTAGTCGAGCAGATCCTCGAGCGTCCGCTCGAACGGGATCTTCGGCGTCCATCCGGTGGCGCGCTGGAACTTCGACACGTCGGCCCACAGGATGGGAACGTCGCTCGGGCGCAGGCGTGCCGGGTCCTCCTGGATGCGGACCTTCACCGCCGAATGCGCCAGGAGGATGTCGAGCATCTCGCGGATCGCCCACGTGCGGCCCGATCCGACGTTGTACGACTCGCCCGCCTCGGCCTTCTCGAGCGCGAGCCAGTACGCGTAGACCATGTCGCGCACGTCGGTCCAGTCGCGCTTGGTCGTGAGGTCGCCGACGTGGATGACCGCCTCGTGCAGCCCGGCCTCGATCTCGGCGATCTGCCGCGCGAACGTGCTCGTCGAGAAGACGAGGCCGCGCCGCGGGCCGGTGTGGTTGAAGCCACGCGTGACGACGACGTGCATCCCGTACGACTTGAAGTACTGCCAGGCGAGCTTGTCCTGCGCCACCTTGCTCACCGCGTACGGCGAGAGCGGCCGCAGCGGATTCGTCTCCTTCATCGGGACCTCGTCCGGCAGGACGAGCCCGTATTCCTCGCTCGAGCCGGCGACGTGGATGCGCGTGTCGGACTCGTGGCGCCGGACCGCCTCGAGGATGTTCAGCTGCGAGCGGACGTTGACGTCGATCGTCGCGGCGGGCTCGTCGAACGAGGACTGCACGAAGGACTGCGCCGCGAGGTGGAAGATGCGGTGCGGCTGCACCGCGCCGATGAGCTTCTCGACCGCACCGGCGTCGGTGAGCTCGGCGTGGAGGAGGAGCACGCGCCCGCGGCGCCTGGCCTCGTCGCGGATCTCCGAACCGGTCGAATAGCGGCCCTCGACGACGTCCAGGAGCCTGCGATGCGCGAGCCCGTCGAGGTTGTCCATGCGCGAGCGCCAGCGGTACGTGCCGTAGACGGCGACGTCGGGGTAGGCGGAGAGGATGTGCTCGGCGAGGTGGCTCCCGGCGAATCCCGTGATGCCGGTGATCAGGACGCGCACTAGACCGCCGACAATAGCAAGCGGCGTACCGCTGCCACGATGGCCTCGTGCTCGACGGCGAGCACGCGCTCCGCCAGCGTCTCGGGGGTGTCGTCCGGGAGCACGGGCACGCGGCGCTGCACGACGATCTCGCCGGCGTCGAGCGACCCGCGGTGCGCGCGGTGGACGGTGGCGCCGCTCTCGGTCGCGCGCGCCGCGATCACGGCCTCGTGCACCTTCATCCCGTTCAGGCCGCCAAAGGCCGGCAGGAGCGAGGGATGGATGTTGATGACGGGCACCTGGCCGATCGCGTCCCAGAACGGATCGGCGAGGATGCGGTCGTACCCGGCGAGCACGACGAGACGCGCGCCGGCATTGCGCACGGCGTGGCCCATCGCGGCCTGCGCCTGCTCGCGCGTGGACGACGTCACTTTGAAGAGGCCGGTGGGGATACCGGCCCGGCGCGCCCGGTCGAGAGCCGGGACGTCCGCGCGCGACGATGCGACAAGCACGATCTCGGCATCCAGTCGGCGCTCCTGGATGGCGTCGATGAGGGCTTGCAGATTGCTGCCCCGGCCCGACACGAGGACCGCGAGGGGGAACGCCACCCTAGCCGCTGAAGCGGACGCGATGCGGTCCCGAGACGCGCTCGACGCGCCCTATGACGATCGCGTCCGGGAGCGAGCGCGCCGCGGCCCACTCGTCCTCCGCCGGTACGACGGCGACGAGGCCCACTCCCATGTTCCACGTGCGCCACTGCTCCTCACGCTCGACGCCGCCCGACTCGGCGAGGATGCGGAAGACCGGCGGCACGATCCATGACGACCGGTCGACGACCGCGCCGAGACCGTCGGGAAGCGCGCGCGGGAGGTTCCCCTCCCAGCCGCCGCCCGTGATGTGCGCGATCGAGCGGACGCGTGCGGCCTGGCGGAGCGCCCGCACGGGCTCGAGGTAGGAGCGGTGCGGCTCGAGCAGCGCGTCGCCGAGCGACCCGCCGCGCAGCTCGCCGCGCGGCAGGCGGAGCGCGTCGAGCTCGCTCATGCCCCGCGCCTCCGCCTCCCGCCGGACGGCCGCGCGCGCGAGCGTGTACCCGTTCGTGTGCAGCCCCGTGGAGGGGAGCCCGATGAGCGCGTCCCCCTCGCGCGCGCTCGCCGGGTCGAGGAGGCGCGCGCGCTCGGCGACGCCCACGAGGAACCCGGCGAGGTCATACGAGCCCTCGCCGTACACGTCGGGCATCTCGGCCGTCTCGCCGCCGAGGAGCGCGCAGTGGTGCGCGGCGCACGCGTCGGCGATCGCGCCGACGACGCGCTCGAACACGCGCGGCTCGATCCGGCCCGTCGAGAAGTAGTCGAGGAAGAAGAGCGGCTCCGCCCCCATCGCGAGCGCGTCGTTCACGCTCTGGTGGACGAGGTCCGCGCCGACGACCTCGTCCCGGTCGAGCGACCGCGCGACGAGGATCTTCGTGCCGACGCCGTCCGTCGTCGCGACGAGGACCGGGTCGCCGTACGCCGTCCCGAGGCGGAAGAGGCCGGCGAACGCGCCGATGTCGCCGATCACCTCGGGCCGCCGCGCGCGCGCGACGCGCTCGCGGATCCGGCGCAGCGCCTCTTCCTTCCGCGCGGCGTCGACCCCCACGCCGCGGTACGTGAGCCCCGTCACGGGCACGATGCTAGGGCGCGCTGACCCAGACCTGGACGCCGCGCGCGCCGAGCGTCACCGAGAGGTCGGTCCCTTCCAGCGTGCCCTCGGGCCCGGGCAGCACGGGACGCAGCCGCTCGCCCGGCGGGATCCGCACGCCGCTCAGGTCGATCGCGATCGTGCCTCCGTTCGCGCTCATCACGACGACCGCTACGTCGCCCGGTGTGACGCGCGCGTACGCGATCTCGTCGCGCTCGGCGTCGAGCTTCAGCCAGTCCCCACGGGTGAACGCGGTATGCGCGCCGCGCGCGGACGCGAGCGCGCGGATGAACGGCACGAGATCGCTCGATGCGACCTGATCCCACGGCATGAAGCGCCTGTTGTCTGGATCGGCGCCGCCCGGCAGCGCGACCTCGGTGCCGTAGTAGAGGACGGGAACGCCCGGCGCGGTGAGGAGGTAGGCGAGCGCCTGGCGGAGCCGCGCGCGCGCGTCGGCGTCGGGCGACGGTCCGACGAACCGCGGCACGTCATGGTTGTCGATGAACGTCGCGCGCGCGGTCGCCCTGTCGCCGAGGTAGGACTCGGCGACGGGCGGCGGCAGACGCAGCCACGAGAGATCCTCGCTGGGGCCGAGCGCGCGGCCGACGTTCTCGTAGGTGAAGAAGTCGGTCACGGCGTCGAGGCCGGCGTCGAGGTACGTCCGCTGGTAGCGGTAGTCGTCGCTCCAGACCTCGCCGAGGATCCACAGCCGCGGGAACTCCGCCTTCAGCTTCGCCGACCACTCCGCGAGGAACGCCGCGGGCACGTGCCGCGCGGTGTCGAGCCGCAGCCCGTCGACGCCGCTCTCGCGCACGAGGTCCGCGGTCCAGCCCTCGATCCACGCGCGGACGTCCGCGTTCTCGGTGTTCAGGTCGGGGAGGCCCGCGAGCCAGCAGTCCTCGACGCTCTTCTGGTCCGTGTACTGGATCTCGCACCTGGGGTGGAACCACGCCGCCTTCGCGGGATCGGAGAGCCACGGATGGTCCGGCCCGAGATGGTTGATGACGACGTCGAGGATCACGCGCAGCCCCCTCTCGTGCGCGGCCCGCACGAGGCGCTGCAGCGTCGCCATGTCCCCGAGGTGCGGGTCGACCGCGGTCGGATCCCTCGCCCAGTACCCGTGGTACCCGCCGGGCATCTGCGACGCGACCGGCGTGATCCAGACCGCCGTCGCGCCCAGCGACCGGATGTGGTCGAGCGAGTCGATGACGCCCGCGAGGTCGCCACCCTGCCACCACGACGGCCGCGACGTCGTCGCGTCGCCGTCGTTCGAGGGATCGCCGTTCCGGAAGCGGTCGGTCATGACCATGTACACGATCTCGTTCTGCCAGGACCTGCTTATCGCAGGGGGCTGCGCCCCCTTCCACCCCTCGGTCGGCGTCGGAGCGGTCGCGGCGCTGCACGAGACCGCGAGCGCGATGACGAGCGCGAGCGCGCGTCGCATCACCGCGGACGGACGAGCCACGCGGAGGAGAGCGGCGTCAGGATGACGTCGAGCTCGGAACGGCTCCCGCGCGCCGCGGGGCCGCCGAGGAGGTCGCGCCACGCCCCGGCGCGCTTGAGCCCGTGCTCGAGGGGCACGCGCAGCCGCACGGCGCGCTCGCTGCCGTTGAAGAGCGCCACGACCGCGCGGTCGGCGAGCGTGCGGACGAGGCCGTACGTGCGCGTGCGCTCGTCGATCCACACCGTGCGCACGTCGCCGCGGCGCAGCACGGCGCTCGCGCGGCGCGCGCGGATCATGCGCCGGAACGCGCGGAACGTCGCGCGGTCGATCGCGTCCCAGGGATACGCCCGGCGGCCGTCCTCGGCGAAGCGCCCCGCGAGGCCCGCCTCCTCGCCGTAGTAGATCATGGGCATCCCGGGGTACGCGAGCTGGACCGCGGTCGCGAGGAGCACGCGGCGGCGGTCGCCGCCGCAGATCGTGAGCAGGCGCGCCGTGTCGTGCGACGTGAGGAGGTTGAGCGCGGCCGCGAACGCGGGCGCGGGCGTGTCGCGGCGCAGGACCTCGAGGCGGTCGTCGAGCTCCGACGGCCCGAGGCGCCCGGTCGCGAATCCCCGGACGGCGTAGGCGAAGCGGTAGTTCATCGTCGCGTCGAACGTGTCGCCGACGAGGCGGTCGGTCGCGTTCGTCCAGTCCTCCGACACGAGGTACGCATCGCCGCGCTCCGAGCGCATGGCCGCGGCGAACCGCCGCCAGAACTCGGTCGACTTCCAGGGGACGACGTCGAGCCGCCACCCCGCGATCCCGGTCCCGAGCCAGTAGCGCGTGATGCCGCGCGGCCCGAAGAAGAAGTCCTCGACCTCGGGTGACTCGCTGAACTGGGGCATGTGCCGCACGTTCGCCCAGGCGCGGTAGCCGTCGGGCCAGCGGTTGAACTGGAACCAGCGGTGCGTCGGCGCGCTCTTGTCGCGCTGCGCCGCGCGGAAGTACGCGCTGTCGGGCGAGCAGTGGTTCAGGACACCGTCGAGGATCACGCGGATCCCGCGCGCGCGGGCGTCACGGACGAGACGCCGAAGCTCGCGCTCGTCGCCGAGGAGACGGTCGATGCGCGTGTAGTCGATCGCGTCGTAGCGGTGGTTCGTGGGCGAAGAGAAGACCGGCGTCATGTAGACGCACGACACGCCGAGGTCGCGGAGGTGGTCGAGCCGCTCGCGGATCCCGCGCAGGTCGCCGCCGAAGAAGTCGCGGCCCTTCGGCGGCACCTCGGGCGGGTCGCCCCAGGCGAGCGAGATCGCCGGACGGCCGTTCACGATCCGCTTCGTCGGTCGGCGGCGGTGTTCGCTGCGCGCGAAGCGGTCCGGGAAGATCTGGTACACGATCTCGTCGCGCGCCCAGTCGGGACCCGGATGCTCGCGGTACACCGCGATCTGGAAGTCCCGCGAGCCCCACCGGCCGTACACGGCGCGGATGACGCCCTCGACCTGCCGGCGCTCCCGCACGACCGTCCCGTCGGCGAGGTGGAAGCGGTAGCGGAGGACCGTCGGCTCCGTCGGCATCGCGAGCTCGACCGACCACGCACCGTCGCGCCGGATCATCCCGCTGCGCCACCGCGCGCCGCGGCGCGCGTCGGTGACGACGACCTCGGGCGCGCTCGGCGGCGGCGCGTCGAGGACGAGACGAACGCGCGCGCCCACGCGCTGCGCGGGCGGGGGCACGTGCGGGAGCCGTCCGGCGCGCAGGCGCCGCGCGGCGTCGAGGCTTATCCCTCGCAGGAGGCTCCGCCCCCTTCCAGCCGTGCGGCCGCTCAGCGCCTAGCCCTTGACCGCGCCCTGCGCGAGGCCGCTCACGAGCTGGCGCTGGAGGACGAAGAACACCGCCACGATCGGCACGGCGCCGATGAGGGCCGCCGCGGCGAACGCGCCCCACTCGGTGCTGAACTGCCCGCGCAGCAGGCTCAGGCCGACCGCGTACGTGTACTCCGACGACCCCTTGAGGAGCGTGCGCGCGAGGAGGAAGTCGGAGTACGTGCCGATGAACGTGAGCACGAAGATCACGGCGAGGATCGGACGGATGAGCGGCAGCAGGACGTACCACAGGATCTGCGTCCGCGACGCGCCGTCGACCGTCGCCGACTCGTCGAGCGAGCGCGGGATCGTGTCGAAGTAGCCCTTCATGAGCCACGTGTTGAAGCCGAGCGCGCCGCCGAGGTACACGAGGATGAGCCCGCCGTGCGTGTTCAGGCCGAGCCACGGCACGACGCGGCCGATGGTCTGGAGCATGAGGAAGAGCGCGACGATCGCGAGCAGGTTCGGGAAGAGCTGCACGAGCATGATCCCGAGGAGCGCGTGCCGGCGGAACCGGTAGCGGAAGCGCGAGAACGAGTAGCCGCCCATGGTCGTGATGGCGACGACGAAGACCGAAGTGATCGCGGCGACCTTCACCGAGTTCCAGATCCACACCGCGAACGGCCGGAACGGGTGGATGTTCGTCGCGAGCGCCTCGTCGAACAGGCGCCGGAAGTTGTCGAACGTCGCCTGCGGCGGGAGGAGGCTCTGGTTGATCAGCGTGTTCGCCGGGTTCAGCGCGGCCGAGAACACCCAGACGATCGGGTAGAACGCGTACGACACGACGAGCGCGAGCAAGAGGGTCTTGAGCGCCGAACCCGGGGGGTGCGGGGGGCGGAGCCCCAGGGGTAGGCGCCCCTGTGGGCGATAGCCCCGAAGAGCGGGCCTAGAGCTGCTCACTGACCTGCTCCAACTGGTTCGTCATACGGAAGTTCACGGCGGTGATCGCCGCGGTGATGAAGAAGATGAACACGGAGAGCGCCGCGGCGAATCCGTAGTCGACGCCGCGCCCGCCCTGGCCGCCGATGAACGCGAGGCGGAACGTGTACGAGATGAGGATGTCGGTCGCGCCCGCCGGCTGATCCCAGCCCACGACGGGCGGGCCGCCCTCGGTCACGAGCTGGATGACCGTGAAGTTGTTGAAGTTGAACGCGAACGACCCGACGAGGAGCGGGCCGAGCGCGACGAGCAGGAGCGGGAGCGTGATGTGGCGGAACCGCGCGATCCCCGCGGCGCCGTCGATCGCCGCGGCCTCGTAGAGCTCGCCCGGCACGGACTGCAGCGCGCCGAGCGAGAGCAGGAGCATGTACGGGTAGCCGAGCCACAGGTTCACGAACAGAAGGGCGACCTTCGCGAGCGTCGGGTCGCTGAACCACTGCGGCGAGGTGCCGACGAGCCGCTCGAGCATGAGGTTGAACTGGCCGAAATAGGGGTTCATGAGGCCGACCCACACGAGGGCGCTGATGAATCCCGGGACCGCGTACGGGACGATCGCGAGCGAGCGCCACAGGCCGACGGCGGGGAGGCGGCGGTCGTTCAGCACGAGCGCGAGCCCGAGGCCCGCCGCGAACGTGATGAACACCGAGAAGAAGGCGAAGGCGACGGTCCAGAGGAAGACCGAGAAGAAGGGCCCGCGCAGGTCGGGGTCGCTGAACGCGCGGACGAAGTTGCGTAACCCGACGCTCGCCGAGGAACCGGGCGTGAGCTCCGTCCCGTCCGACGCGGTGAACGTGCCTTCGACGTTGCCGTAGAGCGTCCCCGTCGCGTTGTCGCGGACGGCGTCGCGCACCGGATCGTACGTGTACTGGCGGAGCGACACCGGCGCGGCGTCGAGCGACTCGACGCGCACGACGCCCGTCGGCGTCTGGATCCGCAGCTGCTGGAGCTCGGTGAGGTACGGGAAGACCGCGAGGCGCTCGAGCTTCGCGTAGCCGTCGATCGTCGCGGGCAGGCCGTCGTCGCCTTTCGGCCCGAACCGCGGATCGTTCGGGTCGACCGGCGTGACACCGCCGCGCGGGTCGCCGACGTACGCGTTCCCGCTCCCATCGGTGAGCCACAGGAGGAAGCCGCCCTCGTCGGAGCGGTACGCGCGCCACTGGTACACGGGCGCGCTCGGCGGCGTGTAGTAGCGCGCCTCGAGCTGCTCGAGCGCCTGCTCCTTCGTGAGGAGGTGGAAGTTGCCGTAGTTCGTGAACGCGATGCCGATCGTGTTCGCGAGCGGATAGAGGACGAACAGCGTCATGAGCGCGAGACCGGGCACGAGCCAGCGGAGCGGCGCGAGCGGCCGCGCGAGGAAGACGACGTTCGCGAGGACGACGATCGCCGCGAGCACGAGCGCGATCGGCGTGCCGTCGCTTTGGAACAGCGCGTAGGCGAGCCAGATCGCCGCCGCGTCGAGCACGAGGAGCCCCACGAGCCCGGCGGCGAGGCGGCCCAGCGCCGCGGGCGGGGCGCCGACGCTCGGCGCCCCGCCCGCTGACATCGGGCTACCCGATCTTCTGACGGATAGCTGCTGCTGCGTCTTTGATCGCCTGCTGGGCCGTGGCCTGGCCCTGGAAGATGAGCGTGATCGCCTTGCCCCACGCCTCCCACACGCTGGACATCTGCGGGATCGCGGGCATCGGGTCCCCGGTGGACGCGCTCTTCGCGAACGCGAGCACGTCCTGGTCGGTGATCTTGTTGCGCACCGGCAGCCACGCCGAAGCGCCGGGGACCGCGTCGTACATCGCCTGCATCGAGGCGTCCGTGGCGACGAACTCGGTGAGGAACGTCTTGGCGAGGAGCTGGTTCTTGCCGAACGCGCTGACCATCCAGCCCTGCACGCCCACGAACGGGCGCGGGGTCTGGGCCATCGTCGGGATGGGCGCGACCCCGAAGTTCACCTTGGCGGCGCGCAGGTCGTTCAGCGTCCACGGGCCCGAGATGAACATGGCGGCCTTCTTCTCCTTGAAGAGGCCCATCATCGTGTCGTAGGTCGTGTCCTTCTTCAGCAGGCCGGCCTTCAGCATGTTCTCGATCTCGGTGTAGGCGGCGATGCCGCCGGCGCTATCGAGGCCGAGGTCCTTCGGGTTGTAGTTCCCGGCGGCGTCGCGTCCGAAGATGTAGCCGCCGAACCCGGTGAGGAACGGCTCGGAGTGATACGGGTCGCCCTGCTGCAGGACGTAGCCCTGCGTGACCTTTCCGCTGTCCTGGAGCTGCTTCGCGATCGTCTTCAGCTCGTCCCAGGTCTTCGGCGGCGTCGGGACGAGGTCCTTGTTGTAGATGAGGGCGATCGCCTCGACGAGGTACGGGAGGCCGTACAGCTTGCCGTCGTAGGTGAAGCCCTTGATCGCGACGGGGTCGATGTTCGAGGCCTTCGCGCCGAGGTCGAGCGGAACGAGGAGCCCGTTCGTGACGAGCTCGCCGAGCCAGTCGTGCGCGCCGATGATGATGTCCGGGCCTTCCTTCGCCGGACCCGCGATCTTCAGTTGATCGCGGATGTCGCCGAAGCCGAGCTCCTGGACGACGACGGGCACGTTGTACTTCGCGGTGAACTGCTTCCCGAGGTCGGTCACCATCTTCGTCCGAGCCCCGTCGACCCAGATCGTGAGGGTCCCTTCCTTCGAGACCGCGGGCTTGGGCTTCGGCGTCGCGGTCGGGCTCGCCGCGACGGTCGGCGTCGGGGTCGCGGCCTTCGTCGGCGCGGCGGTCGTCGGCGCGGCCGTCGGGCTCGGCGACGGCGCGGCGGCCTGGCCGCACGCGCTCACGACGAGCGCCGCTGCGGTGGCCGCGATCAGCATTCGCCAGAGGTTGCGTCGCATGCTTGTCTCCTTCCTTCCTTTCGCTCTGTGATGTCGGCGCGTTCATGTGTCTCGGTCCCCCCGCTCAGCTCCCCCTTTCCGCTAGCGCCGCGTGCTCTCGCGTAGCACGAGCTCCGTGGGCAGCACGACACGGTCGTCGGGACGCGCCCCCTCCATGGCGCGCACCAGGAGCTCGGCCGCGACACGGCCCTTTTCCTGTATCGGTTGGCGCACCGTCGAGAGCGCCGGGCGCGCATACGCGGCGAGCGAGATGTCGTCAAAGCCGATGACCTCGAGGTCGTCCGGCACGCGGATGCCGAGCCGCCGAGCGGCCGACAGCACGCCGATGGCCATCGCGTCGCTCACCGCGACGACCGCCGTTGGCCGCCGGCCAGCGGCCCACGCCTCGCTGAACACCTGCTCGCCGCCCTCGAAGCTCGGCTCGGCGCCGAGGAGCGCACGGAGGTCGAGCGTCCGGCCGCGCTCTTCATAGGCGCGCTGGTAGCCGACGAGCCGCCGTCCGCCAACGCCGTAGTTCGGCTCGTGGCCGAGCGGCTCTTGGAACGTCAGCACGAGGACGTCGCGATGACCGCGCGCGAGGAGGTGCGCCATCGCGGCATACGCGCCCTCGGCGTCGGCGACGTTCACCGACGGCACGTGCTCGGCGTCGCCGTCCACGATCACGAAGGGCACGCCGCGGCGGCGCAGCGGCGCGACCTCGTCGTGGACCTCATTGAGGCCGACGATGAGGAAGCCGTCGGCCGGCGCGGCGGCGAGTGCGCGCTCGAGCGACCCCGAGAGCGGCGGGACGAGGAGCACCCCGAGCCCGGCCTCGTCTGTCACCGCGCCGACGCCCTGCACGAACGACAGGAAGAAGGGGTTGCCGAAGACCGCCGACACCTCCTGGGGGACGAGGACGCCGATGACCCCGCACTGCTTCGACAGCAGCGCCCGCGCGTGCGGGTTCGGCGCGTACCCGAGCTCTCTCGCGGCGTCGAGGATCCGGGACACCGTCGCCGCGCTCAGCTCGCCGGGGCGGTTGAAGGCGAACGAGACCGCGGTGGGCGACACCGCCGCCTTGCGCGCGACGTCCGAGATGGTGGCCCGCCCCATCTGCTAAAAGCCTTTAGGCCCTCCCCGGCGCGGGAGCATACGCCGGCCCGGAGGGCCCGTCTACAGGCCTTTAGTCGCGGCTTTCTGGCCCTCCTTGGGGCCTTCGGCCCGCTGGCGCTCCAGCGACTCCTTCGTCAGCTCCAGCTGCACCGGCACCAGGTGGTCGCCGGTGAAGCACGCCGTGCAGAGGTCGGCGCGCGTCGCGCCGGTCGCCTCGCCATGCAAGGCGATGAGCGCTTCGCGCCGCGCCATGTCCACCCGGAAGAAGCGCTGGTAGCGCAGCGGCGGGGCGGTGAGTGCGCTGCGGTGACGGCGCGATCAGTGGGGGCGCGCCTCCTCGCCCCTCGGGGTCGGCGCGACGTCGACCGAGAGCTCCCCCAGATCCGCGGTCGTCCCGTCGGCCTCCAGGTGCAGCCACAGGCGGTACGTCGTCGGCGCGGCCGGACGCGGGAAGCTCCCGCCGAACCGCGACCGGCTCGCGCCAGCGAGATCCGGCGAAGAGGCGAGAACGCCGTAGGAGAGGTCGCCCTCCGCCTGGAAGCGGACCTCGGCCGACCCCGCCTCGAGGGTCTTGGCGAAGACGAGCTCGGCGCTCGCGCTGACGCCGACCGCTCCGCCCGGAGCCGCCAGGGCCGTGCCCTGCTCGATCAGAAGTGTGCCCGTGCCACCGCCGGGGAGCGCGAAGGTCGTGTGCGCTGCCTCTTCGCGTGCCGGCGCGGGCGCCGCGACGCGGGAGCGCTCGGCCAGGACCAGGCCGGCCAGCAGAGCGACGAGGAGCACAAGGGCGACGAACGCGAGCCCGCGGACCGCGTCGAAAACACTCGGTCTCGGCCTGGGCCGCGCTGCGACGATCCCCGCCCAGATCTCCGCTCGCGCGTCTCTTCCCGCCGGTCGCGCGGTCATCGAACGGCGCAGCGCCTCGTGCAATAGGCGGTGGCGCCGCGCGAACTCCCGGCAGCTTGCGCAGATGCGGAGGTGCTCCTCGAGCGGGCCCTCGAGCTGCGGCGGGAGCGCGCCGTCAAGCCGGACGAGGAGAAGCTCTTCGACCGAGGTCTCTCCGAGGCGGTGGCCCGCGTTCACCACTCCCCGCCCTCCTCCTCGTAGCGGCGCGCGAGCTCGCGTCGCGCGCGGAAGAGGCGCGAGCGGACCGCGCTGACGCTCGTGCACTCGATCGCCGCGAGCTCGTCGTAGCTCATGCCGACCAGCGCCCGAAGCGCCAGCAGCGCCGCGTCGCCGGGCTGAAGCCGCCGGAAGGCGCGCCCGAGCGGACCGGCGACGGTCCCGGGCGTCGTCGCCGGCTCACCGTGGCCGGGTTGGCGCTCGCGTCGCAAACGTGACCGCAGGGCATCCACGGCCGAGCGCTGGACCACGCGGAAGAGGAGCCGACGCGGAGGCTCGGCGAGCCGACCGCCCGACCAATAGCGGTACAGCGCGAGGTAGGCGTCCTGGCAGGCCTCTTTGGCGTCCTCATCGCTCCCACACACGGCCGCGGCGACGGCCAGCGCCTCAGGCAGCGTCTCCTCGTACAGGCGCCGGAAGGCATCCTCGGAGAACGCCGGCACGCGGCTCGTTCGGTCTTCCATCTCGTACGTCGCTCGCCGCTGCGGAAAGTCGCGTGAGCGACGGGCGGCCAAGGGAACAACGTGAGGCTATCCAAGCTGACACGCAACTTTGCCCCCGCCCGAGCGACGTACGGGATAGAGGGGACGATCGAAGCGCCGTCGGAAGGAGGGACCGCGGACGGATGCGCATCCTGAGGCTTGGAGCGGCGGCCGTACTCGCCGTCCAGCTCGCGCTCGGCGCGAGCGCGCTGGCCGCGCCGCTTGCGGAGCCGACGGACTGCTGGATCGAGAACCAGACCCCGAACATCCAACTCGGCGCACAGGCCCGCTACGTCGTCCACCTCTCCGGCGGCAACGGCAGCTACTCGATCTCCCTCTCGTACGGCGACGGCTGGACGGACAGCGCCTCGGTCACGGCGTCCCAGGCCACATTCGCGCACTGGTTCCGGTCGACCGGCACGTTCACGCAGACGGCCAATGTCAGCTCGATGGGCTCATCGGCCACGTGCACGTCGCAGACGACCGTGTGGTGAAAACGGACCGAGAACCTCGAACGCGGGAGTTGCGGCGAAGCGATCAAGGGCTGGTCGCCTGATTGATGCACCTCCGAGTGCGAAGGGTCGTGCGGGATCAGAAGCAACTTCCCGCACCCCTCGCGGAATGACTCGCAGAGTGGAGGAGAACATGCCGAGAAGACCAGCGCGAGGACTTCGCACCCTCGTACTTGCCGCCCTTGTCGGATCGGTCCTTGTGCTGCTCACGGTGGTCAGCGGCCGTCCCGCATCTGCCTATCACGCGCTTCCGTTCCACTGGCAGCAAAACCCTGGAGGCGGTTACCCCCGGTGGGTGCCGTACCACGACCACACCAACGCCGCGATCTACTCGGATGTCTTCAACCACACGTTCGCTCTCTACTACAACGCCAACAACAACTGGTACCCATACCAGGTCTGCAACACCTGCAACAACAAGATCGACGGGCTAAGCGCTTACTACAACGACCCGGGGTTCATCGGAGCAGCGGAGATCACCTACACGGGGTCCCACATCGACTACGTCACGATCAAGTTCGACGACGCCGACCTGCAGGGACGCACGTATAGCGAACAGCACGCGGTCAGCTGTCAGGAGCAGGGCCATGCCGGAGGGCTCGACCATCGATCCGAAAGCACGACCTGCTTGCGCGATGGAAGCTACGGCTGGCCCCCGCCGGACTTCGACCAGCATGATACGGACACCATCTTCTCGATCCACGACCATATCGACTAAGTCGAGGGGGATCACGATGACCAAGCGGTGGACAGTGACGAGCCTGGTGCTCCTCGGCGCGTTCCTGATCGTATCGATCGCCGGCCTGACACAGTTCGTCCGACCTCAGCCCTCGACGGCGCGGACCCCTGAAGGCACAGACGTCACGCTAGGTCTTGATGCGGTGGC
>CAZSRI010000037.1:0-19709 GCA_964609145.1 uncultured Chloroflexota bacterium
CCGCGACGACCTCGCCGAACCGCTTCGTGACGTGGTCGAACGTCACCGTCGCCATCGCGGCGAAGTATGGCCTCAGGCGAGGTCGATCCGCCAGGTGCCGATCTCGTATGGACCGAGGCGCGCCGCGGCCGAGCCGTCCGGGCGGATCTCGAGCGGCGCGGCGGTGCGGATCGTCGCGAGGCCCGTGTTCCCGGGGTCGCCGCGGCCCTCTCGCAGGTCGACGGCCGCCGCGGTCCGGACCGGACGCGCGAAACGCAACGCCGCCTCGACGCGCTCGCCTCCGAGCGACGCGAGCCGCGCGACGATCGACCCGGCGGGGCCCGCGCGCAGCGCGGTGAGCTGGACGAGCGCGTCGGGATCCGCCTCGAGGAGGAGGGAGCGGTGCGCGGCGCCGTGGCCGCGCGCGACGAACGGCGGCGAGAGGAACTCGCGCACCATCCGATGCGCGCGGCCGAGGCGCCGCTCGCGCGTGAGCGGGACGAGGCAGTACCGGGAGCGCTGCGGGCCCTCGCACTGCGCGCTCGGCGTCTCGAGCGCCGGGCCCGCGTGGCCCGGGCGCTCGGGGAGGTCGGCGCGCGAGAGCCATCCCACCGCGCGAAGGAGCGTGATCGAGATCGTCGCGCCGTCGCGCAGCACGGCGTAGTCGCGGATGCCGTCGACGCCGACCGCGAGCCCCGCGGTCGGTCCGTCGACCGCGACGATCTCGTGCACGCAGCGCTCGGCCGTCGGCGGCTCCGCCCAGCCGCTCCGCGGCGGCACCCGGTTCGCGCGCTCGAGCAGCGCGAACGCCGCGCCGGCGCGATGCCCGAGCGTGCGCGTCCGCGTCGCGTGCTCGGCGCGGAGGCGGTGGTCGCGCGCCCGGTTGTCGAGGTCGACGGTGACGTCGACGCGCTCGGCATCCGCGTCGAGCGAGACCGCGATGCGCAGCGGGCAGTCGACGGTCTCGGCGGAGCGCGCGAAGCGGTCGGGCCGGAGCGAGCGCGGAAGGCGCGCGACCGTGTCGACGGTGACCGTGCCGCGCGCGCCGTCGATCGTGGTGCGGCGCGTCCCGGGGAGCGCGGCGCCCTCCACGGGCGGCCCCGCGTACGAATAGGTGTATTCGTCGCCGCGGTCGCCGTCGTCGACGAGCACGTTCAGCCGCTCCCACCGCGCGCCCGACGCGAGGTCCGCGATCGCGACGGTCCCGTCCTCGGCGACCTCGACCCGCAGGTGATCGTTCTCGAGGATCCCCTCTCCCGGCGATCCGACCGTTCCCCCGATGTCGGCGAGCGGCGCGACGCCGAGGCCGTCGCAGTGGACGAGCGTCGCGACGCCCTCGACCTCGACCACCGAGCGGCGCTCCCACGGCAGCGCGCTCCACACGACGGGCCGATCGCCCGCTCCGGCGAGACGGGCGGCGAGCGCGTCCGCGACCGCGGCGCCTTCCGTGCGGACGTGGTCGAAGCGCGGCCGCATGTCGACGTCGTGGACGTCGTCGATGCCGCAGCCGCAGATCGAGTCGTGCGGATGGTTCTGCAGGAGGACGCGCCAGAGCGAGCGGATCCGCTCGCTCGCGATCCCGCCGGCGAGGGCGTCGAGCGGCTCGCACCGCTCGAGGAGCAGGCGCTCACACTCCGCGTTCGCCTGCTTGATCCACACGCGCGTGGCGTTCGTCCCGCGCAGGATCGGCCGGTACCGGCCGCCGACCATCTCGCCGGCGAGGACGCCCGGCGGCGTGCCGAGCGAGCCGGCGAAGGACTCGAGGCTCGCGATGCGCGCGTGCGAGCGGGGCTGCGCCGCCGCGATCGCGGCGACGGCCTCGGGGAGACGCTCGTACGCCTCGAGGTGGTCGGTGCCGACCATGAAGAGGAGCGTGTCGGTCTGCGCATACGGCACCGTCGTGCGCATGAGGCCCGGCAGCGCGCGCCGCACGCGGCGCGCGAGGGCATCGGGCTCCTCGTCGCCCTCGCCGACGAGCGCGAGCGCGTTGTCGTAGTGCGCGACCTGGTGCGACGCGACGACGCGGTCGCCCGAGGGCGCCTCCCACTGGAATTCGCTCCCGAGCTCCTCGCCCTCGTCGCCGACGCCGCGCGCGAAGACGTACGTCGTGTAGCCGAAGCCGCGCGCGATCTGCGGCATCTGGGCGGGATGGCCGAAGGGGTCGGCGACGTAGCACGTGCGCATCGCGCGGCCGAGCTCGCCGCTCACGCGCAGCCCCTCCTGGAAGTTCCGCAGGATCGACTCGCCCGAGACGAGGAGGAAGTCGGCGAGGACGTACCACGGCCCGATGAGGAGGCGTTCCGCGCGCACGAGGCGCTCGATGCGCGGACGGTCCTCCGGCCTGATCGCCAGGTGATCCTCGGCCCAGATGACGTGGCCGTCGAAGGTGAACGCGGTGAACCGCTCGTCGCGCTCGAGGAGGTCGAGGAGCTTCCCGACCATGCGCACGAGCCGCTCGCGGTACACCTCGAACCGCGAGTACCACTCGCGGTCCCAGTGCGTGTGCGGCACGACGTCGATCGTCCACGGAACCCGCCGCAGGACCTCCGCGACGAGCAGGGGCGCGAGCCACCCGAACGCGATCCCGATGGCCGCGCCCGCGAGGACGTCGCCGACGTAGTGCGCGCCGACCGCGACGCGCGCGAGCGCGATGCCGGCGGCGACGAGGATCGCGGGCCAGCGCAGCCGGGGGAGCGCGAAGCCGAGCGCGACGGCGGCGCCGAACGCCCCCGCCGCGTCGCCCGACGGGAACGACCATCCCGTCGGCGCGAAGACGATCGGCTGCACGCCGAGCACGTCGAACGGCCTTGGGCGCCGGATGACGTTCTTGAGCAGCTCCGCGACGGACCACGCCGGCGCGAGCCCGAGCACGATCTCGAGGACGATCGCCCACCCGCGGCGACCGAGGCCACGGGAGCGCAGCGCGGCGAGACCGAAGAGCCACCACACCGCGCCCGCCACGTTCGCGGCCGCGAGGACCACGGCGAGCGCCTCGGTGACCGCGCTGCGGGAGCCCGTGATCGCGAGGTACAGGCGTGCGTCGAGGCCGCCGAGAGCGTCGAGGATGTCCATCAGCGGCGCAGGTGCCGCCAGAGGAACAGCGCCACGAGCGCGACGATGGCGGCGATGACGAGGTAGTCGAGCCCCGCGAGCGCCTGGCGGATCGCGACCCAGTTCGCGCCCAGTACGGTCCCGCCCCAGACGAGGAGCATCACCCACGGGAGCGATCCGACGAGGGAGAACAGGACGAAGCGCCAGATCGGCATGCGCGCGACGCCTGCGGGGAGCGAGATGACGCTGCGGACGACGGGAAGGAGGCGGGAGAAGAAGACGGTGGCCTCGCCATAGCGCTCGAACCAGCGGTCCGCGACCGCGAGGTCGTGCGGGCTGACGAGCACGTACTTGCCGTACCGATCGAGCAGCGGGCGCCCGCCTGCTCGCCCGATGCCGTAGGCGAGGAGCGAGCCAGCGATCTGGCCCGTCAGGCCCGCCACCACCGCGCCCCAGTACGACCAGGGCGCCGCGGTGAGCGGCTCGGCGAGACCGCGCGCGACGGACCAGCCCGCGATCGGGAGGATGAGCTCGCTCGGAAGGGGGACGACGCTCTCGATCGTCATCGCGATCGCGACGCCGACGTATCCGAACGTCGTGTAGAGCGACTCGAGGAACGGGATGACGACCGCCTCGAGGGCTTCCAGCACTACGCACCTATGATGGCCGAACGGCAGCGATGCGGAGCGACAGCGCGCTCGACGCGCGCATGACGGACGCGCTGGAGCGCGTCGGGACCGCCGAGATCGTCGTCGGGATCCCGAGCTACCGCAACGCGGCGACGATCGGGCACGTCGCCCGGACGGTGGTCGCGGGGCTGCGGGACTCGTTCTCGCACATGCGATCGGTCGTCGTGAACGCCGACGGCGGATCGACCGACGGGACGAGCGACGCCGTCCGCGAGGCGATCGGCGGCCATCCGTCGATCGTCGGGGCGTACGTCGGGCTCTCCGGGAAGGGGTCGGCGTTCCGCGCGATCTTCGAGGCGGCGACGCGCCTCGGCGCGACCGCGTGCGCCGTCGTCGACAGCGACCTGCGGAGCATCACGCCCCAGTGGATCGAGCGTCTCCTCGCGCCGGTCGTCGCGGGACGCGCCGAGTACGTCGCGCCGCTCTACGCGCGGCACAAGCACGACGGGACGATCACGAACACGATCGCCTACCCGCTCACGCGCGCGCTGTACGGCGCGCGCGTCCGCCAGCCGATCGGCGGCGAGTTCGGCTTCGCCGGCGCGCTCGCGAAGGACTTTCTCCAGGAGGGAGCTTTCGTCCCTCGGGCGCGCAGACCCGGGGGAAGCGGCCCCTGGGCGCGAAGCGACCCCGAGGACGAGGTCGAGCACCCGAGCGCGAGGGAGGGGTCCCTCCGACCGAGCGTCGGAATGGAGGTATGGCAGACGGACGTGGCACGGTTCGGGATCGACGTGTATATGACGACGACCGCGCTCGTCCGCGGCGCGACGCTCGCGCAGGCATCGCTCGGCGCGAAGGTGCACGACCCGAAGGACCCCGGCGCCGACCTCGGCCCGATGTTCCGTCAGGTCGTCGGGACGGCGTTCCGCCTCGCCGCGGCGAACGCGGCGACGTGGCGCGGCGTCCACGGATCGCGCGACGTCGCGGTCGTCGGACGGATGGCGGCGGTCGAGCCCGAGGCGGTGCGCGCGGATGTGGAGCTCCTCGAGCGGCGCTTCCGCGAGGGCGAGGTCGATCACGGCGCCGTGTGGGACGAGGCGCTCGCGCCCGCGTCGCGCGAGGCCGTGCGCCGCGGCACGCTCGACGCGGACGCGTGGGCGCGGATCGTGTACGACCTGCTCCTCGCGTCGGCGCGGCGGCCCGCGCGCACGACCGCGTACGTCGACGCGCTCGTCCCCCTCTACTTCGGGCGCGTCGCGCGGTACATCGGCGACGCGCGCGAGCTCACGACCGCGCAGGCGGAGCGCCTCGTCGAGGAGCAGGCGGCGGCGTTCGAGGCGGCGAAGCCGGACCTGGTGCGCGCCTGGTGAATCACCCCGCCCGGTCGAGCCTGCTTCGCTGTCTCGGCCTCCGGGGACCCCGATGACCGTCGCGCTGAAGGAGGACGCGCTCGTCCTCGTCACCGAGGACGACGGCTCGCTCCCGCTCGGAGGGACGAGCCCGCTCGGCCTCTACTACCGCGACACGCAGTACCTCTCGGGCTTCGCGCTGCGCGTGAACGGCCGCCGCCCGCTCCTGCTCTCGGTGAACGACGAGCAGGCGTACGTCGCGACGTTCCAGCTCATGGAGTCGACCGGCGAGATGCTCGGGACCGCGCGCCACGTGCAGGAGACGCTGTCGATCCGCCGCACGCGCTTCCTCGCGGACGGGCTGCGCGAGCGGATCGGGTTCCTCAACGCGACGCCCGCCGCGGTCGATCTCGTCGTCGAGATCGAGCTCGAGGCGACGTTCGCCGACATGCTCGCCGTGCGCGGGTACCGCGGCATCGCGCGCGACGGCCGCGTCGCGGAGGGGCGCCGGGACGGCGACGGGCTCGCCTTCGCGCGCACCGGCCGCGACGGCGTCCGGCGCGAGACGCTCGTGACCGCCCGCCCGGCCCCCGACGAGCGTGAAGCGCGAACGCTGCGCTACCGCCGCCACCTCGGGCCGCAGAAGGTCTTCGCGATCGAGCTGAGGATCGTGCCGCGCGAGGACGGCGCGGGCGAGGCGGGATCGCCGCCGGGCTTCGACGACGCGCTCGATGCGCTGAACACGCGCTACCGCCGATTCCTCCGCTCGTGCACGCGGTTCCGCACGAGCTCCGAGACGCTCGACGAGGGCCTCATCCATCGCAGCGCGCTCGACCTGCGCGCGCTCCTCGAGTTCACCGACGTCGGCCCGTTCCCGACGGCGGGGATCCCGTGGTACGCGGTGCCGTTCGGGCGCGACTCGATCATCGCCGCGTACGAGACGCTCTGCTGGCACCCCGAGATCGCGCGCGGCACGCTGCGGTTCCTCGCGCGGCATCAGGGGACGCGCGTCGACGAGCGGACCGAGGAGGCGCCCGGGAAGATCTTCCACGAGCTGCGGCGCGGCGAGCTCGCGCGCACCGGCGAGATCCCGCACAGCCCGTACTTCGGGTCGGCCGACGCGACGCCGCTCTTCGCGATGCTCTTCGCGGAGACGATCCGCTGGACCGGGGACCGCGGCCTGTGGCGCGAACTCCTGCCCGCGGTCGAGCGCGCGCTCGCGTGGTGCGACGGCCCGCACGGGGACGCCGACCGCGACGGCTACGTCGAGTACGGTGACGCCGGCCGCGCGAGCGAGATCCGCAACCAGGGCTGGAAGGACTCGGCGACGTCGATCGCCTATCCGGACGGCCGCCCTGTGGAGCTCCCCATCGCGCTCGTCGAGGTGCAGGGCTACGTGTACGCCGCCAAGACGGGCCTCGCGGAGCTGTACGAGCTCGACGGGGATCGCCGCACGGCCGACCGCCTCCGCGGCGAGGCGCGCGACCTCGCGGCGCGATCCGAACGCGACTTCTGGATGGACGGCGAGGGCTGCTACGCCCAGGCGCTCGACGGCCGCAAGGAGCAGGTGCGCGCCGTCACGAGCAACGCGGGGCACGCCCTGTGGTCGGGGATCGCGAGCGACGAGCACGCCGCGGCCGTCGTGCGCCGGCTGATGCAGCCCGACATGTTCACGGGCTGGGGCATCCGCACGCTCTCGAGCGAGTGGCCGACGTACAACCCGATGAGCTACCACAACGGATCGGTGTGGCCCCACGACAACGCGCTCATCGCCGAAGGCTTCGCGCGCTACGGGTTCCGCGAGGAGGCGGCGGCGGTGATCGAGGGGATCTTCGAGGCCGGCAAGCGCTTCCCGAACGCGCGGCTGCCCGAGCTCTTCTGCGGCTTCGCGCGCGACCTGCGCTTCAGCTCGCGCCCCGCCGACTACCTCGTCGCGTGCATCCCGCAGGCATGGTCGGCCGGCGTCGTGTTCCTGTGCCTGCGCACGATGCTCGGCCTGGCGCCCCGCCTGCGCGACGGGCGCCTCGTCGTCGACCCCGCGCTGCCGTCGTGGCTGCGCGCCATCGAGGTCGCGGACCTGCGCGTCCACGGCGCGCGGCTCGCGTTCCGCGCGTCACGGACGCGCAAGGGCGTCGTCGTCGAAGGCGGCGGTCCGCAGCTGGTCCACCCGGGACGCGAACGGGCCGGAGGCGCCCGCGAGCTGGCGAGCGCGTAGGCCGGCGATGAGACCGAGGGTCGTCCTCCTGCACTACACCGCACCGTCCGTGCTCGGCGGCGTCGAGCAGGTGATGGCGGCGCACGCCGCGGCCCTGCGCGACGCGGGCGCCGCGGTGACGATCGTCGCCGGACGCGGACGCGCGCCGCGCGGCACACGGCTCGCGCGCATCCCCGAGGTGGGGTCGACGCACCCCGCGGTGCTGCGCGACCTGCGCGCGCTCGCGCGCGGCGAGGTGACGCCGGAGCACGCGCGCCTCGTCGAGCGGCTCGTGCGCGCGCTGCGTCCGCTCGTGCGCGGTGCCGACCGCGTCGTCGCCCACAACGTGATGACGATGCACAAGTCGCTCGCGCTCGCCGAGGCGCTCGCGGCGCTCGCGCAGGAGCGCCCGGGCGTCGTGATCGCCTGGACGCACGACATCGCGTGGCTCGATCCGCGCTACGCCGCGGAGCGCCACGCGGGCGATCCGTGGGACATCGTCGCGCGCGCCGTGCCGAACGTGCGGTACGTCACGGTGTCGGAGGAGCGCGCGCGGCAGCTCGCGCGGCTGACCGGCATGCCGCGGCCGAGGGTCGCCGTCGTGCCGAACGGGATCGACCTCTCCGCGCGCCTGGGGCTCTCTCCGGCGGGCGCGGCCCTCGCCGAGCGCCTCGCGCTCGCCGGCGCCGATCCCCTGCTCCTCCTGCCGGCGCGGCTCACGCGCCGCAAGCGCATCGAGGCCGCGATCGACGCGCTCGCCGCGCTCCGCGCGCGCCACCCGCGCGCCGCGCTCCTCGTCACGGGATCGCCCGGCCCGCACAACGTCGCGAACCGCGCGTACGCGGGCGAGCTCGCGGCGCGCTCTCGGCGCGTCGAAGGCGTCCACGTCCTGCACGCGCTCGGCGTGCGCGTCACGGACCGCGTCATGGCGGACCTGTTCGCGCTCGCGGACTGCGTCGTGCTCCCGAGCGAGGCGGAGGGGTTCGGCATCCCGATCCTCGAGGCTGGCGCGCACGGCCTGCCCGTCATCTGCTCCGACCTCCCGACGCTGCGCGCGCTCGCGGAGGGCGACGCGACGTATGTCGACCCCGCCGCCGACGGGCGCACGATCGCCGCCGCGGTCGAGCGGCGCCTCCGCGACGACCCCGTCGCCCGGCTGCGCCGCCGCGCCAAGGAGCACGCGTGGCCGCGCATCCTGCGCGAGCAGGTGCTGCCGATCGTTCTCGGTCAACGGTCGCCACGGCGCGCGGACCGAGGCGCCCAGGCGACGAGGTCGAGCACCGCGGCCCGAGGGAGGGCTTTGCCCGACCGAGGGTCGGAATGAAGGCGCTCGCCGTCCTCGTCGACCTCGAGCGCGAGCGGCACGTCGTCGACGCGGCCGCCGCGCTCGCGCGCGGGGACGAGCTCGTCCTGGTGTCCGTCCTCGAGGTCGGCGCGGGGCGGTCGCTCGCGACGGAGCAGCCGCAGGCGCGCACGCGGCGCCGCGAGCTCGAGGCGGTCGCGGCCGAGACGCGCGGCGAAAGCGCCCGCGTCCGCCCGGTCGTCACGGTCGCGCGCCGCGGCTGGGACGCCGTCGTGGAGCTCGCTCATCGCGAGTCGCCGGCGATCCTCGTCCTCGGCTGGCGGCGCGCGGGCTGGGACGTCCTCGGCACGACCGTCGACCAGCTCCTGCGCGATCCGCCCTGCGACATCGCGATCGTCCGCGGCTCCTTCGCCCGCGTCCGGCGGATCCTCGTCCCGGTCCGCGGCGGCCGCTACGCGCACCTCGCCGTCTCGGTCGCGAGCGCGCTCGCGCGACGCCGCGACGCGAGCCTCACCCTCCTCCACGTCACCGACCCCGACCATCGCAGTCCGCTCGGCATCTACCGACTCGTCGGCGAGCGCGTCCTCGACCCGCACGTCGAGCACCTCGTCTCGCGCAGCGGCGACCCGGCGGAGGTGATCGGCGACGAGCTCGAGCGCCACGACGCGATCGTGTTCGGCGCCACCGGACGCGAAGCGACGCGCGAGCCGCTGGGGCCCATCGGGAGCGCGCTCCTCGGGGGCGGCAAGCCCGCGATCGTCGTGCGCACGCGCGCGCCGTTCGCCGCGCCGCTGCCGACGGCGCGCGCGCTGCCCGCCGACCGCGTCGAGCGCAGCCGCGCGATCGGTGAGATCGTCGACCGCTGGTTCGCCGAGAACACGTTCGCGAGCACGGAGTTCGCCGACCTCGCGCGCCTCGTCGAGGCGAAGCGGGCGCAGGGGCTCCGCATCTCCGTCGCCCTCCCGGCGCTGAACGAGGAGGCCACGATCGGGCGGATCGTCCGCGCGATCCGCTCGCGCCTCATGGAGCGTGCGCCGCTCGTCGACGAGCTCGTCGTCATCGACTCCAATAGCACCGACGGCACGCGCGAGGTCGCGCGCGGCGAAGGCGTGCCCGTGCACGTCCATCAGCAGGTCCTGCCCGAGACGGGGTCGTACACGGGCAAGGGCGAGGCGCTCTGGAAGAGCCTGCACGTGCTCACGGGCGACCTCATCGTCTGGGTCGACACCGACGTCTCGAATTTCCACCCGAAGTTCGTGTACGGGATCCTCGGCCCGCTGCTCCTGCGCCCCGAGATCCAGTTCGTGAAGGCCTTCTACCAGCGGCCGATCTCGATCGGCGGGGAGCTCCAGGCCACCGGCGGCGGCCGCGTCACCGAGCTCACGGCGCGGCCGATCTTCAACCTCTTCTTCCCCGAGCTCTCGGGGATGGTCCAGCCGCTCTCGGGCGAGCAGGGTGGGCGGCGATCGCTGCTCGAGCAGCTCCCGTTCTTCACGCACTACGGCGTCGAGACGGGTCTCCTCGTCGACACGCTCCAGCGCGCCGGCCTCGGCGCGATCGCCCAGGTCGACATGAAGCAGCGCATACACCGCAACCAGAGCCTCTACGAGCTCTCGAAGATGTCGTTCCAGATCCTCCAGGTCGCGATGCGGCGGATCGGCGAGGCGCGCGGCGAGCGCCTCTGGGAGGACGCGAACTCGACGATGAAGCTCATCCGCCCCGAGGACGGCGGCCTGCACCTCGACGTGCACGACATCGCGAGCGTCGAGCGCCCGCCGATGATCACCGTGCCCGCGTACCGCACGAAGCGAGGACTGTGAAAGGTCTCCGCCGCATCACCCGCCGCGCTCGCGCCTCCACTCCGCGGCCTGCGCGAGCACGGAGCCATCGTCCATCGCGATCGCGCGGCGGTCCCGCTCCGCGACGAGGCGCGCCGTCCGCGCGGCGCGCTCGGCGAGCGGCCGCCGCTCCGGCACGAGCTTCGCGCGCTCGCCGAGGATCCGCGCGACGTGCGTGTGCGCGAGCGCCTCACAGATCCGCTCCGCGTGGAGGAGGATCGGGCCGAGGTCGTCGTCGCTGAGCGCGCGCCCGCGCAGCGCGCCGATCCCTTTGCGCCGCACCAGTCGCCCGAGGAGCAGCCGCAGCGAGCCCATGACGTGACCGCGCGCGGCGGCGAAGTCCGCGCCGATCCTCCCGTCGAACGAGGCGCTCGCGAGCATGCGCGAGGGGCCGCCGCGCATGAGCGTCGCCGGCCGCTGCATCGTCCACTTCATGAGGTCCTTCACCGCCATGAGCGCCTGGATCTGGCTGGTCCCCTCGTAGATCGGCGTGATGAGGCTGTCGCGCATGAATCGTCCGACGTCGTAGTCGTCGACGACGCCGTACCCGCCGTGCACCTGGAGCGCGAGGCGGCAGACGCGCACCGCGCCCTCGGTGCCGTACCACTTCACGAGCGGGGTGAGCTCGCGCAGGTCGCGCGCGGCGCGCCGGTCGTTCGCGAACAGGACGAGATCCTGGAGCGCGGCGGCCTCGTACGCGAGCGCGCGCGCGCCGGCCACGGTCGTGCGCATCTCGAGGAGCATGTCCGCGACCATCGGGTGCTCGCGGATCGGCTTCCCCATCTGCACTCGCTCGGCCGCGTACGCCGACGCCTTCTCGTACGCCGCGGTCGCGACGCCGATCCCCTGGATGCCCACGCCGAGGCGCGACTCGTTCATGAACGTGAGGATCTGCCGCCAGCCCTCGCCCGGCTCGCCGAGCGGCATGGCGCGGCTGTCCTCGAACACGAGCGCGCACGTCGGCGACCCGCGGATCGTGAACTTGTGCTCGGCGCGCTCGATGAGGTAGTTGCCCCCCTCGCGCTCGGCGATGAACAGCCCGAGGCCGTCGAGGCCGCTCGTGCCGGGCAGGCGCGCGAGAACGATGACGAACTCGCCCTGCCCCGCGGAGATGAACTGCTTGCGGCCCCGCAGGATGAAGCACCCGTCCTGGCGCGGCGTCGCCGTCGTCGATAGCCGCCCGACGTCGGATCCCGCCTGCGGCTCCGTCATCGCGACCGCGCCCATGATCTCCCCCTTCGCGAGCCGCGGGAGGTAGCGCGTCTTCTGCTCGTCCGTCCCGAACCGGAAGATGAGCGCGGCGGGCGAGTTCCAGCCGATGCCGTGCTGCACCTGCGTCGCGAGGTCGGCGCGGGCGAGCATCTCCGCGACCATCATCGTGACGGTGAACGGCAGCGCCGATCCGCCGTACGCCTCGGGGATCGCGGGCGACGCGAGCCCGAGCTCGGCGAGGCCGCGGAGGCTCTCGGTCATCGGCGCGTTCATCCGGACGTGGCCGTCCTCGCGGATGACGCCGATCTCGTCGACCTCGGGAGCGCGCGGCGCGATCTCGGAGCCGATGTAGCGGCCGGCGAGGTCGAGGACCTCGCGCCACGTCGCGACCGTCTCGGCGACGTTCGCCTCGGCGCCCGCCGCGGCGCGCGCGACGCGGGACCACGGGATCTGCCGGTCGAAGACCTCGACGAGGTCGGCGTTCTCCGTGAAGAAGTTGCTCATCGGATCCCCTTCGCCCGCGCGTACTGGAAGGGCCCGCCGAGGAAGGGCGGGAAGCCGAGGCCGAGGATGGCGCCCCGGTCGCCCTCTTCCTCAGAGCGCAGGATCCCCTCCTCGAGGCACCGCAGCGCCTCGCGCACGAACGTCTCCGTGAGGCGCTCGGCGATCGCCTCCGCGGGGACCTCGCGGGGGTGGAACGGGGCGGAGCCCCCTGCGCTGGGCAGGAGCGCGTACACGCGCGGGTTCGGCGTCGCGCGCTTCCCGTCGTACAGGTAGAAGCCGCCGCCGCGGCCCTTGCCCTTGAAGCCTTCGCGGATGAGGTCGCCGACGATGGAGGGCACGGCGAGGCCGCGCGCCTTCGCGACGGTCTCCGCGGCGTGCGCCCCGACCTCGAGGCCGACCTCGTCGGCCAGCTTCAGCGGGCCGACGGGCCAGCCGAAGGCGGTCATCGCGCGGTCGATCGCGTCGACGGCGACGCCGCCGGCGACGAGCGCGAACGCGTCGCCGATCATCGTGCTGATGACGCGCGTCGTGTAAAAGCCCGAGCCGTCCCCGACGACGATCGGCGTCTTCCCCATGGCCGCCGCCGCCGCGACGACGGTCGCGACCGCGGACGGATCCGCGCCCGGCGGCCGCACGACCTCGACGAGCGGCATCTTGTGGACGGGCGAGAAGAAGTGCATCCCGACGACCCGCTCGGGACGCCGCGCGCCGCGCGCGATCTCCGCGATCGGGAGCGCCGACGTGTTCGACGCGATGACCGCGTCGTCGCGCACGACCGCTTCGAGCTCGGCCACGACCTTGCGCTTCACCGCGAGGTCCTCGAACGCGGCCTCGACGACGAGGTCCGCGTGGGCGAAGCCGGCGAGGTCGGCGCCGCCGTGCACGCGGCCGGCGATCCGCGCGGCCTCGCGCCGCTCGAACACGCCCTTGCGCGCCGCCTCCGTCGTGAGCGTGCGCACCTGCGCGAGCCCCTTCGCGACCGCCGCCGCGTCGCGGTCGCGCGCGCGCACCGTCATCCCCGCGGCCGACGCCGCCTGCGCGATGCCCGACCCCATGAAGCCGAGCCCGACGACGCCGACGTGCCGCACCGGCCGCGGCTCGCCGAGGCCGGCGAGGGCCGCGCGACGCTGCGCGAGCGTGAGCAGGAGCAGGCGGATGAGGTTCCGCGTGCCTTCGGTCGCGGCGAGGTCGGCGAACGCGCGCGCCTCGGCCGCGAGCCCGGCGGCCATGCCGTTCGCGAGACCGGTCGCGATCGCGTCGATCGCGCGGAGCGGCGCCGGGTAGTGGCCCTGCGTGTCCGCGAGCACGCGCGAGCGCGCCTGCGAGAGTGCGAAGGCGCGCGCGGGCGCGAAGTGCGTCGCCGCGCGCTCCGCCGCCGTGCGTCCGCCGTCGCGGCGCGCCTTGCCGCCGCGCAGCGCCGCCTCCTCGGCGGCGCGCGCGAGCACGGCGGGATGCACGACCTCGTCGAGCAGGTGAGCGCGCAGCGCGCGCTTCGCGCTCATGCGCCGGCCGGCGAGGATGAGGTCGAGCGCACGCGGCAGCCCGACGAGGCGCGGCAGGCGCTGCGTCCCGCCGCCCGCCGGCACGAGGCCGATCGTCACCTCGGGCAGCCCGATGCGGACGGACGGCAGGTCGGCCGCGACGCGTCTATCGCACGCGAGCGCGAGCTCGAAGCCGCCGCCGAGCGCGCTCCCCGCGATGGCCGCGACCGTCGTGAACGGCAGCGCGGCGAGCTCGTCGAAGACGCCCTGGATGGCGCGGCTCGCGCGCTCGAGGTCGTCGCGCGGCGCGGTCGGGACGAGGTCGAGGTCCGCGCCGCCGACGAACTGGTCGGGCTTCGCGCTCTCGACGACGAGCCCGCGCGGCCGCGCCCGCCGCGCGTCGTCGATCGCCGCGGCGAGGTCCTCGATCATGCGCGGGTCGATCGCGTTCACGCTGTCGTCCGGCCGGTCGATGACGATGCGGGCGACGCCGTTCGCGCCGGAGGGAACGAACGTGACGGACGGCCCGCGTCGGGGGTCGGCGGGGGGCAGAGCCCCCCGCGTGCTCGTCGCGGTCACGCCGGCGCCTCGAGCACGATCGCCGCGCCGTTGCCGCCGGCGGCGCACACGCTCGCGAGGCCGTAGCGCGCGCCGCGCCGGCGCATCTCGCGCGCCAGGCTGAGGACGACGCGCGCGCCCGTCGCGCCGAACGGATGCCCGAGCGCGATCGACCCGCCCATGACGTTCACGCGCTCCTCGGGGATCCGCCCGACGCCGCTGCGCTCGAGCACCTTGAAGGTCGAGAGCACCTGCGCCGCGAACGCCTCGTGCATCTCGAAGAGGTCGACGTCGGCGAGCGAGATCCCCGCGCGGCGGAGCGCGACGGGGATCGCGTACGCGGGCGCGATGAGGAGCTGGTCCGCCGGATCGACCGCGGCGTACGCGTACGAGCGGACGAACGCGAGCGGCTCGCGTCCCATCGCGCGCGCCGCCTCCTCGTCGGCGAGGACGACCGTCGCGGCGCCGTCGGTGAGCGGGCTCGAGTTCCCCGCGGTGATCGTCCCGTGGTCGCGGTCGAACACCGGCGCGAGCGACGCCAGCTTCTCCATCGTCGAGTCCCGGCGGATGTGGCCGTCCGCCGTCACGGCGTGTCCGTCGACGTATACGGGCGCGACCTCCGCGGCGAGACGGCCGTCGTCCCACGCCGCGGCCGCGAGCCGGTGGCTGCGCAGCGCCCATTCGTCCTGCGCCTCGCGCGCGATCGCGTTGATCGCGGCCATGCGCTCGGCGGACTGGCCCATCGTGAGCCCGGTCGACGTCTCGCGGATCCCGGGGGCCACCGGCGCGAGATCGCCGGGACGCACGTCGGCGAGGCTCTGCGCTTTCGCCGCAAGGCTCTTCGCCTGCGACGCCGCGACGAGCGCGCGCGCGAGCTTCGGCGCGAGCGTCAGCGGGACGTTCGTCAGCGACTCGCTCCCGCCCGCCACGACGACGCTCGCGTTGCCGGTCGCGATCGCGTCGGCGCCGGTCGTGATCGCGACGCACGCCGACGCGCACGCCATGCCGACGGTGAAGGCGGGGATCGTCTGCGGCAGGGAGAGCGCGAGGACCACCTCGCGCGCGAGGTTGTGGTACGCGACGGGCCGCGCGACGTTCCCGACGATCACCTCGTCGATGGCCGCGGGATCGACCTCGGTGCGCGCGAGCGCCTCGGCCGTCGCGGCGGTCGCGAGGTCGAGGACGTCGAGCTCGGCGAACGCGGTGCCGGCACGCACGAACGGCGTGCGCGCTCCGCCGAGGATGGCGACGTGGCGCATGGCATGAGGGTACCCAGCGCGGTGAGTGCCGTTCGGCCCGGGAAGGCGACGCGGCGGGGGGCGGCGGCTCGCCGCGCCCACGCCGCGTCGCGGGGGCTTGGAGGGTCCGGCTAGTGCCCGGGCTTGGTGCTCGGCGTCGCGCGGTGGTCGGCGACCCACGCCGGGGGACCGCCGGCCGACTTCACGTCGTCGACCCAGGCGGGCGGACCGCCGTCGGTCTTGACCGTCTGGACCCAGTCGGGCTGGCCGCTCGACGGCGTCGCCGCGTTGTCGGACGCGCCGCCCGCGTGCTCGCCCGAGTCGGCCTCGTGCGAGTCGGACTCGTTCTCGGCCTCATCCGCCTCGGACGAGTCGCCCGTCTGCACCCACGAGGGAGGGCCACCGTTCGTCTTGACGTCGTCGACCCACGCCGGCGGGCCGCCGCCGTCGATCGCATCGGTGACCCAGGCGGGAGCGCCGGTATCCGCCGAGTCGCCGTCGCCGGAGCCGCCGGCAGCGGTGTTCGCGAGCGCGGGTGCGGCCGCGAGCAGCGCGAGCCCCACGACCGCGAGCCAGACGAGGAACGTCCGCATAGGCCACCTCTCTGTACAGCCCGCGGCGGATGCCGCGTGTCTTACCGGACAGAACGGTCGAGAGGCCCGATGCATTGGGTCTGCCTGCCTGCTAGGGCACGTCGACGGCCTTCACGAGGATCGCGATGGCCTCGTTGAGCGGCGCAGGCACACCCAGGCGTGCACCCTCACGAGCGACCGCCCCATTGATCGCGTCGATCTCCGTCGGCCGGGCCGCTTCGACGTCCTGGAGCATCGACGAGCGCTCGACGAAGCCGGCCGTCGCGCGCCACATGCCGGGCGCGCCATCGGGGTCGATCGCGATACCGGCCGCGCGGGCGACGCGCGCCGTCTCGCGGGCGAGCTCATCGGCGAGCGGCGCCGCCGCCGGGTGCCCCGGCATGTCCGGGTTGCGGAGACGGAAGATCGCGGTCGTCGGGTTCATCGCGGCGTTCACGACGAGCTTGCGCCACACCGACGGCGACGGATCGTCGACGACGGTCACTTCCATGCCGCCGGCGGCCATCGCGCGCGCGAGCGCCTCGAGATGCTCCCGGGCGCGCGCGGCGCGCGGCCGCCCGAGCTCGACGCGTCCGGCGCCGGTCGCGATGAGCTCGCCGTCGCGCAGCTCCGCGCCGACGTAGATGACGCCGGCCGCGACGCGGTCGGCGCCGACGGCGGCCGCCAGGATCTCGACGTTCCCGAGCCCGTTCTGCACCGTCGCGACGACGCCCTCGCGGGAGACGACGCGCGCCGCGACGTCCGCCGCCCACGCGGTGCCGTAGCCCTTCACGCAGACGACGGCCGCGTCGACGAGCGCCTCGCCGTCGCGGAGCGGTGCGCGGGTGCGGTCGATGCGCACCAGGTCGGCGTGCCCGTCGAGCGCCTTCGCGACGACGTGGCCGATCGCCCCCATGCCGACGACGGCGACCCGCACCTACGCGACCTCGAGACGGGCCAGCTCGTCGATCGTGTCGGGCAGGCCCGCGAGGTCGGGGAGGATCCGCATGGGCGACGCGCCGCGGAGCGGCTCGATCCGCCGCGCGATCCACACGTTGCGCCAGCCCCACGACGTCGTCGGCCGGATGTCGTGGTAGAGGCTCGCGCCGACGTGGACCGTGTTCGTCTTCCCAGCTCCGGTGCGCTCCTCGAACACGCGCCAGTGGCCGCGCGCGGGCTTGTAGCCATGCGCGTCCTCGGCGGTCACGGTGAGGTCGGGCTCGACGCCGATCGCGCGGATCGACGTCCGCAGGAGATCGTTGTCCACGTTCGAGAGGATCGCCAGGCGATAGCCGCGGCGGCGCAGCTCCCGCAGCGCGTTCGGCACCTCGGGGAACGGCGGCCACGACGGGAGCGACCACGGGAGCGGCGAGGGACGGTCGTCCGGGAGCGGCGCGCCCTTCTCCGCGAGGAGCGCGCGGCTCGCGCGATCGAGCACGACCTTGTACGGAAGATGCTCGCCCTTCTCGACCTCGGCCTCGACCTCGATGTAGCGCTTCGCGAGCGCGATGCGGTCCGTGCCGGGCGGGAGCAGCGGCAGCAGCGCGTCGGTGATCCCGCGCTCCCAGTCAATGAGCGTCCCGTAGCAGTCGAACGTGACCCATTGGACGGCCTTCGCAAGTGCCACCCGACGTACCATACATGCCCGTGGAGAAGACGACCGTCTATCTGCCGAAGGCCCTGAAGAAGCGTCTGCGCGCCCGCGCGCGCGAGCGCGGCGTCTCCGAGGCCCAGCTCATTCGGGAGGGCCTTGACGCCGTGCTCGCGCCGCTCCCGACGTTCCCACTGTTCGATAGTGGAGAGCCCCACTTCGCCAGCCGCGTCGACGAGTACCTCGAGGACATGGGGCTGGACAGCCTTCCTCCTGAGATGCGAAAGCGGTACGCGAAGAGGCGCGCGCCGGAGGCACGCACTGCTAGTGCTCGATAGCAGCGGGCTGATCGCGCTGCTGAACAAAGGGGACACGTTTCACGATCGTGTCGCGGAAGTCCTGAGCTCCGAGCGCGGCCCGCGCTACCTCTCGCCCTTCGTGCTGCAGGAGATCGACCATCTCGTCGCCTCGAGGGTTGGGCCTCATGCGGCCCTTCGGTTCGCGGACGAGGTCGCGGCGGGCGCTTACGCTCTCGTACCGTTCGACCGCGGAGACCTCGCGACGGCGTCGGCCGTGATGCACCGGTATGAAGACATGCCCGTCGGCCTCGCTGACGCGTCGATCGTCGTGCTCGCCCAGCGATACGCCACGGTCCGTCTGCTGACCCTCGACGAGCGCCACTTCCGCGCGATCCGTCCGCTCCAGGGCGGCGCGTTCACGATCCTCCCCGCCGACGTCCGAGCGGTGCCTCGCCGGGCCTAACCGAGCCGCTCCGCGATCTTCTCGACGAGCCGGCGTGCGACGTCGCTCTTCGCGAGGCGCGGCAGCCGTTCGACGCCGTCGGCGCTCACGAACGCGACCTCGTCCGAGTCGGCGCCGAACACGTCGCGGCTCACGTCGTTCGCGACGACGAGGTCGCAGCCCTTCTCGCGGAGCATGCGCTCGGCCTCTCCGACCGCGTCGCCCGTCTCGGCCTTGAATCCGACGACGATCGTCCCCGGCCGGCGCGCCGCCACGACCGCGCCGATGACGTCGGCCGAGCGCACGAGCCGCAGGGTGAGCTCAGCGCCGATCTCGCCCTTCTTCAGCTTCGCTTCGCTCGGCTCGGCCGCGCGGTAGTCGGCCACCGCGGCCGCCATGACGATCGCGTCGGCGTCAGGCAGCGCCGCGACGACCGCGTCGCGGAGCTCGGCCGCGCTCTCGATCGCGACCGTCCGCACGCCCGAAGGCGCGCCGAGCGCGGTCGGGCCGGTGATGAGCGTGACGTCGGCGCCAGCCTCGCGGGCGGCGCTCGCGACCGCGTACCCCATCTTGCCGCTCGAGCGGTTCGTGATGACGCGCACGGGATCGATCGGCTCGAGCGTCGGCCCGGCGGTCACGACGACGCGCCGTCCCGCGAGGAGACGCGAGCGCGCGCGGAGCGCGTCGGCGACCTCCGCCTCGATCCGCTCGATCGACGCGAGCCGGCCCTGTCCGACCATGCCCGACGCGAGCTCGCCGGGCTCGGGGTCGACGACCCGGATCCCGCGCTCGCGCAGGGTCGCGACGTTGGCCCGCGTCGCCGCGTTCTGCCACATGTGCGTCTCCATGGCCGGTGCGACGATCACGGGCGCGCTCGAGGCGAGCACCGTCGTCGCGAGGAGGTCGTCGGCGAAGCCGTGCGCGAGGCGGGCGACGACGTGCGCGGTGGCGGGTGCGATGACGATGCAGTCGGCGTGCAGGCCCATCGAGACGTGCCCCGCCGCACGCTCGTCGATGCCCGCGAACATCTCGATCTCGACGGGCCGGTAGGTGAGCGCCTGGAACGTCAGCGGCTGCACGAACTCGGTGGCCGAGCGCGTCATGATCACCTGCACCGCCGCGCCGGCCTGCGTGAGCCGGCGCGCGAGCTCGACGGCCTTGTAGGCGGCGATCGACCCTGAGACGCCGAGCACGACGAGACGCCCCGCGAGCACCCCGGGGGTGGAAGGGGGCGGAGCCCCCTGCGACGAATGGTTCACGCGTTCAGCTCCCAGAGCATGCGCAGCCCTTCGAGCGTGAGGTCCTCGTCGACGCGCTCGATCGCCGAAGTGAGCGGCGCGATCGTCGGGGCGAGGCCGCCGGTCGCGACGACGCGCGCGGCGCCGCCGAGCTCGCCCCGGATCCGCCCGATGAGGCCCTCGACGAGGCCGACGTAGCCGAACACGATGCCCGACCGCAGGCAGTCCGCG
>CAZSRI010000038.1:0-8754 GCA_964609145.1 uncultured Chloroflexota bacterium
GGGGGGCCCTGACCCGTCCTGGGACCTGGATCCTGATCGGCGCCGCTGCAGAAGACGGTGCCACCCTGGCGTACGGCCGGCAGCAAGTAGCGCAGAACCGGCGGGAAGCGCGCGGCCGTGGCGCGGGCGACGTCGCGTTGTGCTAACCCGATGACGAGGTTCATCCGGTAGCGGATCGCGATGCTGTCGTCGTCCATGACGACGAGGCGCTTCACGATGGACTCGCTCGAGCAGATCGCCGCCTGCCCGGGCGGCACGATGGGGCTCGAGACGATCGTCCCGAGCGGCCCGGTGTTGTTCACGGTGAAGGTCCCGCCGGCGAAGTCGTCGAACGTCAGCTTCTTCGCCTTCGCCCGATCGACGACGTCGCGGATCGCGCGCATGAGGCCCGCGATGCTCTTCTCGTCGGCGCTCTTGATCACCGGCACGACCAGTCCCTCGTCGCCGAGCGCGACGGCGTAGCCGACGTTCGCCGCTCCGTGGAGGACGACCCCCTGATCGGTCCAGCTCGCGTTGATGAGCGGGACGGCGCGCAGCCCCTCGACCGCGCCCTTCACGATGAACGCCGCCGGCGACAGGTCGAACCCCTCGCGCGCCGCGAAGTCTCCACGGACTTGCTCGCGGTAGCGCATGAGGTTCGTCATGTCGACCTCCATGACGGCATGCGCGTGCGGCGCGGTCCATGCCTGCGCCATGTTCTCGGCGATGGCGCGGCGCATCTGGGTGAGCTTCAGCGGCTGGTCGCCGGAGATCGGCGCGTACGCGGGACGCTGCGGACCGGCCGGCGGCGCCGTGGGCTGGGTGGCGGCGGTCGCCTGCTGGATCCGCACGATGTACTGCTCGACGTCCTGCCGTGACACGCGGCCGTTCAGCCCCGTGCCCTGGATGCGCGTGATGTCGACGCCGTGCTCGGCCGCGAGCTTGCGCACCGCCGGCGTCGCGCGGATCTCGCTCGGCTCGATGCCGCCCGGTGCCTGCATCGTCGCGCTCACCGCGGCGCGCCCGTTACCCGACATCGCGGGTGCCGGCGGCTGAGCCGCCGAGGGTCCCCGCGAGGCGGGGAGCCGGCCGGAGGCCGGGGGGACCACGCCGGGTTGAGAGGGTTCCGGCGGCTCAGCCGCCGCCGGTGCGGTCTTCGGCGGCTCAGCCGCGGGTGCCGGGGTGGCCGGAGGCTGGGGCTGCGGCGCAGCCGTGGCGGCGGCGGCCCCCGTCTCCGCCGTGTCGAAGACGGCGAGGAGCGCGCCCACGGGGACCGTGTCCCCCTCCTTCACCTTGATCTCCTTCAGCGTCCCGCTGACCTCGGAGGGGATCTCGGTGTTCACCTTGTCGGTCTGGACCTCGACGAGCAGGTCGTACTTCTCGACCCTCTCGCCCGGCTGCTTGAGCCACTTGCCGATGGTCCCCTCGGTGACGGACTCCCCGAGCTTCGGCATCTTCAGCTCGAACGTCGCCATGTAGCCTCCTAGTACGCGGCGAGCTCGCGCATCTTCTGCGCGATCCGCTCGGGATCCGGCAGGAAGGCGTCCTCCTGCACCTTGTTGAACGGCGTCGCGGGCGATTCAGGTCCACCGTACCGCATCACCGGCGCGTCGAGGTCGTCGAAGGCCTCCTCCGCGATGAGCGCGGCGATCTCGGCCCCGGCGCCGAACAGGCGGTTGTCCTCGTAGACGACGAGGCACTTCCCCGTCTTGCGCGCCTCGCGGAGGATCGTCTGGGCGTCGAGCGGCCGCAGGCTGCGCACGTCGACGACGGCCGCCGAGACGCCCTCGGCGGCGAGCGCCTCCGCGGCCTTGAGGCAGTTGTGGAGCATGAGCCCGTACGCGTAGACGGTGATGTCGGTCCCCTCGCGCTTCACGTCCGCCGGGCCGAGGGGGATGGTCCAATCGCCGTCGGGGACGTCGCCCTTCACCGCGCGGTAGGTCGCCTTGTGCTCGAGGAAGATGACGGGGTCCTCGTCGCGGATCGCCGAGCGGAGCATCCCGGTGATGTCCTTCGGCGTGCTCGGCGCGACGACCTTCAGCCCCGGCACGTGCGCGTAGAACTCCTCGACCGACTGCGAGTGGTACAGCGCGCCGCGCACCCCCGCGCCCCACGGCATGCGCACGACCATCGGGACGCCCCACTGTCCGTTCGAGCGGTAGCGGATGCGCGCCGCCTCCTGGACGATCTGGTCGAACGCCGGCGTCGAGAAGTCCGCGAACTGCATCTCCGCGATCGGGCGGAAGCCCGCGAGCGCGAGGCCGATCGCGACGCCGACGATGCTCGACTCGGCGAGCGGGGTGTCGAGCACGCGGTAGGGGCCGAACTCCTCGATGAAGCCGTCGGTGACGCGGAACACGCCGCCGCGGCGCCCGACGTCCTCGCCGAGGATCATGACCGTCGGATCACGGCGGAATTCCCCGAGCAGCGTGTCGTGGACGGCCTGGACGTTCGTCTTCTCACTCATCGCGCTCGGCCTCCGGCCTCGCCGCCTCGACGCCGCTCGTCGAACTCGCTCGGGCCGGCAACGCCGGACCCGCGCTCGCGCCCTCTTTGTCTCACGGCGGCCACACCTCCGGGTATCGGTCGGGGTCGCGCTCGCGCGCGATCGCGTAGGCGGCGCGCGCGATGTCCGACACGTTCGGCTTGGTGAAGTGGTCCCCATCCTGCCCCACCGGGCTGCGGTTCGCCGTCGCCGTGACCGTCCGCGCCGGCACCTCCAGGCGATCCTGCGCGCCCTGCACCTCTAGGACGTGCCGCAGGACGTGCGCGGACGCGCCGCCCGGGACGTCCTCGTCGACGACGAGGAGCGCGCCGGTCCGCCGGACGGACGCACCGGCGACGCACTGGAGGTCCAGCGGATCGAGCGTCTGCAGGTCGACGACCTCGAGCTCGACGCCGAGCGCGGCGAGCTGCTCCGCGGCCTCGAGCGCGAAACGGCAGCACGCGCCATAGGTCACGAGCGTGACGTCGCGCCCGCTCCGGATGACCTCGGGCAGGCCGAGCGGCACGCGCATCGCGCTCATGTTCGTCGGCATGCGCTCCTTGAAGCGGTAGCCCGAGAGGACCTCGATGACGAGCGCGGGGTCGTCGGAGTCGAAGACCGTGTTGTACATGCCCGCGGCCTGCGTCATGTTCCGCGGCACGCAGACGCGCACGCCGGCGAGCGACCCGAGGAGCATCCCCATCGGCGAGCCCGTGTGCCAGATCCCCTGGAGGCGGTGCCCCTTCGTGCGGATGACGACCGGCGCCATCTGCCCGCCCGCCGTGCGATACCGCAGCGTCGCGAGGTCGTCGGACGCGAGCTCGAGCGCGTACAGCAGGTAGTCGAGGTACTGGATGTCGACGATCGGGCGCAGCCCGCGCATGGCCGCGCCGATCCCCTGCCCGAGGATCGTCGCCTCGCGGATGCCCGTGTCGGTGAGCCGCAGCGGGCCGTGCTTCGCCTGGAGGCCCTCGAAGACGAGGTTCACGTCGCCGAGCCGGCCCACGTCCTCGCCGATGACGAAGACGCGCGGATCGCGACCGATCAGCTCGTCGAAGCAGCGCACGAGGATCTGCCGTCCGTCGACCTGCTCGGCGTCGCCGTCGTACGCCGGCGGGACCGCCTCGACGCGGAGCGGCGAGCGCGCGGACGCGCTGTAGAGGTGCGACGCATAGCGCTCGCGCTCCTGGCGCTCGGTCTCGGCGAACAGCGCGCGCACCTCGGCGCGCGCGGGCACGTCGGTGTCGCGCAGCGCGGCGAGCGCCGCCGCCAAGGCGGCGTGCGCGAAGCGCCGCCCGGGCTCGTCCTGGTCGCGCAGGTCGCTCGCGACGCGCCCGACCGCGTCGGCCCCGCTCTCGCGCGCCGCGCGCTCGAGGAGCGACACGACGCGCTCGCGCTGCCGCAGGTTCGGCCCCGCGTACGCCTCCCACGCCTGCTGGCGGATCCGCTCGACGCTCTGGCGATCCTCACGCTCGTACGCGTCGAGCTCGGCCGCCGTCGCGAGCTCCTCGCGGATCATCCACGCGCGCATCCGCGCGATCGGATCCATCTCCGTCTCGTAGCGCAGCCGCTCAGGCGTCTTGTACCGCTCGTGGCTGCCGCTCGTCGAGTGGCCCTGCGGCTGCGTCATCTCGGTGACGTGGATGAGCGCCGGGGTGTGATCGCGCCGGACCTTCGCGATCGCCGCCGCGTACGTGTCGCGGAGCGCCGGGTAGTCCCAGCCTCGCACGACGTACACGCCGACGCCGGGCGTGTCGTTCGGCGCGAAGCCGCGGACGATCTCCGAGATCGAGCCCTTCGTCACCTGGAGGTCGTTCGGGACGGAGATGCCGAAGCCGTCGTCCCAGACGGAGATCGCGAGCGGCACCTGGAGCACGCCGGCGGCGTTCAGGACCTCCCAGAAGACCCCCTCGGCGCAGCCGGCGTTCCCGACCGACGCGAACGAGACCTCGTTGCCGCCGACCGTGAACGTGCCCTCGCCGAACGCTCGGAACCGCGGGTCGCCGCGGTACAGCTTCGACGCGTACGCGATCCCGAGCGCGTGGCCCAGATGGCCGGACACGGGCGAGAGGTCGGCCGCCGTGTTGCGCGTCTTCACCGTCGGCCGCCATTCGCCGCGCTCGTCGACCGTGCGCGTCGCGAAGTGGCTGACCATCTGACGGCCGGCGGAGAACGGGTCGCGCGTGACGTCGGGATCCGCGTACAGCTGCGCGAAGTACTGCTCGAGCGTCGCCATGCCCGATGCGAAGCACCACGTCTGGTCGCGGTAGTACCCGGAGCGCCAGTCGCCCTCGCGGAACTCGTGCGCGAGCGCGAGCTGCGCGACCTCCTTGCCCTCGCCCGAGATGCCGAATGGGGCCTTTCCCGTGAGCACCTCGCGGCGCGAGATGACGCTCGCGGCGCGGCTCCGGACGGCGATGCGGTAGTCCGCGACGACCTCGTCGGCCGGGAGCGCGAGGCCGTTCGGCGTCCGCGCGCTCGGGCGCGACCGCGTCCTCATCTAGGCGTCCATCTTGCCACTGCGCTCGAGGAACGGGAGGAACGCATCGAGGAACGCGTCGCGGCACTCGACCATGACGAGGTGCCCGCAGCGTTCGATGATCCGCACCTCGGCCTGCGGCGCGATCCGCCGCACCTCGGAGGCCGCCGACGAGGGAACGATCGCGTCGTCGCGTCCCCACACCACGAGCGCCGGCCCCTGGTAGCGCTCCGCCCGCGCGATCCACGGGAGGCGGACGTCGTCGCGGACGCCGCCGAAGAACGAGACCGCCGAACGCAGCGCGCGGATCATCTCGCCCACGGCGGGAGTCCCGTAGCGGATCGCCTCGTCGACGAGCTCCTCGGGGCAGGCGCGCCGATCGTAGAAGCACGAATAGAGGACCTGCCGTGTGAGCTCCGGCGACCGCCGCCACTTCGCGAGCAGCCCCATCCCCGGGAGCGTGAGGACGCGGAGCTCGCGCACGAGCGCCCGCACCAGCCCGCCCGGCGCGACGAGCGTGAGCGACACGAGGCGCTCCGGCCGCGTGACCGCCGCCGTGTACGCGACGGCCCCGCCGAGCGAGTGCCCCGCGATGTGGGCGCGCTCGATACCGAGCGCATCGAGCGTGGCGAAGACGAACGGCGCGTAGAACGGATCCGCGGGATCGAAGTGGCGCGCGCGCCGTGGCGGATCGCTCTCGCCGAAGCCCGGAAGGTCGATCGCGATCGCGCGACGTCCGGCGGCGGCGACGGCCGGGAGGACTCCCCGCCAGTTCTCCGCCCACCCGCCGAGGCCGTGGATGTGGAGCGCGGGCACGTCGGTCTCGCGTTCCGGCGCGACCTCGACGACGCGCACGCTCAGGCCGTCGACCGTGATCCGGCGGACGTTCACCTCGCTGCATATGATGCCGTCGTGCTCTTCTACTACCTCTGCGGCGAGGGGGCGAAGCGCCACCGCGAGGCGTACCCCCAGGGCGCGCAGTCGAAGGACGCCGACGTGCACAAGTGGGTGACGATGCACTCGGGCTCGCCGGCGGTGTGCCAGCGCGAGCACGACGGACCGCACCGCTGGGCCCCCGACGAGGGCGGCGAGGAGGAGCGCGTCATCCGCGGCTTCGCGGTCCTGCAGTGGGACAAGCAGGGCTTCGAGGTCGGCAAGCCCAAACCGAACGTCGGCCAGCGCTTCGCCTCGCCGTGGGGGCCGTCGCTCGTGCTCGAGCGCGACGACGACGCGAACACCGGGACGTACCTCCTTCTGCGCCTCTACCCACACGGCTACGCGGGGAAAGCGAACGAGCTCGGCGCCGAGCGCCCCGGCGTGCCGAAGGAGCTCGTCGGCAGGATCTAGGGGAGCCGGCGGTCAGCAGGCCCTCGCATCCCCCTCGCATCCTCCTCGACGCGGCCCGCGCGCAGGCGGACGATCCGCTCCGCCCGGCTCGCGACCTCGACATCATGCGTCGCAACGACCACCGCGAGCCGGCGATCGCGCCGAACGTCGGCGAGAAGCGCGAGGACCCCGGCCCCCGCGTCCGCATCGAGGTTACCGGTGGGCTCGTCGGCGAGGAGCAGGCGCGGCGCGTTCGTGAGCGCACGCGCGATCGCGACGCGCTGCTGCTCGCCGCCTGAGAGCTCGGGCGGGCGGTGCGCGGCGCGGTCGCCGAGCCCGACACCCTCGAGCAGCTCGTCCGCGCGGCGCTCGGCGTTCGAACGCGACCTGCCAGCGAGGAGCAGCGGGAGTGCGACGTTCTCGCGTGCGGTCAGGTGCGTGAGCAGGCGGAACGTCTGGAAGACGAACCCGACGGTCTCGCGCCGGTGCCGCGCGAGCGCTTCGCTGTCGAGCGCGGCGAGGTCGCGGCCAGCGACGCTGATCGATCCCGCCGTCGGCTTATCGAGCCCGCCGATGAGGTTCAGCAGCGTGGACTTGCCCGACCCTGACGGCCCCACGACCGCGACCCACTCGCCGTCCGCGACCTCGAGGTCGACGCGGGCGAGCGCGTCGACGGTCGCGCTCCCGAGGCGGTAGCGCTTCGTGAGCCCGCGCGCGAGCACGAGCGGCTCCACAGAGATCATCGGCCGGTCGTGGAGAGGATCCTCCATCCCGTCCGCTCTCGCACGGAAAGAGGGCGCCGGGGCTTGCACCAGGCCCAGCCGTCCGCCTCGACGGTCGAGAGGATCGGGTCGTGCGTCGTCTTCCAGCCGAGCCGCATGAGCTCGCGCTGGTAGTACGCGAAGACAGCGTCGCGCGACTGCTGCGTGCCGAAGACGTGGCCATGAGAGGCGGCCTGCCATCCAGTCATATTCTGGGATCCGTCTGCGCCAACGTCGTGCACCAACGTGGTTCCCGGCATCGCAAGATCAGCTGCGGCTTCCGCCTTCAGGGTCGCCAGCGATGCGTAGGGGTTGGTGGTGGCCGAAGGTCGCGGGAGAACATTCACCCTGACGCAGGCGACGACGCTCGTCGTCAGCAGCGTGGCAGCGAGGGCGACTAGCGTAGAACGGCGAACCAGAGCTTCCAGGCGTCGCGTCTTCACCGCGCCGGACAGCGGTCCGTCGTGCCCTGGAGGCGTGCGTCGTACACGGTGCGATAGCGGTCGCCGCCAGTGATGTTCAGTCGCTCGTACTCCTGAGGGTCGAAGATCGCGAGCCGGAAGAACAGCGTGGTCTTGCACCAACCCCACCCCCGCAGCTCTCCGCTCGAGAGGATCGGCTTGAGGTCACGTTTCCATCCCAGACGGCCAAGCTCCCGGTCGTAGAACGCGTAGATGTCGTCGATCGTCTGCTGCGTCCCGTAGACATGCCCGTAGAACGCTGCCTGCCAGCCGGTGATGTTCATGAACCCCTCACCGCCGACGGTGCGAATGACGGTCGAATCGGGCACCGCGAGGCCGGCGGCATCTTCCGCCTCGAGCGTGGCGAGCGGGGCGTACGGGTTGGTGGCAGAGCGCTGCGGGGGGATGGCGCTGGTGCACGCCAAGGTGACCGCTGCGATCGTGGCCAAGATCACCGGTCGGGTGGAGCGGCGAACCACGGCGCGTCTTTCAACGGCTGCCGGCCGGTGATGGGCTCGGGGCTTGTCGAGGGCAGGGGCTCTCGGGATCTGCGGTGATGAGGGTGGCGTCAAAGACGGTGACGTAGGCGCGGCCGCGGTAAAAGGCCGGCTGGAACGCCGTGTCCTTGTTCTTGATCGCAAGCCGGAACGACGCCTTCGGCTTGCAGTACAGGCGGTTCTCTAGCTCATCTGTGCTCATTGAGAAGGGCGGCGGTTGTGTATGCCAGCCCAGACGAGCGAGCTCGCTCTCGTAATACGCGTAGACGTCGGCGCTCGTCGCCATCGTCCCGAAGATATGTCCAGCGAAAGCCGGCGTGCTCCCGTCGATCCCGGTTCGCGCGTCGCCGCCGACCCGAGCAAGCTCGTCTGCAGCAGGCATCCGCAACGCATAGGCGGGGTCCGACTTGAGGTCGGTGTAGCTCAGCAGCGTGTGTGCGCTGGACCAGGCTTGGAACGCGAGCGCCGCAACGACGACGAGCGCCGCCGCCACGCCGACGCCAAGGAGCGGCACACGCATCGCTTGCCGACGCTCAGCTACGGGCGGTCGTCCAGAGCTTCCAGCCACTCGACTCATGGATGAAGAATGCCCGGAATGCAGCCGTCGACCGGTCGCTTGGGGTTGAGATGTCGGCCGAGTAGTCGACCTCGACGAACCAGAACCCCTGGTCGGTGACCTGCGCGGAGCCGAGCGACAGCCGGTGGAGCGCGGTCACCTGACCGAGCGTGGCGGATCGCGAGCGCCACATCGCCGCGAAAGCGTCAG
>CAZSRI010000038.1:8854-19628 GCA_964609145.1 uncultured Chloroflexota bacterium
GTCACCTGACCGAGCGTGGCGGATCGCGAGCGCCACATCGCCGCGAAAGCGTCAGGTTCGAAGGACCCCTTCCAGTGTCCGACGTCGGGCGCCGCGGGGTCGAGCTGGACTGAAATGGAGAGACCGGTGCGGTCATCGATGAAGGTCTTCGGATGGAGCGCCGGACCCGCAGCTGAGGTCGGTGTCGGCGCCGGCGACGCGCTGAGGACCGCCACGACTGCGTACAGCAGGAGAAGGCGTACTGCACCCCTGGTCATGGGCAGCTCACCTCGGATCCCCGACCGAGCCCCAATATGCCGGGCTCGGGCGCGCCGCTGTCGAGCGATGCGATCTGGCGGAACAGCACTTCGTCCAGATGCCGCCGGCCTTGTCCCTGCACGCACATACGGTCGAGCATCGACCCGAGATTGACGTGCGCTTCCGGCGCACCGAGCAGGTCGCTCAATTCCCATCCCCCCACGAGAAGACCTGGCGCGGTCGGGTCGTAATGCAGGTCGTAGTCCCTCGTGAGCTCCCATTCGTCTGACGAGGCTCCCATGGCAGCCGAGCTCGGCAGGAAGCGGGCACCGCCGCGATCCGGGAGGTCGCGCGGGTCATCGCTCCCCGGAAGGATCACCACGTCACCCACTGAGTAGACCTGGGGCTCTTCGACGGGGATGAGGAAGAAGGACTCGATGATGTGGATGCGAATATCCCCATCCACGTTCACGTAGTGCACGCCGTCGGGAAGCGTGACACCGGTGTTGGTGTATTGGATGTCTTGGCTTGCAGGGATAACGTCCTGGAACAGGGGCCGCCGAGGGTCGTGCCTGATGAGCGGCTTGACCCGATCGAGGAGCGTATCGCGCACCTGGGCACGCTCGGGATCGCCATCGACCGCCTGATCGAGTCCTTCCACGACTGCGGCCAGGTAGGTCCCCTGTTGGACACCTTCCAGCGAGACGACAAGATCCACGAGGTCGAGAGACGGACTGTTGCTCGCCTTGGCGTACGCAAGGTACGTCCGGACGATCCGAGCGCCGCCGCTATTCGAGAGCAACGTGACGTTGTCGAAATCATTGGCGAGATCCTGAAGATCAGCGTCGAGGCGAACAGCGTTCAGTTCGACGTCGTCGTTGCTATCGCATGTCCCGGGATACGGATCGTCGCCCGTCAGATCGACCGGCATCTCCGCACTGGGATCGATAGCGGGAATCGCGCGCCTCGTCCCCGGGAGGCATGCGAAGGTCGCGTCATTCGGGTCTCGGTCGCCAGCATCCTCGTAGTACCTGTAGAACCTAACCGGATACCCTGCGACGAGCCTGCCAAAGAGGCTCGGGAAGTCGTTCCCTCGAGGGTCGGACGCATCCTGTCGGAAACTCCCTGTCGTCCCGTGCACGTAGAGCATCACGCGCTTCGGGACCGCCACGATCGTGCAGCGCGCTTCGCCCGCGGCGCCCGCGTTATCTGTCACGGCAATGACCACGTTGAACGTGCCTGCGCCGAGGATCGGCTTCTCGACGCCGAGCTCGAACGTCTGGTCCGAGTTGAGCAGCAACGGCGCAGGACCGGCCTGGTTGAAGCCGTCGTATGTCGCGGTCCACGTTTCCCCCGGGTCGGGATCGGTGAAGCGGCCGGAGATCGTCGCTCCGTCGTGGACGTACACGCGGGACGGACACGTGAGGCTGACCGTCGGCGCAGAGTTGAACCGCGCCGCCTGCGTCCACAGCGACTCTGTCGGCACCACCGAGAACGCACTGTCGCCGGGCCGCTGCCATGAGAAGATCGCGTTCGCCGCCGAGGGGGCGTTGTTGTAGTAGCTGATGCGGATGTAGTGCATTCCGGCCGTGAGGTCGCGCGAGCCGTCGCAGTCCCCCTCGAAGCCGCTGCCGCCTGGACAGCTCACGACGGTCTCGAGCTGGCCCGAGGCGTTTTTCATCTCGAGCCAGCCGCCGTTGTTGACGTGCAGCCGGAAGGCATATGCACCGTCGGTCGGCGCGTCGAGGTAGCCCTCCCACACGACGGACCAGATCGGCCAGTGGTCGGGGAGGAACGGGTCGCCCTCGTTGTAGTCGATGCCGCCGTCGCCGGCGGGGATCACGGGGTTGGTGTCCGAGCCGTCCCAGATGAAGTCGACGTTGGGATCGACCCGCAGCGGTCCCATCCGCACTCCTCCGCCCCTTTGGTGCGGGCGCGTCTACTCGTGCTAGACGCCCAACGGGTCACTGAACCGTCTCAAGTCTGGCCGACCGGCAGCCGTGTCACTCCCGACCGCAGTGCCACCGCAGGAGCTAGGCGTGCTGCTCATTGGGCAGGCACCCAACCAGCCGCGAGCGCGAGCAGGAGCGCGCCGGCGAATGCGGCCGCGACCGCACTCGGCTCCGCGCGTGGCGCGAGCCCGCTTGCGCCGACGACCGTTCTGGCCACTGCGGCCGCCGCGTTCGCCGCGGCCCATCCGAGAGCGAGGCCGAGCAGGCCCCCGACGACACCGAGGACCATCGCCTCTGTAAGGAAGAGGCGCTCGACGTCGCCATCGCTCGCGCCGATCGCCTTGAGGACGCCGATCTCCACCGTTCGCTCGGACACGGTCGTGAGCAGCGCGTTCACCACGCCGAGCGCGGCGACGAGCAGCGCCACGGCGGCGATCGCGCCAAGGCCGGCGTTCACCAGCGCGAACAGGTCCTCGACGGTCCGCGACACGGCCTCGCGCGAGAAGGCGGCGTAGCCGAGCGCGGTCGCCGCGCTCGAGACCGCTCGCGGATCGACGCCAGGCGCCGTGAGCAGCCAGACCGAGCTGTACCGGGAGCCGAGGAGGTCGCCCGCGCCGACCTGCCCCCCGACCAGCAGCGCGGCCGCGGCCTGCTGCGCGAGGCGCAGGTCGCGCGCGGTATCGCTCTCCCCCGTGGTGACCCACGCGAGCGCGTCCTCGGCGAGCGGCAGCGGCACGATCGCGAGGCCGGGATCTCGTCCGCGGCCACGCCGACGACGCGCACTGGGACCGTCTTCTGCTGCGCCGTCCCGCTCCGGCGGAGCTCGACGGAGACGGACCGTCCGATGGCCTCGCGCGCGTCGAGCCCCGATCCGCGCAGACCTCCGGGCGTGAGCACGAGCGCGTCGACATCGCTCGGCTCGAGCGCGCGACCCGCGAGAAGCGCGTACGGCGCGCGCGCCGAGGGTGAGAGCCCCGTGATCGTGCCGCTCGGTCCGCCGCCGAGCTGCAGCCGCGCGGGGACCACGAGCAGCGCGACCGCTTCCCGCACGCCGGCGACGTGAGAGAGCGAGTCGATCGCGACGTCGTCGAGCGGCCGCGGCGCGCGGCCGGCGCTCGGCGAGGCCGGCGTGACCTGGACCATTGTGAGGAGCGGCTGGTCCTCGAGCCGTTGGTCGAGCCCTCTGCGGACTCCCGCGCTGAGCGAAAGGAGCGCGACGAGCAGCGCCGAGGCGAGCGCGACCCCGAGCGTCGCGAGGCCGTTGCGGAGCGGTCGGCGCGTGACGTCGCGGACGGCGCTGCGCGCGATCTCCGACCACCTCATGGCCGCGAGACGTTAGCGCACCCCGCGGTGCTGACGGTGCTCCACGTGGTGGAGATGCGCGTGCGCGTCCTCGGTCTCCCGCGGCGGGTAGAAGAGCCCCGCCACGTAGGGCCGCGCCGTGGCCTGAGCGTACGTCGAGACGAGGACGTGCACGTCGAACCGCTCGAAGAGCGGCGCGCCCCACGTCTGCCGGAAGCGCGTCGCCCACTGCGGCCCGTACCGCTCGCGCGTCGCGCGCGCCATCTCGTGCAGCTCCCAGTCGAGGACGGCCAGCTCGTGGTATGTGGCGCAGCCCTCGTCGTCGCAGCGGAAGCGCAGCCGCAGCGGGAGCTGCATGACGTCGGCGTCGCGCGCGGGCCGCACGAAGCCGAGCGTCGCGAGCCCGTCGCGCGCGAGCTGCTGCAGCTCTTCGATGGAACGCCGCAGGTGCGGCCGCACGAAGGGCCAGCGCAGCCGCCAGCCCTCCTTCGCGTCGACGTAGCCGGCGACGCCCACCACCTGCGTCGGTTCGACCGACTCGGGCCGCGGGTCGTACGCGCTGTTGCGCGCGTCGACCTGGATCCACGACCACTTCGCGATCGGCGGATCGGTGTCCGCGCCCTTCCAGGGGAACGGCACGAGGCGCGTGAGCGCGCCGCTCTGCCGGTCGACGCCGACGACCGAGGCGCGCTCGGACGGGAAGCCCTCCGAGGCGACGACCTTGCCGATGACGAGCAGGTCCCGCTCGCCGGTGACCGCGGGCTCCACAGGCACCTTCGTAGCATCGCTGGTGTGATCGACGAGCGCGAGATCGCCCTCGCCATCGAGCATCCGCGCGGGACCGAGCTGCGCCGCCTCGGCCCGTACCGCGAGGCACTGCGGAGCGCGGAAGCGTACGCGCGCCTGCCCGAGACCGACCGCGACGCGATCGTCCGCTGGGTCGAGACGCGCCGCCTCACGAAGGAGCGTGCGGGCATCGACCACGACGAGGCGAACCTGGCTGACCCGCTCCTGCCGCTCGCGCGCCTTCGCGCGCACGTCATCGCGGGCGAGCGGCTCCTCGCGGGATCGCCGGTCGAGGACGCGGGAGGGAGCGTCATCGAGGCGGTCGGGCGGATCCGCGGTCACCAGCCGACGGCGTAGCTCTCCCGTCGCGGGTCCGCGCCGCCTTCGAGCGTCCCGCTCTCGAGCCGTCTGATCGCGCACACGCCCGACGCCGCCGGCGTCCAGTCGGGCCACTCGATGACGCGATGCCCGGCCGCCGCGAGGCGCGCGCGCACCTCCGGCGCGATCCGTCCTTCGACGCCGAGCTCGCCCGGCGCGTAGCGGTGCGGGTGGAACGACCACGGGAAGCTGCGCGAGATGACGCGCGGCATCTCGATCGCCTCCTGCGTGTCCATTCCGAAGTCGACGATCCCGCACACCGTCTGCACCATCCCCTGAGGCTGCGCGTCCTCGCCGGGGCAGCCGAACGGCATGTACGCGCGCCCGTCCTTCACGAGCAGCCCGGGGTTCGGCGTGAGGCGCGGGCGCTTCCCGGGGGCGATCGCCGACGGATGTCCCGGCGTCGTCCAGAGCTGCGCGCCGCGCGTCGAGACGATGATCCCGAGCCCGGGCACGAGCGGCGCGAGCGCGGCGGGGTCCGACGGCGTCGCCGAGAACGCCCAGCCCTCCGCGTCCATCGCGCACGCGTAGGAGGTGTCCGGGTGGCCGGGTCCGTCAACGCGCGGCGGGCGGTAGCCGGGGTGGCCCGTGCGTCCCTCGTACCGCCACGGATCGCCCGGGGGCGGGAGCTCGGGCCATGCGTGCCCGGGGTCGATGAGCCGCGCGCGCTCCGCCGCGTACGCCTTGTCGAGCAGGCCGCGCATCGGCACGTCGACCTGGTCCGGATCGCCGAAGAAGCCCTCGCGATCCGCGCACGCGAGCTTCATCGCCTCGGTGTAGGTATGGAGGAACTCGGCCGAGCCGGGGCCCATCGATGAGACGTCGAAGCGCTCCAGGATGTTGAGCGTCATCGGCACGAGCGGGCCCTGTGACCAGGGCCCGCAGGCGTAGACGTCGATCCCCCGATACGTCGTGTGCACCGCCGGACCGATCGACACGTGGTAAGCGGCGAGGTCCTCCGCGGCGAGGGCGCCGCCCTCTCGCTCGCAGAACGCGGCGATCTCGCGCGCGATGTCGCCGTGGTAGAGGGCGTCGCGCGCGGCCATGATCGCCGCGGCGCGGCCGCGCACGTCGTGCGCGCGCTCGATCGCGACGAGGCGGCGGAAGAGGCCGCCGAGCTCGCGCTGGACGAGGACCTCGCCCGTCTCCGGCGGGCGCCCATCCGGGAGGAACACGGCGGCGCTGCTCGGGAAGGAGCGGATCGTGCCCGCCCGCGCCGCGAGGGCGCGCGCCAGCCGCGGGAACACGGGGACCCCGTCGCACAGCTCGATCGCGGGCCCGAGGACCTCGGCGAGCGTGAGTCGTCCGTAGCGGGCGAGCGCGGTCAGCCACGCGTCGGGCGCGGCGGGCGTCACCGCGCGCGCGAGCCCGAGCGGCATGTCGTCGCCGAACTTCGCGCGATACGCCTCGAGCGTGAGGCCGATCGGCCAGCGGCCGAGCCCGTCGATCGTGACGGGCTCGTCCATACCCGGGCCGAAGACGACGATCGGCGCGACGCCGCCGAACGACGTGAGGTGCGGCTCGACGACGTTGAGCGCGACCCCCGCCGCGACGCCGGCGTCGACCGCGTTCCCGCCGCGCGGGAACATGCGCAGCCCCGCGAGCGACGCAAGGTAGTGCGTCGACGAGACCATGTGCTTCGTCCCGAGGATCGCGGGACGAGACTTCGTCGTGCGGAAGTCCTCCGCGGTCCCGACCGCTGCGATGTTCGTCTGCTTCGCGTTCCTTTCTGGACTCAGCTCCGGTACAGCGTGACATGTTCGCGCGGCGTAGGCTCGGGCACCGTGCGCGTGCTGCCCTTCCGCGTCGCGCCGTTCGACAACGGGATGTACTTCGTGGTGGACGAACGCAAGGACGCGATCGTGATCGATCCGTCAATGGCGGAGGCGGAGGTGCTGCGGACGGTCCGCGACGAGGGCCTCCGCCTCCTCGCGATCCTGAACACGCACGGCCATCCCGACCACATCTACGGCGACGCCGCGGTGAAGGAGGCGACGCGCGCCCGGCTCGCCGTCCACCGGTCGGACGCCTACCGGTTCGACCCCGCGCGGCGGCCGCGCGTCGAATGGATCGACGGGGTGCCGCCCGTCACGCCCGACGATCTCCTCGAGGAAGGGCCCGTCACGTACCTCCGCGACGTCGGCATCGAAGCGCTCCACACGCCGGGGCACACCGAGGGGTCGACGTGCTTCCACCTCCCCGATGAGGCCGTGCTCTTCTCCGGCGACGTCCTGTTCGCGGGGAACGTCGGCCGCGTCGACCTGCCGGGCGGCGACGCGCGCCAGATGGAGCGGAGCCTCGAGCGCCTCGCGGCGCTACCGCCCGCGACGCGTGTCTTCCCGGGTCACGGCGGGCCGACGACGATCGCGCAGGAGCTGGGATGGCTGCGGGGCTTCAGGTTCGATGGCTGAGATGCAGGTGCGCGTTCGGCCGTTCCATCCCCACGACTACCCGCGCCTCGCGAAGATGAAGTGCGAGGCCGAGGGCGAGAACGTCACCGTCGATCAGCTCCGCCGCTACGACGAGCAGTGGGACCACTCGCGCTACGAGAAGGTCCGCATCGTCGCGCAGGACGAGGAAGGCGTCGCGGTCGGGTACGGCGAGGTCCACCACGAGCCGGGCGCGTTCGACCAGCGCCGCTACGTGCTCCATCTCGCCGTCGACGTCCCATACCGCCGGCGCGGCATCGCGACCGCGCTCTGGGAGCACATCCGCGACGAGCTCGGGGAGCGGCAGGCGACCGTCGTGCGGCTGCGCGCCGATCCGCTCGGGCCGGGTGCGGGCTGGGCCGAGCGGCAGGGTTTCCGTTGGGCCGGTGACGACCGCGTCGCGGGCAGGGCGCTCTACGAGCTGCGGCTCGACCGCTAGCGACTCACTCCGCGACCCCCACGATGTTCATGCCGTTGTCGGCGAAGATCGTCGCGCCCGTGATCGATCGCGACCATTCGCTCGCGAGGAAGAGCGCGACGTTGCCGACCTCCTCCTGCGTGATGTTCCGGCGCAGCGGCGAGCGCGTCTCCCACACGTCGCGCGCCTGCGAGATCCCCTTCACCGCGCTCGCCGAGAGGGTCTTCAGCGGTCCGGCGGAGATCGCGTTCACGCGGATGTTCTTGGGCCCGAGGTCGACCGCGAGGTAGCGCACGCACGTCTCGAGCGCGGCCTTCGCTACGGCCATCGCGTTGTACGACGGGACGACGCGCTCGACCGCGTTGAACGTCAGCGCGAGGACCGTACCGCCACCGGCCTTCTCGAACAGCGGCACCGCCGCATTCGAGAGCGACACGAGCGTGTACGCGCTCACGTCGACCGCGGTGAGGACGCCGTCGCGCGAGATCTCGTGGAACGGCTTCCGCAGGTCGTCCGTCGGCGAGAACGCGATCGAGTGCACGAGGACGTCGAGCGATCCCCACCGCTTCCCCACCTCGTCCATGAGGCTCGCGAGCTGGTCGGGCTTGGAGACGTCCGCGTCGATGAGCGGCATCTCCTCGTGGCCCGGGAGGGTCTGGACGAGTCTCTCGACGTTGCCCTTGAAGCGCTCGCCGAGGTACGTGAACGCGAGGCGCGCGCCCTCGCGCTGGAACGCGGTCGCGATCCCCCAGGCGATGCTGCGCTGGTTCCCCACGCCCACGATGAGCGCGCGCTTGCCGTCCAGCAGGCCCATTCCGGTCACCCCCTCCTCAGACCGTGCATCTTCGCAGGATCGACCGCCCTTGGGCTGCACGAGATGTGCAGCGAAACGGTCAGGCGGGAGCGTACCGGGAGATGCCGAGTCGCTCGAGCGTCGCCGCCGTCGGATGGCCGTGCTCGTCCCAGCCGCGCTGCGCGTAGTACGCGCGCGTCTGTGCGGCGAGGTCGTCCTCGTCGAGGCGCACCTTCGAGAGCGGCCCGGACACGTGTGGCTTCGTCACCTGGGGCGGCAGGCGGTCGTCGCCCGCGGTGAACCCCTCACGCTCGTTGTACAGCCGGGCCATCGCGAGCGCGCGCTCGCCGATGTCCGTGAGCTGCTGCTGCGAGAGCCCCCACCCCGTGACGGCGTTCACGATGTCGAGCAGCTTCGGCTCGTCGTAGCGCAGGAAGAAGCACATGCCGACGGTGTTGCGCGTGCTGCGCGGCGGCAGGTGCGACACCATGTGGTCGCCGCCGCTCGGGCTCGTCGCGTAGGAGATCCGCACCGTCCGGCCGTACTCCGTCCGCTGCCGCGGGTCGTGCATCGCGATCTCGAGGCCTTTGACGGTCGTGAGGAGCTCCGCGCCGCCGAGCCGCTCGGCCGCGCGCGCCGAGCCCTCCGCGAGGACGTCGCCGAGGCCGCGCCGATGCGCGATCGCCTCGACGCCCGCGAGGACGGCGCGCCCGTTCCCGAACTCGAGCGGCTCGCCGTCGACCGTCGCGTCGAGGACGATCCCGCGGCGGCGCAGGTCCATCGCCCAGGCGAGGATCGCGCCGGTCGAGATCGTGTCGAGGCCGAGCGCGTTGCAGCGCTCGTTCGCCTTCGCGATGAGCGCGAGGTCGCCGACGCCGCAGTGCGCGCCGAGGGCGACGGTGGACTCGAACTCGGGCCCGCCGTACTTCGGGTCGATCCGGTAGGGCTGTTCGAGCTTCACGACCTTCTTGCAGCGGACCGAGCACGCCCAGCAGGCCTCCATCTTCACGCGGTAGCCCTTCTCGACGAGCGCCTCGGCGCTGATGTCGGCCGCGCGCTCGAACCCGCCGCCCTCGAAGTTGCGCACGGCGAACCCGCCGACGCGCGTGTAGCCGTCGAGGCCCATCCCCGTGCCGAAGTTGTGGAACGCCCAGTGCTGCTCCTGGAGCGTGTCGGCGACCCAGCGGCCGATCTCCTTGACGCGCGCGGCGTCGGCGAGCGGCACGTTGCGCGACGCCTTCACGACGATCGCCTTCAGCTTCTTGCTGCCCATGACCGCGCCGAGGCCGGCGCGCCCCGCGATGTCCTTGTAGTCGTTCACGATCCCCGCGACGCGCACGGCGTTCTCGCCGGCGGGGCCGATCTCGCAGACGCGCGCGAGGCGCTCGCCCACCTCGGCCTTCAGCGCCTCCTCCGTGTCGCCCGTCTCCATGCCCCACAGGTGCGACGCGTCGCGGATCTCGACGGCGTCGTCCCTGATCCACAGGTACACGGGGGTCGCCGACACGCCGCGCACGACGATCCCGTCCCAGCCCGCGCGCTTCAGCTCCGCGCCCCAGAAGCCGCCCACCTCCGCCTCGCCGAAGCCGCCGGTGAGCGGAGAGCGCGCGCCGACGGAGTGGCGCGAGGCACCCGAGAGCGGCGTCCCGGTGAGGACGCCCATCGCGAACACGAGCAGGTTCTCAGGCCCGAGCGGATCGGTGCCCGGCTTCGTCTCGGCCAGGAGGTGGTGCGCGACCATCGCGCGGCCGCCCGGGCGCATGCGGAAGGTCGCCTCGTCGACCTCCTCGACCCACGTCCGGCGCTCGCTGAGGTCGACGCGCAGCACCTTTCCCCAGGACCCGTATCGCTCCGTCATGAGCGCCCCATTGTTCCGTATCCTCGGGGTGCATGTCCGAGTACGACCTCGTGTGCGACTCGTGCGAGCAGCCTCTCACCCCCACCGGGGCCGTCGTGTCGTGGACCACGACCGCGGACGTGGAGGGCTCGTTCGCGCTCACGCACGCCGGTCACGTGCCCGCGGCGGCGACCGACCGCGTCGGCGCGCGCGAGGTCGCGGCTCCGAACGGCTACCTGCGGTTCGTGAGCGAGCGCGTCGGGCACCGCAACGACGACGCCCCGGGCCTGCGCGCGATCCTCTGGGCGCTCGCGCCGTTCGTCATGCGGCCCGACACGGCCGTCGAGATGGACGACATGCGCGCCGCCTCGTTCGGCGCCGTCGTCGGGGTCAAGCCGGGTTCGCGGCCGCCGAGCATCGAGGCGCCCGTCGCGCCGCGCGACGACGCCGGGAAGTAGGGGCGCCCGCTGACCGGGATCCTGTACAGACAGGTCGCTCGAGACGCGCTGGGGCGTTGGTGCCGGATCAATGGAGCAGGTCCCGCTCACCGCTAGGAGGGGCCGGAACGAAGTGGGCTCCTCGCGCAACTCGGCACTCGTCACCGGCTTCATCGATCCCCTGATCAACGGACGTCACTTGCGA
>CAZSRI010000039.1:0-18705 GCA_964609145.1 uncultured Chloroflexota bacterium
GCGCAATCCACGCGCGTGCCGACCTGGCGGGCGACGTGCCGGCCTTGCTGGCCTGGGCGAGCGGTGAGCGGACCTCGCCCCCCTTCGCGCAGGCGCCGGTCGTGTGGAGCGTCATGCGGCTCGCGCTGCCGGCGCTCATGGGCCCGCCGTCCGTTCGCGAGGACGCCGCCGACGAGGGCCGCTGCCCCGCGTGCGGCATGGCACCGGATCTGGCGACGATCCTGTCGAGCGGCGCGCGGTACCTCGTGTGCGGCGTCTGCGACACGGCCTGGCGCGCCGACCGAGTGCGCTGTCCCTTCTGCGGGACCTCGCGCGCGGGCCGGATCGCGGACCTCGCCGGCGACGTCGCGGGCGCGCTGCTGCGCGTGTGCGACGACTGCGGGACGTACATCAAGACGGTCGACCGGCGCCGGCTGCGCGGGGACGAGGGCCCGCTCCTCCTGCGGCTCCTGACCGCGGAGATGGACGCCCGGGCGGCGGAGGCCGGCTACCGGCCGGGACCGTAGAGGCGCGGCCCCGCCGCCGGCCTGAGCTACTTCTCGATGACGACCTTCCCCTTCATGCCCTCGTCGTAGTGCGCTCCGTCGTCCTGGAAGCAGCCCATCTCCCACTCGCCGACCTTGTCGGGGACGGTGAACGAGAGCGTGATCGGCGAGCCCTTCGCCTTCACGAGCATCATCCCCGCGTCCTCCGGCGTCCCCATCTCCATCTGGCCGCCCATGGCGTCCATGGACATGATCTCCTTGCCGTCGCGCTGGAACGCCATCTTGGTCCCCGGGAGGAGCCACGTCTGGTAGCCCATGGGCTTGCCCGACATCGTCGCGACGCCCCTGCCGATCATGAACTCGTGGTCCTTCGCACCGTCGTTGCGGAACGTGATGCGCACCTGCTGCCCGACCTTGAGCCGGACGGTGTCGGGGCTGAACTTGTACTCGCCGCCGACGACCGTCACCTCGCCGCTCGGCGCGGCCGCGCCGCCGGCCCCACCGCCGCAGGCCGACGCGATGATGGATGTCGCCAGGATCGCCGTGAATGCTCGCACGTGGATCGCCCCCTCTTACCTTTTTCGTCAGACCAGATACAGCGTCGGGTAAATGAGCAGCCAGACCGCGTCGACGAAGGTCCAGTAGCGCACCGCCGCGGTGACCGGCCAGCTCGTGCGGGCATAGCGCCGGACGAGCGCGAGCACGACGAGGCCGCTCGCGACGTGGAAGCCGTGGACGCCCGTGAGCATGAAGAAGGCCGAGCCGAAGCCGCGCCGCGGCGGGAACGCGCCGAAGCCCTCGGCCCACTCGAGCGAAAGACCGCCGAGGAAGATGAGGCCGAGGATCAGCGTGAGGCCGATCCAGCGGCGGAACGCGGCGTCGTCGCCGCGCTCGCGGGCCCGCCGGCCGGCGTACGCGGAGACGCTGCTCGACAGGAGCACGACCGTGACGGCGGCACCGAGGAGCTGCTCGAGGTCGGAGGGCCGCTCGAGCCCGAGGAGGTAGTAGCGCGTCGAGATGAGGATGAGGAAGAGGAAGGCCTCCGAGGCGATGAAGAGCCATAGGCCGAAGCTGCGGACCGCGATAGGGTCCGGGTGCCGGGCGGCATGCGCGCCGGCGGCCGGCGCGCCCGCGGCGACGCTCACTCAGCGGCGCCCGAGGCGCCGAGGATCGCGTGGGGGCTGCCGGTACCGTAGTCATACGGGCCGCCCACGACGATCGGCGGGGCCGGGAAGTTGTCGGCGGGCGGTGGGGACGACGTCCGCCACTCGAGGGTGCGCGCGCGCCAGGGGTCGGCCTCGGCGGCCGGGCCGCGGACCCACGACGCGACGACGTTCCAGAGGAAGACGAGGAAGCTCGCGCCGAGCGCGAAGGCCATCACGCTGGTGAAGAGGTTCACCGGGCCGAGGTCCGGCGTGTAGTCGGCGATCCGCCGGTTCATCCCGTTCACGCCGAGCCAGAACATCGGCAGGAACGTGAGGTTGAACGTCACGAACATCCACCAGAAGTGGATCTTGCCGAGGCGCTCGCTGTACATGCGGCCCGTGATCTTCGGGAACCAGTAGTAGATCCCGGCGAACAGCGCGAAGATCTCGCCGCCGACGATCGTGTAGTGGAAGTGGGCGACGACGAAGTACGTGTCCTGGAGCTGCACGTCCGTCGCGACGTCACCGAGGAAGATCCCGGTGATGCCGCCGATGAGGAAGTTGAAGAACACCGAGAGCGCGAACAGCATCGGCGTGCGCAGCCACAGGCGCCCGAGCCAGATCGTGCCGAGGGCGGCCAGGAACACGAAGCCGGTGGGGATCGAGATGAGCTCCGTCGTGATCGCGAAGAACGGCTGGAGGATGTCCGGCATCCCGCTCGTGAACATGTGGTGCGCCCACACGACGCCGCTGAGGGCCACGACGCCGATGAGCCCGCCGACCGCCCAGCCGTACGCGAACAGGCGCTTGCGCGAGAAGTGCGGCAGGATCTCGAGCGCGAGGACCCAGCCGGGGATGATCATGATGTACACGGCCGGGTGGCTGTAGAACCAGAAGAGGTTCTCGTAGAGCAGCGGCTGGCCGCCGCGGTCCGGCGTGAAGAAGCCCATCTGGAGCACGCGGTCGAGCAGCGAGAGGAACAGCGCCGCCGCGACCGACTGCGTGAAGAGGGCGCTCATCATCGAGGTGAGCAGGATCCCCCACACGAAGATCGGCAACCGCGACCAGGTCATGCCCGGCGCGCGGAGCATGACGATCGTCGCGAGGAAGTTGATGCCGCCGAGGATCGACGAGAGGCCGAGCGTGATGAAGGACAGCTGCATGAAGACCTGGCCGGAGCGGTTGACGAGGCTGAGCGGCGCGTACGCCGTCCAGCCCGAATCCCACCCGCCGATCGCGGTGCTCGCGCCGACGAGGAGGACGATCGGAGGCACGAGCCAGTACGAGAGGGCGTTCAGGCGCGGGAAGGCCATGTCCTCCGCGCCGATCATGAGGGGTACGGCGTAGTTGCCGAATCCCGCGATGACCGCCGTGACGGCCACGGCGATCATGAGGAACCCGTGCAGGCTCATGACCTGGTCGTACGCCGCGGCGTTCAGCAGGTCCTGGCCGGGCCGCGCGAGCTCCGCTCGAATGACCATAGCGGCGAGGCCGGCGAGGAAGAAGATCAGAGCGAACGTCACGAGGTATTGGACGCCGATGACCTTGTGGTCGGTGGTGTAGGCGAAGTACCGCCGCCAGCCCGACGCCAGCGGCGCGCGCGTCGGTCGCCCGACCCACTCGCGCGCCCAGGCCTCCCAGACGCCGACGCCGAGCAGCCACGCCGGGATCCCTACGAGGTACGCCCCGAGCACGAGCGGCTCGAACGCGACCGGATCCACGCCGCTCGCCGCCCGGATCGCGGCGACCAGAGCGGCCCCGGCCCCGGCGCCCATCGCGCCCCAGAGCAGGCCGCGGGCGATCCAGCGGAGAGCGCTCACGGCGCCTTCGGCCGCAGCTCGGCGATGCGGCGCTCGAAGTCCTGCTGTGAGAGCACGGTGACACGGGCGACCATCCGCGCGTGGCCGGTGCCGCACAGCTCCGCGCACTGGAGCCGATACAGGGGATCGTCGGCGTAGGAGCCGAGGCGCGTCGGGGTGGCCGAGACGGTCGTCGTCAGCCCCGGGACCGCGTCGATCTTCACGCGGAACGCGGGGATCCACAGCGCGTGTACGACGTCCTTCGAGGTCACGTCGAAGCGGATCCGCCGCCCGACCGGGAGCGGCACCTCGGTCGCCTTCGCCAGGGTCACGCCGAGGCCCTCGTACGTGACCGTCCAGTTCCACTGCTCGGCCTGCACCTTCACGACGAGGTCGGGCGGACGCTGGGCGAACCCGCCCAGCCCCAGGGCGGCCATGCCCGTGATGTCGGGGTTCACGACGACCACGACCGCGAGGACGGACGTCACCGTGAGCCAGGCGAGCGGGACCGCGCGCGTCTCACGCTGCACCGGGGCGTCGTCCGTCGGCGCGCCGCTCGATCGGAAGCGCACGACGCTGTAGGCGAGCGCGACGACCACGAAGGCGAACACGGGCACCGAGAGCAGGGCCAGGAAGCGGAACGCGTCGTCGACGACGATGGCCTCCTCGCTCCCCTGGACAGGCGCGAGGTCCGCTATGCGGACGAGCCAGAGCCCGAGCGCCGTCGCCGCGGCCCACAGGATCAGGAACGGCACGGCGTGCCTGCGCGCCAGCACGATCTCCGCAGCACCTCCCCGTTCCCTAGTGAGCCTCGATCATGTCCGCCTGTTGTCAGGGCGTCCTTGGAACCAACTGAGCGGCTGCTGAGAGCGGGGCGGGCCGGCCGAGCGCGGTCCTCAGTCGGCGCTCAGGGCCGTCCCAGTCAGGCACCAGCCTTACCCGCCACCGTCTATTGTCCGATCCGACCGAAGGAGGCTCGACATGTTGGACTGCCCCGTCTGCGGCAACCCCGTGGACCGCGCGACCGCGCCGACGTCCGTGTATCAGGGCGTCACGTACTACCTGAAATGCCCGGGCTGCAAGGCGCGCTTCGACGCCGACCCCGAGCGCTTCCTGCGCTCCGGGCCGGACGCGGCGCACGGCGGGTGCGGGGGCCACGAGGGCCACGCCGGACACGCCGGCTGCGGCCAGCACGACGCCGGGCCAGCGCCGATCCGCTTCGTACCGCGCATGCGATAGCTCACGAGGCCGAGGAGCCGCTCGCCCGCTGGAGCAGCACGTGCGAGACTTCTCGGCGCCGATGCGAGCTGCGGCGTGAGCGCCGTTCGAGACGCGAAGGCCGCCGCCACGCGGGCGAGCGGCCTGGGCGCCGTCTGGGGCTGGCTGTACGACCGCGCCGGCCTCGCGGCGCTCGGCTATCCCGTCCCGGCGCACGCCAACACGCTCTGGTACACGCTGGGCGGGATCAGCTTCGTCGGCTTCCTCGTCCTCGCCGCGACCGGGCTCTGGCTCGCGCAGTTCTACGCGCCGTTCCCCGACCACGTGCGCGAGTCGGTCGCCTACATCCAGGATGAAGCGCCGCTCGGCGCGCTCGTCCGCGGGGTCCATTCCTGGACCGCGAACATCGTCGTCGTCACGGTCTTCCTCCACCTCGTCCGCACCTTCGCGACCGCTTCTTTCAAGAGGCCGCGCGAGCTCAACTGGCTCATCGGCACGGCGCTGCTGGGCGTGACGATCGCGTTCGCCTTCACGGGCACGGTCCTGAGGTGGGACCAGGAGTCATACGAGGCGCTCCAGCACAACCTCGAGATCGCCGGGATCCTCGGCGGGCTCGGCACCTTCTTCTCCGAGTCGTTCACCGAGGCGGTCCCCGTGCTCGCGCGGCTCTACGCCGCACACGTGAGCATCCTGCCGCTCTTCGCGACGCTGCTCTTCGTCGCGCACTTCTTCCAGATCAAGCACCATGGGATCTCGCCGCTGCCTGAGGCCGCGGACCGGGGCGAGGCGCCCGCCGGCAAGATCCCCGCCGCGCAGCTCACCGCCCGCTACAGCACGCACCTGAGGTGGATGGTGGCCGGCGGCCTTCTGGTCGCGGCGGTCGCCGCGATCCTCGGCCTCGTCCTGCCACCGACGCTGGGGGAGCGGCCCGATCCCTCGTTGGAGGTCACCAAGCCGCCGTTCTTCTTCTACTGGCTCTACGCGTTCGAGGACTGGTTCGGGGTCCGCGCCATCCTGTACGCGGGCCTGGCGTTCGGCGCCCTGCTCATCGCCGTCCCGTTCGCCGATCGCTCGGCGTGGCGGACCCTCCGGCGGCGCCCGGTCGTCACCGCCATCGCGGCGCTCGTCCTCCTCGGTCTCGCCGCTCTGACCCTCATCGTGTTCCTCTCGCCGGTCGCGAAGCACATCGATTAGCCGCTCGAGCCGGCCCGCGGGGATCGCGGCACTAGGGGCCGAAGATCCCGCTGCGGTTCACGTACATGTCGTTGAACCAGAAGCCGAACGCGGCCGCGCCGAGGATGGCGATGATGAGGATCCCGACGACCCAGTCCGGTGAGAACGACCCCGTGAACTCGTCCTCCCACGGCGGGCGCCTCCGACCGCTCATGTGCTCGGATACCACGCCAGCGGCGCCGCGAGGTGGCCGATGACGGCGACGAGCACGGCAACGGCCGCGGCGACCGTGAGCGTCGCCCCGCGGCCGGAGCCCGGCGGGCGCTCGGCGCGCAGCCGCAGGACCCACTGGCGGCCGAGCGTGTAGGCGGCGAGCGCCGCGACGAACATCTCGCCGTGGAGCGGGCCGGCGAGCACGGCCGGCAGCGCGAGCAGCGCGATCCCCAGCGCGAGCGCGGATTCGAGGAGCTGCGTCGGGATACGGCGGATGCCGATCCGCTGATCCGACGACCAGATCCCCCACCGCGAGCGGGTGGGCCGCCCTCCACAGCAGCCGCCGAGGAAGCAGCCGACGCGGCCGATGGCGAGCCCGAGGAACAACCCGGGTACGCTCGCATCGAGGAGCGGCCCCAGGGGAAGACCGGCGATGACGATGGCCGCCGTCCCTGCGACGGCGGCCGCGGTGTTGAACCCCTGCACCGCCCAGCCGGCGACGCGCCGGTCGCGGCGGTGGTCGAGGGCGAACTTGAGCTGCGAGCCGACCAGGCCCGCGGCGATCGCGACCAGGGAGACCGTCAGCGCCGACGGCAGGCCGAGACGGGCGAGGATCGCTTGCTGCACGGCGAGCGCGACGACGAAGCCGACGATCGCGAGCGCGCCCCACGCGAGGGGGATGATGCCCGGCACGGGGGCGAACGGCTCGTAGCAGGTGGGCACCGGTCGCGCCGGATCGCCATCCTTGCGCAGCGACCACGTGAGCCAGGACCACCCGCCCGGGTGGAGCGTCGGCGCTCCGGCCGGCCGTCCACGGCGGGCGCCGCGTTCGGCCTCGGCGGGCGGGATCACGCGGGCGGACACGACCCACTCCCCTGGCTCCTTGCCGCGGACCCGCGTCGTCACCGAGACCGGTCCGCTGTCGGGCCGCACCGCGTCGATCCACTCGTCCTGGACGAACTGGTCGCCCGGCCGTGTCTTCGCGCCCGCACCCCGTCGCTGTCCGGTGAAGCGCACGACCACTGGACCGTCGATCGGGGCTTCGGACGGATCGAACCAGTACGTCGCCGCCAGCATCTCGCGCCCGGCGTTCGCGAGGAACTCGGGTGTCCCGGGCGCGGGGCCGCCGACGCGGGCGAGCGAGGGGGCGCGCGGAGACGAGCGGGCGGGCCGAGCTGGCACGAGGGCCAACATACCAGTCCATCCCGATCGCGCTCGATGGGCGCTCAGGGATGGGCTGAGGAGGCTCAGCCCGCGGCCATCGCCACGCTCGAGGGCACGACGGCGGCGACGACCGTGCCGCTCCCGGGCGAGCTGCGGACATCGAGCGTGCCGCCGATGGTCTCGGCCCGCTCACGCATGCCGAGAAGCCCGAGGCTCCCCGCGCCGGCGAAGTCCTGATCCGGACCGAGCGCGAACCCGACGCCGTCGTCCGCGACCTCGACCCGCACGTCCGAGATATCGAACGCGATCGTCACGCGAACGTGCGACGCACGCGCGTGGTACTCGACGTTCCGCAGCGCCTCCTGCGCGATCCGGAACAGCGCGAGCTCGATCTCCGGCTGGAGCCGGCGCTCCTCGTGGACGACCTCGATCGAGACATCGAGGTGGCCGCGCTCGGCGAGCTCGGCGAGCGCGCGATGCACCGCCGACACGAGCCCGAGGTCCTCGAGGGCCGGCGGACGGAGCGCCCGAGCGAAGTCGTACAGGTCGGCCACGATCCGCTCCGCGGTCCGGCGCGCCTCCCCGATCGCCGCATGAGAGCCGCCGGGGAGCGCGGCCTCCTCGGCCGCGTCGAGCTGCCGCACGATCGCGACGACCTGCTGGACCGTCTCGTCGTGCAGCTCCTGCGCGATCCGCTTTCGTTCGGCCTCCTGGGCGCCCAGCACGTGCGCCGCGTACGCGCGCAGCCCGGCGCGCTGCCTCGCCTCGGCCGCCCGCAGCGCCGCGCTGGCCTCCTCGGCGCGGCGCTGCTCGCGCAGCTCGCGGTCCACGCGTCCTCCGGCGAGGACCGCGACGGCATCGACCATCGCGAGCTGCACCACCTCGCCGAACTGCTCGGCCGGGCCGTGGAAGAGCACGAGGTTCGGGATCGCGAGGACCGTGGCCCAGGCGGCCGTGGCGAGCGCGCCCCCCATGCCGAAGCGGAGCGCGGCGTACACGACGGGCACGAAGAACAGCGAGATCGGCAAAAGGAACAGGCTGTGGAGGTGCACGCCCGTCGCCTCCTGATCGAAGACACGGCTGCTCTCGACGACGAAGTGCGCCGCGGCGATGCCGACGAGGAGGACCTGGATGGCCCAGAAGCGCCGGTCGCGGAGCCGTGGACGGTACGGGTACAGGCGGCCGAGCGCCTCAGCGAGGCGCTCGGGTGCGCTCGCCGACCGCCCGGCGCGGTCCGACAGCGCCGTCACCTGGCGGCCTCCGGACCTCCGATGTCGACCGTGACCCAGCCTTGCGCGATCGCGAAGAGGACCGCCTCCAAGCGGGACGAGACGCCGAGCTTGGTGAGGATGCTGTTGAAGTGCCCCTCGACCGTGCGCGAGCTGATCCCGAGGCGCTCCGCGATCGCGCGGTTCCGCAGTCCTCCGGCCGCGAGCTCGAGGACCTCGCGCTCACGCGGGCTGAGCGGCTCGACCAGGTCCTTCCGGGTCGCCGTCGCCCCGCGCTGCCACAGCCGAGCGACCTTGGCCGCGATGGACGGCTGGAGGACGGGCTCGCCCGCGTGCACCCGGCGGATCGCGTCGAGGAGCTCGGCGGGGCGCGCCGTCTTCAGCAGGTAGCCGGCGGCGCCGGCATCCATCGCGGCGAGGATGAACTCGTCGTCGTCGTGCGCCGTGAGCATGAGCGCCCTCGTCGCGGGTGACGACGCGCGGATCTGGCGCAGCACCTCGATGCCGCTCAGCTTCGGCATGCGGATATCGAGGACCGCGACGTCCGGCCGGTGCTTCTCGATGAGCTCCACGGCCTGCCGCCCGTCCCCGGCCTCGCCGAGGACCACGATCTCGGCGCTCTCCGCCAGGACGCGCCGGGTGCCCTCGCGCACGAGCGCGTGGTCCTCGCATAGGACGACCCGGATCTCATCCATTCCCGACGCCTCGCTCCGATCGTAGCGCGGCTCCACGTGGGAACGCGTAGGTGTTCCCACCTGCTCGCCGGCGCGTGTTAGCGCGCTCCCACGACGCGTGGTCGTCGCGATGCGTCGCGGGCGGCGCGGCGGGATGCTCGTGACATGGACACGACGATCGGACCTCGCGCGGTCACCGGAGCACCCCCCGCCGACGCTCTCGACGCGGTCGGCGCCTGGATCGACTCGCGGCTCGGACTCACCGCCCTTCGCTATCGCGTCCCCGCTCACGCGAACACCGTCTGGTACACGCTCGGCGGCATCACCTTCATAGGGCTCGTCGTCCTCGTTGCGACGGGTGTGTGGCTCGGCCAGTACTACGATCCCGACCCCGCGAACGCTCGGGAGAGCGTCCTGTACATCCAAGCCATCGCGCCCCTCGGCGACATCGTGCGCGGGATCCACGTCTGGACGGCGTACCTCGTGGTGATCACGGCGCTCATCCATCTCGTCCGGGTGTTCGTCACCGCGTCGTACAAGATCCCGCGCGAGGTCAACTGGCTCGTGGGGGCCTCGCTCTTCGGCGTGATCGTCTTCGGCGAGATCTTCACCGGGACCGTCCTCCGCTGGGACCAGGAGGCCTACGAGGCCATGACCCACAACATGGAGGCGGCGAACCTCATCGCGGGGATCGGCGCGTTCTTCGCGCACTCCTTCACGACGAGCGTGTCGATGCTCTCGCGCCTGTACGTGGCCCACGTGAGCATCCTGCCGCTGCTCCTCGCGCTGCTCCTCATCGTGCACTTCTTCCTCGTGAAGGTGCACGGGATCTCGCCGACCGTGGCGCAGGCGGACGCGGGTCGCGCTCCCGGCGGCCGGCTCCCGAAGGAGCTGCTCACCGGCACGTACACGAGGCATCTTCGCCTGATGGTCGGCTACGGCGTGGCCGTGCTCGGGCTCGCGGGCGTGCTCGCGCTCCTCGCGCCGCAAGCCATCGGCACCGCGGCGGATCCCGCGCAGGAGATCACGAAGCCATCGTTCGTCTTCTACTGGCTCTACCCGTTCGAGGACTGGTTCGGCGTGAAGGGGATCCTGTACGCCGCGATCGCATTCTTCGGACTCCTCATCGTCATCCCGGTCGTCGACCGGGGACGCCGGCGGGCGCTGCGCGCCCGCCCGGCGGTCGCTCTGATAGGGATCCTCGCGCTCCTCGCGATCGTCGCGCTCAGCGTGCGCACGGTGCTCGAGCCGACCGTGCGCCACCTCAGCATGTGAGCCCGAAGGAGGGACTGAAAGAATGATCCGTCGATCCCGGCGTCCCGTGGCCGCGCTCCTCGCGAGCGCCATCTTCCTGGCATCCGCGGCCCCCGCGCTCGCGCACGGCGCGAGCCTCACCGTCGAACCGGCGACGGCGAAGCCCGGCGACACGGTCACCGTGACGGGCGAGGATCTCGGCGCGTCGCGGGCCATCGACCTCAAGCTCACTGGGACCGGGGTGGAGGTCGTCCTCGGCAGGGCGAAGACCGACGACGACGGCGGCTTCAGCGAGAAGTACACGCTGCCCGCCGACCTGCGACCCGGCCGGTATCTGGTCGCGACGCAGACCGGAGAGGGCGAGGCCGTGAGCGCCGATCTGACCGTCGCCGCGGCGGCCGCCGCGAACAGCGGCGCGAGCGCGACGTCGTCCGCGGCGTTCCAGCCGCGCGAGCGACCCTTCGGGCAGGTGCTCGCGCTCGTCGTCGTGTTCGGCATCCTGGCGGGGCTCGGGCTCTTCCTCGCCCGCTTCACGGGAGGGTCGCGCGGATCGCGCGAAGAGCGGACCGTCCCGGCGAGCGGAGCCGAGCATGCCTGATGTGAGGCCAGACACCGCCTGAGCGCAGGCTGAGCGGATCGCCGTACGGCCGGCCTTTGGGGGCCGGCCGTAGGCGTTCCTCAGGGAACGCTCAGCGCGCTTCCATGACAGGAGACGGCGATCTCGGTCAGGGTCGGGCGCGACGACCGAGAAAGGAAGGATCGACATGCTCGGCCGCCTTTTCCCACCGGCCCTGATCGCGCTCGTCCTCGTCGCGCTCACGGCGTCGCCGGCGCGGGCCGACCACACGCCACAGCACACGCGCGAGCAGATCGACGAGCTGGGTCGCGCGATCCAGGTGAGCCGCCAAGCCTCGCAGGAGTACCGCGCGAGCGCCGCGCGCTACGACGCTGCCGTCGCGGCGTCGTCGCAGAAGATCGCGCAGCTCGCGGCGGCGGCCGCGGCGGCCCAGAGCGAGGCCGACGCCGTCGGCACCGAGCTCGCGATCACCGAGGAGCAGCTGGCGCTCACGTCACTGCAGCTCGAGGAGACCCGCGCCCAGAGCGAGGCGCTCGATCTGGCCCTCGCGGCGACGGATCGCGCGATCGCGGAGCGGGAGCGCCTGTACGCGGTCGCGCTCCGGGCGGCGTACCGGCAGCTCGGGGTGAGCCCGCTCGAGATGCTCCTCGACTCCTCGTCCCTGACGCAGTTCGTGGCCCGTGTCCAGGGGTTCGTGTTCGTCTCGAGGGAGAACACACGGCTCGCGGGTGAGCTCCGGCGGTCGCGCGCGGCGCGTGAGCTCGAGCGTACGGCGAGCGAGGAGAAGCGCGCGGAGCTACAGGGCCTCGAGGCACGGATCGCCGAGCGGATCCCCCTCCTCGCGGAGGAGCGGGCGCGCTACACGGAGCTCGCCGCGGGCGCGACCGCCGCCGCCACGAGCGAGGCGGCGTCGCGTGCCGTCGCGGCGGCGAGCGCGACGGGCTGGCGGCAGAAGGCCAGCGCCACCGAGCAGCAGGCGCGAGACCTCGAGCGCGAGCAGGACCTGGCGCAGGAACGCTTGGCGGCGAGCCTTCAGGGCGGCGGCGGTCCGCGCTGGAGCGGGGGCAAGCTCACGACGTGGCCGATGCAGGGCACGATCACGTCGCCCTTCGGCCCGCGTTGGGGCAGCTTCCACTACGGGATCGACATCGCGGCGCCCTTCTACCGCCCGGTCGTCGCGGCGGCCGCGGGCACCGTGCAGGTCGTCGGGAAGCCGTACCTCGCCTACGGCGATACCGCGACCGTCGTCATCATCAAGCACGCCGACAACTTCTCGACGGTGTACGGCCACCTCGACGACGCCGTCTGGCCGCCGGTCGTCCGGGTCGGCCAGTTCGTCCAGGCGGGGCAGATCATCGGCTACAACGGCTCGACCGGCTTCTCGACCGGGCCGCATCTGGAATTCAAGACGATCCTCAACGGCAGAGCGGTCGACCCGATGCTCTTCCTTCCGTAAGCGCGCTCACCGCCGCAGGTGCGGATCGAGCGCGTCGCGCAGGCCGTCGCCGAGGAGGTTGAAGCCGACGACGACGACGCTGATGGCGAGACCCGGATAGACCATGAGCTGGGGCGCCGACTGGATGAAGACCCGGCCATCGTTGAGCATGGCGCCCCACTCGGGCGTGGGCGGCTGCGCGCCCAGACCCAGGAAGCTGAGGGCGGAGACGGCGAGGATGATCCCGCCCATCTCGAGGCTGGCGAGGACGACGATCGGCGCGACGACGTTCGGCAGGACGTGGCGCAGGACGATCCGCGCGGTCGGCGCGCCGATCGCCCGCGCCGACTCGACGTACGGCAGCTCGCGCGCGGCGAGGACGAGCCCGCGCATCACGCGCGCGTAGTCCGCCCACGCGACCGCGACGATCCCGACGATCACGCTCGTCCCGCCCGGTCCGAGCGTGCCGACGATGGCGAGGGCGAGGATGAGCGCCGGGAACGCGAGGAGCACGTCGACGACGCGCATGACGACGTCGTCGAGGATCCCCCCGAAGTAGCCGGTCGCGAGCCCGACGCCGACGCCGATGGTGAGGATGAGCGCCGTCGCGATCGCGGCCGTTCCGAGCGAGAGGCGTGCGCCCCAGATGATGCGGCTGGCGATGTCACGTCCGAGGTTGTCGGTGCCGAAGGGGTGCGCGAGGCTGGGGCCGAGCAGGCGCTGCGCGGGATCCACCGCGGCGGGGTCGGCCGGGGACACGATCGGCGCGCCGAGCGCGAGCAGGGCCATGCCGCCGACGATGACGAGGCCCACGGCCGCGCTGGGCTGCGCGAGGAGCGTGCGCAGCACGCCCGGGCGGCCCGTGTGCGCGAGCGCCTCGCCCGCCTGCTCCGGCCGCTCGACGAGGATCTCGCTCCTAGTGGCCACCGGCCCTCGCTCCGAGACGGACACGCGGGTCGAGCCACACGTAGGTGAGGTCGACCGCGAGGTTGATGAGGAGCACGATCGTGCCGGTGAAGAGGACGAAGCCCTGGATGGTGGGGTAGTCGCGCGCGGTGATCGAGTCGACGACGTACTTCCCGATCCCCGGCCAGGCGAAGATCGTCTCCACGATGACCGCGCCGCCGAGCAGCGCGGCGAGGCGGATCCCCGTCACCGTGACGATGGCGATGAGCGCGTTGCGCAGCGCGTGCGCGACGATGACGGCGCGCTCGCGCAGCCCCTTGGCCCGCGCGGTGCGCACGTACTCGCGCGTGAGCTCTTCCAGCATGGCTGAGCGCGTGAGACGCGTGAGCGTCGCGCCCGCGCCGACGGCGAGCGTGAGGGCGGGGAGGACGAGGTGCAGCGGCGTGGTCGCGCCGGCGACGGGCAGCACCTTGAGCTGGACCGCGAAGACGATGATCAGGAGGTACGCGAGCCAGAAGCTCGGGATGGACGCGCCGACGAGGGCAGCGATGCGCGAGACGTGGTCGGCGGCGCGCTCGCGCTGCAGCGCCGAGAGGACCCCGATCGGCAGCGCGAGCAGGAGCCCGAGCAGCACCGCGGTCAGGGCGAGCTGCGCGGTGCGCGGGAAGCGCTCGAGGAGCGAGGGCAGGACGGGCTCGCCCGTGCGGTACGAGCGCCCCAGGTCGCCGCGCACCGCGTCGCCGAGCCAGCGGACGTAGCGCACCGGCGCCGGCTGGTCGAGGCCGAGCTCGCGGCGCATGGCCGCGATCTGCGCCGGAGAGGGCGCGTCGATCCCGGCCTGCTGGAGCGACTGGCGCACGGGATCTCCGGGCACGAGGAGCGAGAGGCCGAAGGCGAGGATCGAGATGCCCAGCCACACCGGGATCAGCGAGAGGGCGCGCCGCGCGACGTAAGCGGTCACCCCGTCAGTCTGACGGGGCGGGGCGCGGACCCCGCCCCGTCACGCCTCACTTGCCGAGCTTGACCTTGTCCCAGCGCTGCTGGAGGCCGGAGGGGTGCGCGGCGAAGTCGAGGATCTTGCTGCTCGCCCCCCACAGGCGGAAGGTCCCCGCGATCGGGATCACCACGAACTCCTGGTCGATGAGGATCTTCATCGCCCCGGCCGCCGCCTTCTGGACGTCCTCCACGGTCGTCGCCGCGCGGCATGCCTTGATCGCGCTGTCGAAGGTCGCACCGAGGGCGAACGCGTTGCCGTACATGTTCTGCTCCTCGTCGCCGCCGGGAACGGGGCTCGAGAAGAGCAGGTCGGGCAGGAAGCACGGGTTGCCGTCGTTCTGGCTGCCGGCCTCGAGCCACAGGTCGCCCTGCGCGCCCTTGGCGAGCCGGTCTTCGTACGCCGCCGTGTCCGGCACCGTGACGATCTTGAGGTCGATGCCGACCTCCTTGAGCTGGGCCTGCATGAACTCGGGCAGCGGCTTGTGGGTCTCGGGACTCGGGAACCCGTTGACGAGCGTGAGGGAGAGCTTGCGGCCGTCCTTCTCGCGGATGCCGTCGCTGCCGACCTTCCACCCGGCGGCGTCGAGGATCTGCTTCGCCTTGCTCACGTCGCGCTGCGTCCCCTTCACGTCGCCGCCTGAGCCACCGAGGATGGCGGGCGGGATCATCGTCTGGAGCACCTCGGCGTTGCCCTGCCACACGTTCTGCACGGCGGACTGCTTGTCGATGGCGTAGGCGAGGGCCTGGCGCACGGCCTTGTCCCGGCCGAGGTCGTAGCTCTTGTCGGCACCGCGGATGTTCACGTAGAGCGCCTCGTAGGCGCCGACCTTCGAGGTGTACAGGCGCAGGTCGCCGGTCGCGACCGTCTTGGCGCTCTCGCGCGGAACGTCGGTGACCTGGACCTCGCCGGCCTGGAGCGCGAGCACGCGCGTGTTCGGGTCGGGCATGAAGCGGAACGTGATCCTGCGCAGGGTCGGCTTGCCGCCCCAGTAGTCGTCGTTCGCCGCGACGACCAGGCGGTCCGCCTTCGCGTAGCTCACGAACTTGTAGGGGCCGGTCCCGACGGGGGCGTTCACCACGTCCGAGCCGGCCTTGTGGATGCCCCACGCCGGGTGCACGAGCTGTTGGAGCGCGCGCAGGTTGGTGTTCTTCGGGGTGATGTCGATCGTGAGCTCATCCACGATGACCGCGGAATCGGGCCCGACGCCCACGGTGCCCCCGCCGGCGCCGGCCATGCGGTCGATGGTCGCCTTGACGTCCTTCGCGGTGAACGGCGTGCCGTCGTGGAACTTCACGTTCGGCCGCAGGAAGAAGCGGTAGGTGTTCGGCGGCCGGAACTCCCACTTCGTCGCCAGCCCGGGCTCGACCTGGTACGTCGGCGAGAGCGTCACGAGCGTGTCGTAGATGTTCGCGTTGAGCGGATACTGCCCGGTGAGGTTGCGCTTCGCGTCGGTGCGGTACTGGTCGGCGCCGACGGCCACGACGATCTCCTGCTTGTCGGCGAGGGCCTGCGCCGTCGTGGTCGCCGCGCTCGTCGGTGCCGCCGTCCCCGCGCCGGGGGTCGTGGTGGTCGGGGCCGCGCACGCCGCGGCGATGAGTGCGATCCCGAGGCCGAGCGCGGTCACGCGGATGCCGGTGAGCCGTGCCATGTCCATCCTCCCCCGCTCCGAGCAGGCTGCGCGAGTGCGCGCGACCCTACTACCTGGCGGGGATACTGTGGAGCGCGAGGTCCGCTTTCGCAAGCGCGACCGACGTGTTCAGCCCGTCAGCCGCGAGCGCCCGTGTGGCCGCGCTGCGCGGGACCGGCGTCGTGCGCGGCCGGATCGGTGTGCAGGAGCACCAGCAGCACGACCATCAACGCCGTGCGCCAGTTCCGTCGGATGAGGGCTCGGATCAGGTCCACGGATCGCATCGCTCAGTCCGGGCGCAGCAGCGCTTCGGAAAGGCGCAGCGCCCGGCAGGGCCACTCCGGATCGTCCGAGAGCAGCGCCGGGCGCGCCGTCGGGGCGAGCTCGACGGGTCGGCGAGCGCCGTCGTCGTCCTCGATCTCCCAGCGCGCCGATCCGGCCACGTCGAGGTGGCAGTGGAGGAGGTACCCGCACACGCTCCGGTAGGTCCCCGCGACGGCCACGTCAGGCTCCCGCCGCGAGCCCCGCCATCGCCATCCGATAGTGGCCGCGCATGCGGCGCAGCTCTCGGACCATGACCGCGATGCCGATGAGGTTCGTCGCGATGCCGAGAAGCAGGAGCGGGGTGCGGAAGTCGACGAGGAAGACGGCGAGCCCCGAGAAGCCGACGATCGGCAGCACGTCGGTGAGGTGGTGGGCGCAGCACGCGACCATGGAGACGCTGGAGGTGGCGGTGCCGGCCCCCGCGAGCGCGCTCGATGCGCGGCCGATCGCGTGCTGGAGCATGCGGACGTAGGCGAAGAGACCGACCTGCGTCCCGAAGCCGAGCGAGATCGCGCCGACGAAGTAGCGGTCGCTCCAGAGGAGCTCGAGCGCGTGCTGCGAGCCCTGCGCCCACGTCACGATCCCGAGGTAGAGGCCGACGAGCGCGAGCGACCCGAGGGCGCCGAGAACGACCGCGACGACGGCGCGCCTCATCCCGCGCGCTCCCAGCGGAGGATCCGCTCGGGAACGCCGACGTCGGTGACGCGCAGCTCGATGAGGCGCGCCGACGCGAAGGCCGCGGGCGGGACGGACGCGAACGTCAGCGTCCCGCTGCGGTGGTGGCCGCCCTTCGGGACGTCCGCCGCGGTGGGGGAGATCCAGTCCCCGCCGTCCAGCCGGAGCTTGATCGCGCCCATCGGGTCGGACCGGTCGAGGTCGACCGAGTGCGTGTCCATCGTGAGCTTGAGCGACAGCAGGTCGGCCGTCGACCACGCCGCGATGACCTCGACGCCGCCGCCCTCGCTGCGCTGCTCGCCGAGCGTCGCGGAGCCACCGGCGCCGGCCGAGGCCGTCGCCGCGGGACGCGCCGTCGGCCCCGTCGTGGGCGCCGCTGACGCGCTCACGGGCGCGCCGGCACATGCCGCGAGCGGGATGGCGACGAGCAGGAGAGCGGCGGGGCGCATCAGCGCACCACGAGCTTCCCGCGCAGCATCGCCATGCCGCACTGGAACAGGTACTCGCCCGGCTTCGCCGCGGGGAGGTCGATCGAGACCTGTTGGCCCTCCGGCAGGTCCGCGCTCTTGCGGAAGTCGGCGAGCACGACCCGCTCCGAGCACGCGCCGGACTCCTGGCGCAGGAAGGTGAGACGGATCGGCGTGCCGGCCTCGGCGACGACGACGTCGGGCTTGTACCCGCCCTTCACGAGGATGAGCGCCTCCTGGACGCCGGAGGAGGTGAGCACGGCGCGCGTCTCGCCGCCCTTCGGCAGGAGGAAGAACGCGGCCACGCCGGCGATGGCGAGCAGGCCGACGAACGTCACGAGGATCTGATCGGTGGTCATGCGACCGCCTCCTTGGGGCGGAACCGCCGGAGGCGGTTCGCGTTGGTGATCACGGTGACCGAGCTGAAGCTCATGGCCCCCGCGGCGAGGATCGGCGACAGCAGGATGCCGAGGAACGGGTAGAGGGCGCCGAGCGCGATGGGAAGGCCGAGCGAGTTGTAGATGAAGGCGCCGAAGAGGTTCTGGTAGACGTTCCGCATCGTGGCCCTCGAGACCTCGATGGCCAGCACGACGCCCTTGAGGCTCCCGCCGATGAGCGTCACGTCCGCCGCCTCGATGGCGACGTCGGTGCCGGTGCCGATGGCGAAGCCGACGTCCGCCTGCGTGAGCGCGGGAGCATCGTTGGTCCCGTCCCCCACCATGCCCACGCGCTTGCCCTCGAGCTGGAGCTTGCGGACCTCGAACGCCTTGTCGCCCGGCTTGACCTCGGCGAGGACGCGGTCGACGCCGACCTGGCGCGCGATCGCGCTCGCCGTGCGCTTGTTGTCGCCCGTCAGCATCGCGACCTCGAGCCCGAGCGCGCGCAGGCGCTTGATCGCGGCGACCGAGTCCTCCTTGATCGTGTCGGCGACGGCCACGAGGCCGGCGGCCTTCCTGTCGATCGCGACGTACATGGGCGTCTTGCTCTCTTCGGCCAGGGCGCTCCAGGGTGCCGGGAGGTCGCCGAGGTCGACGCCCGCATCGCGCAGGTAGCCCTCGTTGCCGATGCGGACCTCGCGCCCCTCCACGACCGCGGCGATCCCGCCGCCCGGGAGTGCGATGAACGACTCGGCGCCGACGGGCTCGATGCCCCTGGCGCGGGCGCCGGCGACGATGGCCTCGCCGAGCGGGTGCTCGCTCCCGGCCTCGGCGCTGGCGGCGAAGCGCAGGAGCTCGCGCTCGTCGAAGGACGACGGCACGACGTCGGTGAGCGAGGGCTCACCCTTGGTGATGGTGCCGGTCTTGTCGAGAACGATCGTGTCGAGGCGCTGCGCCCCCTGGAGG
>CAZSRI010000040.1:0-18558 GCA_964609145.1 uncultured Chloroflexota bacterium
GAACGTGCCGCCGCCGAGGTCGTAGACCGCGACGAGCTCGTCCTTCTTCTTCTCGAGCCCGTACGCGAGCGACGAGGCGGTGGGCTCGTTCACGATGCGCAGGACCTCGAGGCCGGCGATCTGGCCGGCGTCCTTCGTCGCCTGGCGCTGGGTGTCGTCGAAGTACGCCGGGACGGTGATGACCGCCTGGGTGATCTTCTCGCCGAGGAACGCCTCGGCGTCCGTCTTCAGCTTCTGGAGGATCATGGCCGAGATCTCGGGCGGCGAGAGCTTGCGTCCGTCGGCGAGCACGACCTCGACGCCGTGTGACGCCTCCTGGACCTTGTACGGGACCATCTTCATGGTGCGCTGCACCTCGGGGTCGCCGAAGCGGCGGCCCATGAGGCGCTTGATCGAATAGATCGTGTTGTCCGGGTTCGTGATCGCCTGCCGCTTCGCGACCTGGCCGACGAGACGCTCACCCGTCTTCGTGAACGCGACGACCGACGGCGTCACGCGCCCGCCTTCCGCGTTCGGGATGATCGTCGGCTCGCCCGCCTCCATGTAGGCGACGGCCGAGTTCGTCGTTCCCAGGTCGATGCCGATGACCTTTGCCATGTCGATCCTCCTTCGTTACGCGGGCTCGCCGTCCGGCGCCTTTGCGACCGTGACGAGAGCGGGCCGGATGACCTTGTCGTGGAGCTTGTAGGCCTTGCGCACCTCGTCGACGACCGTGCCCTCCGGCGCGGTCGAGACGACGTGGCCGATGGCCTCGTGGATGTACGGGTCGAACGGCTTCCCCACCGAGCTCACCGCCTCGAGGCCCTCGGCGGCGAGCAGGTCGTCGAGCTTGCGCTCCACGTGCCGGATCCCGTCCACCCAAGGCTGCTGCGCCAGGTCCGGCGGGACGCTCTCGAGCGCGCGGTCGAAGTCGTCGAGCACGTCGAGCAGCCGGAGGATCAGATCCTGCTTCGCGAAGCGCGCGAAGTCCGCGCGCTCCGCGTCGGTGCGCCGGCGGTAGTTCGCGAAGTCGGCGCGCTCGCGCTGCAGATCGCGCGTGAGCTGATCGACCTCGGCGCGCGCGTCCTCCTCGAGGACCTCGTCGGCCCTCCGGGGCTGGTCGTCCATCAGGCATGTCCTCCGAGCGCGCGCACGAGGTCGCTCATGAGCCCGCCCACCGAACGGACCGCGCCGATCGTGCGCTGGTAGTCCATGCGGCGCGGGCCGACGACCCCCACGTAGCCGGTGGGCTCGTGCGCGCCGTAGCGCGCGATGACGAGGCTGAACGCGCGCAGCGGCTCGAGCTCGTGCTCGCTGCCGATCGTCACCGCGATCTCGCCCTCCTCGAGCTGCCGCGGAAGCACCCGCGCGAGGAGCGCGCGGTCGGACAGCAGCACGACGATGTCGCGCGCGCGGCCCGCCGAGCCGAACTCGGGCTGCCCGAGCACCTGGTCGACGCCCTCGTAGTGGATGTCGCGCGACCAGACGACCTCGTCCGGATCGAGCGCGCGGTCGTATGTCGCGAGGCCGGCCTCCGCGGTGAGCCGCGCGAGCGCCGACGCCGCGAGGCGCAGCCACTCCGCCGCCGACGGGGGCGCTTGGCGGAACTGGTGACTGAGAGTGACCTCCTCCTCGGGACGCAGCTCGGCCTGCGGCATGAGGCTCTCGACGAAGTAGCGGTAGCCGAGGTCCGTCGGGACGCGCCCCGCGGAGGTGTGCGGGTGCGTGAGGAGCCCCAGGTCCTCGAGCTCGGCGAGCTCGTTGCGCACGGTCGCGGACGAGACGTCGAGCCGGTAGCGCGCGACGAGCGCCAGCGACGCCACGGGCCGCGCCGACAGCACGTGCTCGCGGATGACCGCTCGCAGGATCTCGCGCTGGCGTGGGCGAAGCTCCGGGAACCGCTGCCAAGGCTGCATTAGCACTCTCACCTCGGGAGTGCTAACGAGGCTATCAGGCGGTCGCCGCGACCGTCAAGGCCGTGCGGGACGCTGCCCCGCCGGCAGGAGGGCGACGATCCGGGCGTAGAGGTCCTCGAGCTTGAAGGGCTTGGTCACGTAGTCGGCCGCCCCCAGCTCGGTCGCGTAGAGGCGCTCGGAAAGACCGAAGATCGCGGTGACGACGATGACGGGCAGCGCCGCGATGCGCCCGTCGCTCCGCAGCTCGCGCAGGACGCTGAAGCCGTCGCGCCTCGGCATCATCAGGTCGAGCACGACGACCGATGGGTGCTGCGAATCGATCATCCGCATCGCCTGGTCGCCGTCCTGCGCGAGCCGCGCGTCGAGGCCTTCGTCGGCGAGGTACTCGACGATCGACGATCCCAGGTCGGGGTCGTCCTCGACGATGAGCACCCATGGCCGCTCGGGCATCAGATCCTGATCTCCTTCGCGAGCCGCCCGGGGTCGTGGATCGCGATGCGCCGGCGGTGCACCGCGACGATCCCGCGGCGCTCGAGGTCGGACAGGACCCGGTTGACGGACACGCGCGAGGCCCCGACGAACGCCGCGAGCTCGTCCTGCGTCAGGTTGAGCTCGAGCGTCGCGCCCTCGTGCGCGCGCGTGAGGTCGAGGAGGTACTTCGCGACGCGGCTCGGGACGTCGAGGAACGTGAGGTCCTCGACGCGGCCCGACAGGCGCCGGATGATCCGCGCGAGGGCCTCGAACACCACTCGCACGGCGCTCGGGTGGCGCTCGAGGAAGGCGAAGAAGTCGTCGCTCCCGAGGAGCGCCACGCGTGTGTCCTCGAGCGCGACGGCGGAGGCCGAGCGAGGGGTGCTGTCGAAGAGCGCGAGCTCGCCGAAGAACTCCCCGGGCCGCATGATCGCCACGAGCGCTTCCTGCCCGAGCTCGCCGGGGAGGGTGATCTTCACGCCCCCCTCGAGGACGAGGTAGAGGTGCTGGCCCACGTCGTCCTTGCGGAACATCACCTCGCCGCGGCGGAAGGCGCGCATGCGGATCCGCGCCGCGAGGTCCGCGATCTCGGCCTCCGAGAGCCGCGCGAAGAGCGGCAGGGCGCGCAGGCGCGCGGTCATTCCCGGGTCGGGCACGGCGGAACGGTACCGCACAATGGTCGTGATCAGGCACGGAAGGGAACGACGTGAGCAAGGGTCAGAAGAAGCGCAAGACGGTGGGCAAGCTCGGCTGGCGCAGCAAGCGCGCGAGCCACGGACGGAAGCCCGGGATGGGCCGGGGGAAGCGGAACTAGGACGAACGAGGGAGGGCCGCCGGACGGCGGCCCTCCGCTTCGTCTACTTCCGGCGCGAGGACCGTCGGCGCGTCGTCTTCCGCGTGGTCTTCTTCGCGGCGCGTCCGGTCGTCTTGCGGCGCGTCGTCTTGCGTCCGGTCGTCTTGCGGCGCGTGGTCTTGCGGCGCGTGGTCTTGCGGCGCGTGGTCTTGCGGCCCGTGGTCTTCCGGCCGGTGGCCTTGCGCGCGGCCGTCTTGCGCCCGCCCGCGCGCTTGCGCGTGGTCTTCTTGCGTCCGCCACCGCCCGCCGCCGCCGGCATCGGCGGGACCGGTGCGGGTGGGGTCGGGGCGGGCCACATCGCGCCAGGCTCCTGTCCCAGGTCTCTGCCGCTCGTCTCGTCCTGCATGTCGCCTCCCACGTCGTGATGCGCGATCGCTCTCGCGGGCGATGGCATAGCGCGTCGCCGATCGACCCGCAAGATGCATATGCGCCATCCGCGCGGCGTCAGGGCAGGAGCTCGACGAACACCTCGTTCGCGAGGATCCGCCCGCGCGGCGTGAGCCGCGCGCGGTCGGCCGACCAGCGCACGAGGCCGCGGCCGGCGACGCGCCCGAGCGCGCCGCGGACCCGGTCGCGCGCGCCCGGCCCGAACCGGGCGGCGAAGCGAGCGAGATCGATCCCGGTATCGAGCCGCAGCGCGAGGATCGCCGCCTCCGACGGACGGTCGGCGGCGGGATCGGCGATGCGCGGCGTCCCCTCCTCGATCGCGCGGACGTACGCGGCGAGCGACGCCGGACGGTGCGACCGGACCCCGGCGACGTGGGAGTGCGCGCCGGCCCCGACGCCCAGCCACTCGCCGCTGCGCCAGTACGTCGCGTTGTGGAGGCTGCGGTGCCCCGGACGCGCCCAGTTCGCGATCTCGTAGTGGCGGTAGCCGGCTCGCGCCAGGCGGCGGTGCGCGATCGCGTAGAGGAGCGCGATGCCGCGGTCGTCGGGCTGTGCCGCCGCCGCGCGCCGCCGCCACCGCTCGAGCACGCTCCAGCCGCCGCCGGGCCAGTTCGCGACGGCCTCCTCGGGCTCGAGCGCGAGCTCGAGCGGGTAGCACGAGAGGTGGTCGGGCGCGAGCGCGAGCGCCGCGTCGAGGTCGGCGGCCCAATCGTCACGCGTCTGTCCCGGCCAGCCGAAGATGAGGTCGAGGCTCACCTCCAGCCGCGCGCTCCGCGCCGCGGCGACCGCGGCGGCGACGTCGGCGATCTGGTGCGTGCGGCCGAGCGCGCGCAGGCCGCGCCCGGAGAACGACTGGGCGCCGATCGAGAGGCGCGTGAGCCCGAACGCGAGCCACGCGCCGAGGCGCGCGCGGTCGAGCGTCGCCGGGTTCGCCTCGGCCGTCACCTCGCGCGGCCGGCGCACGAAGCCGCGGCCGACCGCCGCCGACAGCGCCGCGAGCTCGTCGGGCTCGAGGAGGCTCGGCGTCCCGCCGCCGACGTAGATCGTCCGCAGCCGCGGCCGCCCGAGCGAGCGGCCCTCGCGCGCGATCTCCGCCGCGAGCGCCGCGACGTAGCGCGAGCGCAGCGCGCTCGTCGCCGGCGCGGTCGCGAAGTCGCAGTACGGGCAGCGCGAGGCGCAGAACGGGACGTGGATGTAGAGGGAGATACCTCTAGGGGAGCTCTGCCCCCCTCGGACCCCCCGCATGCTCATCGCACGCCTCCGAGCGGGTCGGGCAGGCCCGCATCCGCGGACAGCAGGGCGGTCTGTCCGAGGTCGACGAGCCAGTCGCGGCCCTCGTACACGAACGCGAGGAGGTACGCCGGCCGCCAATCGGTCTCGGCGACCAGCCCCTCTTTCTCGACGTCCGGGATGAGGAGGACGTACGCGGTGTGGCGGTCGACGACGCGCGCCCCGGACACGCCGAAGCGCCCGATGCGCTCGGCGCCGCCGAGGACGGCGAGCGCGGACCGTCGCACGGGTGCAACGACATCGCCGAGCTCGCCGGCGGCCCCTCCGCGTGCGGCGTGCAGGCCCTCGAGGAACCCGCGCGCCTGGGGCGAGAGCCGCTCGAAGACCGCGGCCGCGTCGTCGTCGGCGATGGCGCGCAGGAACGCGGACGCGATCGCCTGCGCGGGGTGCTCGAGCTGGGGCTTGATCCTCACCGCTCCCTCGAACCTGCCGGGGGGACCCCCTCCTCCGCGCGCAGCACCGCGAGGAACGCCTCCTGCGGGATCTCGACCTGGCCGACCATCTTCATCCGCTTCTTGCCGGCCTTCTGCTTCTCGAGGAGCTTCCGCTTGCGCGTGATGTCCCCGCCGTAGCACTTCGCCAGCACGTTCTTGCGCAGGGCCTTCACGGTCTCGCGCGAGACGATCTTCCCGCCGACCGCCGCCTGGATCGGCACGTCGAACTGTTGCCGCGGGATGAGCCCGCGCAGCTTCGTGACGAGCGCGCGCCCCGCGTACTGCGCGCGGTCGCGGTGGACGATCGTCGACAGCGCGTCGACCGGCTGCCCCGCGACGAGGATCTCGAGGAGGACGGCGTCGGCGGCGCGGTACCCCGCGAGCTCGTAGTCGAGCGACGCGTACCCCTGGGAGCGGCTCTTCAGCTGGTCGTAGAAGTCGACAATGACCTCGCTGAGCGGCATGTCGTACCGCAGCATCGCCCGCGTCGGGTCGAGGTACGTCATCTCGACGAGCGTCGCGCGCTTGGCCTGCGCGAGCTCCATGATCGGCCCCACGTGCCGCGTCGGCACGATGATCGTCACCTTCATCCACGGCTCGCGGATCTCCGCCGTCGTCGTGGGGTCGGGCAGCATCGCGGGGTTGTCGATCGCCACCTCGGCGCCGCGCGTCGTGATGACGCGGTATTCGACGGACGGCGCGGTCGCGATGATGTCGACGCCGTACTCGCGGTCGAGGCGCTCCTGGACGATCTCCATGTGCAGGAGGCCCAGGAACCCGCAGCGGAACCCGAAGCCCAGCGCCTGCGACACCTCGGGCTCGTATCCGAGCGAGGCGTCGTTCAGCTTCAGCTTCTCGAGCGCGTCGCGCAGCGCGGGGTGGTCCTCGGCGCTCGTCGGGTAGATCCCCGCGAACACCATCGGCTTCGCCGGGCGGTACCCGGGGAGCGGCTCGCGCGCCGCGTCCGTCGCCAGCGTGACGGTGTCGCCGACGCGGCACTCCTGCACCGTCTTCAGCCCCGTCGCGACGTAGCCGACCTCGCCCGCGAGGAGCCGGTCGCGCGGCCGCGCCTCGGGCGCGAACGTGCCGAGCTCGAGGAGGTCCGCCTCCTTGTCGGTGGCCATGAGACGGATGCGGTCGCCGACCGCGACCGCGCCGTCGACGACCCGGACGTGCGCGACGACGCCGCGGTAGGGGTCGTAGTGCGAGTCGAAGATGAGCGCGCGCAGCGGCGCGGCCGGATCGCCCGCCGGCGGCGGCACGCGGCGGACGACCGCGTCGAGGAGCTCGCGCACGCCGAGCCCCGTCTTTCCGGATGCGAGGAGGATCTCGTCGTCGCGGAAGCCGAGCGTGCTGCGCAGGTCCTCGCGCACGAGGTCGAGGTCGATGTTCGGGAGGTCGACCTTGTTGATCACGGGGACGATCTCGAGGCCCTGCTCGACCGCGAGGTACGCGTTCGCGAGCGTCTGCGCCTCGATGCCCTGCGACACGTCGACGAGGAGGACCGCGCCCTCGCACGCGGCGAGCGACCGGCTCACCTCGTAGTTGAAGTCGACGTGGCCCGGCGTGTCGATGAGGTTGAGCTCGTACGGCTCCCCGTCGAGCGTCCACTCCATGCGCACGGCGCGCGCCTTGATCGTGATGCCTTTCTCGCGCTCGAGCGGCATCGAGTCGAGCATGAGCTCGTGCATCTCGCGCGGCGAGACGGTGCCCGTGAGCTCGAGGAGCCGATCGGAGAGCGTCGTCTTGCCGTGGTCGACGTGCGCGATGACGCAGAAGTCGCGGATGCGGCGCTGGGGGTCGCTCACAGCCGGGAGCGGAGCCACGCGCGAACGTCGTCCGCGATCTCGGGCCGCGCGAGCGCGCTCGCGACGACCGCCTTGACGTAGCCCGCGCGGTCCCCGGCGTCGAAGCGCTCGCCCTCGAACTCGTAGGCGTACACGGGCGCGCGGCCCGCGAGGACGCTCACGGCCTCGGAGAGCCAGATCTCGCCGCCGCGTCCCGGAGGATGCGCCGCGAGCACGTCGAAGATCTCGGGCTCGAGCAGGTAGCCGTGGACCGCTCCCAGATCCGTGGCGGGCCGCTCGGGCTTCTCGACGATGCGCCGGAGGCGCCAGGTGCGGTCGCCGATCGCCTCACCCTCGACGACGCCGTACCGTTTCACCTCGTCGGGAGCGACACGTACCACGGCGGCGAGGCTCCCGCCGCCGAGCCGCTCGCGCGCCTGGATGAGCTGCGCCGCGACGGGCACGCGCGCGAAGACGATGTCGTCGCCCCACATCATCACGAACGGCCGGCCGGCGACGGCCTCGCGCGCGCAGAGCACGGCGTGGCCGTTGCCCAGCGGTCGCGCCTGGTGCACGACGGTGACGCGCGCGAGCGTCTCGCCGCGGCGCGCGAGCGCGAGGTCCGCGCCGCGATGCTCGGCGCGCAGACGCTCCTCGAGGCGCTCGTTCGGGCGGAAGTACGCGTCGAGGGGATCCTTCCCCGGCGCGCTCACGACGACGACCTCCTCGCATCCCGCCGCGACGACCTCGCTGATGACGTTGTCGACGATCGGCACGTCGACGAGCGGGAGCAGCTCCTTCGGCACGGTCTTCGAGACGGGCAGGAAGCGCGTGCCGAGCCCGGCGGCGGGGATCACTGCCACGCGTACGGGGGTGACCGGCATGGATCAGAGGGTAAGCGCGGGGAGGAGCACGCGCGGGCGGAGACCGGTCCGCTGCTCGTGCTCGGCGGCGGCGAGCGCCGCGGCGTGATGGCCCGTCCCGGTGTCGGCGATCGCGACGATCGACCCGCCGAACCCGCCGCCGGTGATGCGCGCGCCGTGGACGCCCTCCTGCTCGCGCACGAGGTCGACGAGCCGGTCGACCTCGGGCGTCGAGACCTCGTAGTCGTCGCGCAGCGAGCGGTGCGACCCGTCGAGGAGCTCGCCGAGCGCCGCGAGGTCGCGCTCCCGCAGTGCCGCGAGCGCACCGAGGACGCGCGCGTTCTCCGCGACGACGTGGCGCGCGCGCCGGCGGAGCGGCTCCGGGAGCCCGTCGACGCGCGCCGCGTCCGCCGGTCCGACGTCGCGCAGCAGTGGCACGCCGAGCAGCCGTGCGGCCTCTTCGCACTCGCGCCGCCGCTCGTTGTACGCGCCTTCGCTGTGCCGGTGCACGACGCCCGAGTGCACGACGACGAGCTCGACCTCCGCCGGGAGCGGGACACGCTCGAACGCCCCCGACCGGCAGTCGAGGAAGAGGGCCTCGCCCTCCCGTCCGAGGCTCGCGGCCATCTGGTCCATGATCCCGGAGCGCGCGCCCACGACCTCGTTCTCGGCGCGCTGCGCGAGCTCGGCGATCCGCACGCCGTCGAGCGAGAGGTCGAACGCATCCCGCAGGGCGCGGATGAGCGCGACGCCGAGCGCGCCGCTCGAGCCGAGTCCGGCCCCCGGCGGAAGGTCCGACGTCACGCGCACGTCGAAGCCTTGGTCGATACCGAGCACGCGCGCCGCGCCGACGACGTGCGCTCGCCAGGACCGATCCACGTCCGCGTCCGTGGTCGCCGTGATCCCGGCATCTTCGCGGGCAGTGAGATCCACGTTCACGCGGAGGGGCAGCGCGACGGGAAGCACGAAGCCGCCGTTGTAGTCCGTGTGCTCGCCGATGAGGTTGACCCGGCCGGGCGCCGAGGCGACCGCCACTACCCCGTCACGGGCGCGTTCCGCCGGAACGGCGCGCGGCGCCGGACGAAGGCGAGGACCTCCTCGAGCTCGCCGACGCGGAACACCGACGAGGCGAGGACGTACACGGCGCCGCCGAACGCGGTCGCGATCACCGTCTGCACCAGGAGAAGGCCCTTCGGCGGGTACAGCGCGAGGTCGAGCGGGATGTTCGTGACGCGCACGAACGCGAACATCGCGACGCCCATCGAGAGGCTCGCGGCGAGGTGGCGCAGCGTCGCGACGGTGAGGCCGCCGAGCCGCATGCGGGCGCGCGGTGCGAGAACGAACAGGAGCAGCGTCGCCTCGGCGAGCGTCGCGATCGAGTTCGCGAGCGCGAGGCCGTTGATCCCGAGCCCCGGCGCGAACGCGATGGCGAGGACGACGTTCACGACGATCGAGACGACCGTCATGACGAGCGGGGTCGTCGTGTCCTTCGTCGCGTAGTACGCGCGCGCGAGGATCTGCACGAGCGCGTGCCCCGCAAGCCCCAGCGAGTAGAAGAGGAACGCGAGCGCCGTCGCCTCGCGCATCGCGTCGCCGAACTCGCCGTACTGGAAGAGGAGGTGCACGATCGGACGGCGCAGGACGATCATGACGATGACCGTCGGGAACGTGAGGAACCCGATCCACCGTACCGCCTGCTCGAGCGCGTCGCGCATGCGCAGCTGCTGGCCGAGGGAGGCGAGGCGCGTGAGCGTCGGGAAGACGGCGGACGAGATCGCGATCGAGAACACCCCGAGCGGCAGCATCGTGAGCTGGAACGCGTAGAGCAGCGCGGTGTACGAGCCCGGCGCCATGCGCGAGGACAGGTTCACGTCGACGAAGAGCGTGACCTGCACGACGGCGAGCGCGACGGTGCGCGGCCACGCGAGCGTCGCGATCTCCCGCACGCCGGGGTGGCCGAGGTCGAAGGCGAAGGTGTAGCGCGTCCGGCGGAACGTGAGCTCGGGGACCTGGACGAGCCACATCATCGCCGCGCCGGCGACGACGCCGACCGCGAGCGCGCGGATCCCGAGGAACGGCGCGGCGAAGAGCGCGAAGAGGATGATCACGGCGTTGTAGACGAGGGGCGCCGTCGCGCCGGAGAGGAACTGCCGGTACGAGTTCAGCACTCCGGTGAACAGCGAGGAGAGCCCCATGAAGATGGGGCTGAGCAGCATGATCCGCGTGAGGTCGCTCATGAGCGCGAGCTGGCTCGCGTCGAACTCGGGCGCCATGAGCGGGACGAGGTAAGGCGCGCTGGCCCACATGACGGCGGAGAGCGCGACGAGGGCGATGAGCATCGCGTTCATGACGCTCGACGCGACGCGCCAGGCCTCCTGCTCGCGCTCCTTCGCCAGGTAGCCCGCGAAGACCGGGATGAACGCGCTCGAGAGCGCGCCGGCGACGAGCAGGTTGAAGATCGTGTCGGGGATGCGGAACGCCGCGAGGAAGGCGTCGAGCTCGCGCGGCTCGCCCGCGAACTGCGCGCCGATGACCGACAGCCGCAGCCAGCCGAGGATCCGGCTCGCGACGAGCGTGGCGATCATCACGAGGGAGGCTTGGGTGACGGAGAGCGGCACCTGTCGAGTATGAGCGGGCCGGCGCGGATCACCGTACATTGGCGGCGATGGCGAAGAAGAAGCGATCCGCGCTGAAGCGCATCCGGCAGACCCGCCGGCGCACGGCCACCAAGACGCTCGCCCGCTCCGCGGCGCGCACGGCGCTGAGGGCGGCGCGCGAGGCGATCGCGTCGGGCGGCGAGGCCGCGCAGGACGCCGTTCGCGCGGCGGCGAGCGCCCTCGACCGCGCCGCGAAGCGCGGCGGGATCCACAAGAACGCGGCGCGGCGGGGGAAGAGCCGCATCGCGAAGCGGGCCGCGAAGGGCGGCTAGGGCTCAGGCCCTCCGGAAGCGGGGGAACGCGTCCCGGCCCGGATACCGCGCGGCGTCGCCGAGCTCGAGCTCGATCTCCATCAGCCGGTTGTACTTCGCCACGCGCTCGCTGCGTGAGAGCGATCCCGTCTTGATCTGACCCGTGTTCAGCGCCACGGCGAGGTCGGCGATCGTCGTGTCCTCGGTCTCGCCGGAGCGGTGCGAGATGACGGCGGCGTAGCCCGAGCGGTGCGCGAGGTCGACCGCCTCGATCGTCTCCGAGAGCGTGCCGATCTGGTTGAGCTTGATGAGCACGGCGTTCGCGACGCCTTCGGCGACGCCGCGGCGGATGCGCTCGACGTTCGTGACGAAGATGTCGTCGCCGACGAGCTGCATGCGCTCGCCGAGGCCCTGCGTGAGCGTCTTCCAGCCCGCCCAGTCGTCCTCGGCGAGGCCGTCCTCGACGGAGACGATGGGGAACTTGAGGTGCCACTCCGCGTACAGCGCGCACAGCTCCTCTGCCGAGAGCTCCCTCCCATCGCGGCCGAGGCGGTAGCGCTCGTCGGTGAAGAACTCCGTCGACGCGGGGTCGAGCGCGATGGCGACGTCGTCGCCGGCGCGGTATCCGGCGCGCTCGATCGCGCGGACGATCAGCTCGATCGGCTGCGCGTTGCTCTTCAGCCCGGCCGGCGCGTATCCGCCCTCGTCCCCGACCGACGTGCCCATGCCGCGGTCATGCAGCTCGGCGCCGAGCGCGTGGAACACCTCGGAGCCGGCGCGCACCGCTTCGCTGAACGTCCGGAGGCCGAGCGGGACGATCATGTACTCCTGCATGTCGGCGGAGTCGCTCGCATGCTTCCCGCCGTTCAGCACGTTCATGTGCGGCACCGGCAGGGTCCGCGCGAGCGGACCGCCGAGGTAGCGGTACAGCGGAAGCCCGACGGCGTTCGCGGCGGCGCGTGCGCACGCGAGGGACACGCCGAGGATGGCGTTCGCGCCGAGCTTCGACTTGTCGGGCGTGCCGTCGAGCTCGCGGAGAAGGGTGTCGATCGCGGACTGATCGGATGCGTCCTCGCCGATGAGCTCCGGCGCCATGACGTCGTCGACGTTGCTGACGGCCCTGCGCACGCCCTTGCCGCGGTAGCGCTGCGGGTCGCCGTCACGGAGCTCGAGCACCTCGTGCGCGCCGGTCGACGCGCCGGAGGGGACCATCGCCGTCCCGATCGCGCCGCCGGCGAGGAAGACGTCGACGGCGACCGTCGGGTCGCCGCGCGAGTCGAGCACCTCGCGGGCGCGGACCATCTCGATCGTGGTGTCCACGGCGACCGAAGCGTACGCGATCCACGGCGCGGCGCACGCCGGCCGGCCGGCTCAGCCCTCGCTGTCGATCAGCTCCGCTCGGAGGGCCTCGAGGCGCTCGGCGGCCAGGCCGTGCGCGGCCAGGTACCGCGCGACGCCGCCCCATCCGGCGCGCACGCGCGCGAGCGCCGCACGGATCGAGGCCCGCGCCTCGCGCTCGGTGCGCCGGAACCGCTCGATCTGCGTGGCATTCAGCGGGACGCGCCAGATCGCGTAGCGCGGCTGCATCCGCTCGTCGCTGACGAGGTAGTCGTCCTCGATCTCACCGTCGGCCACGCCGGCGAGGCTGAGCGCGAGAGCCGCCACGAGGCCGGTCCGATCGCGGCCCGCCATGCAGTGGAAGAGGACGGAGCGCGGGCTGCTCGCGAGCGCGTCGAAGATCGCCGCGACCCGCTGGCCGCTCATCTCGATCATCGTCTCGTAGCGCTCGGGCGGCGAGTCCATCCGTTCGAGCCGCGCCTCGACGGCGGGATCGTTGAAGGGAAGGTGGCGGTACTCGATCCCGTCGACGGCGGCGAACGGGTTCGGCTCCTTCTCGAGCTCGGTCGCGCTGCGCAGGTCGACGACGGTGCGCACGCCGTGGTCGAGGAGCTCGCGGCGCCCCTGCTCGGTGAGCGTGCAGGTCGAGTCGCTGCGGAAGAGCACGCCGTAGCGCGTGTGGCGGCCGTCGTCCGTCGGAAGACCGCCGAGGTCGCGCGCGTTCAGGATCCCGTCCCACGAGAAGTGGCGCCGCTGCATCGAGAAGGAGGCTATCGGGCCGGCGCGAGCGCCACCTTTGCGGGGATCGCGGCCACTCCCGGCAGCGTCTTGCCCTCGATGAGCTCGAGGGAGGCGCCGCCGCCGGTCGAGACGTGCGTCATCTTCGATGAGAGGCCGAGCTCATCGATCGCCTGCACGCTCTCGCCGCCGCCGACGACGGTCGTCGCGCCCGAGCGCGCGAGCAGCTCGGCGATGCGTTTCGTGCCGGCGGCGAAGGGCGCCTGCTCGAAGACGCCCATCGGCCCGTTCCAGAAGATCGTCCGCGCGCGCTCGATCGCGGTCGCGTACTCGGCGAGCGTGCGCGGGCCGACGTCGAGGATGGCTTCGTCCGGACCGACGCGGTCCACGTCGCGCACCGTCCCCGACGGCGCGTCGGCCGAGGACGCGCACACCGCGTCGCTCGGCAGGTGGAAGTCGATCTCGGCCTCCTTCGCCTTGAGGAGGATCGCGCGCGCCTCGTCCTCCCTATCGGCCTCCCGCAGCGACGTCCCGACGGCGTGGCCGGTCGCGCTGAGGAACGTGTTCGCCATGCCGCCGCCGATGGCGATCGCGTCGACGCGCGAGACGAGCGAGCGCAGCACGTCGATCTTCGTGCTCACCTTCGCGCCGCCGACGATCGCGAGGAACGGCCGGGCCGGCGAGGTGAGCAGCGCGCCGAGCATCTCGAGCTCCTTCTCGAGCAGGAAGCCGGCGTACGCGGGAAGGAAGTGGGTCACGCCCTCGGTCGAGGCGTGCGCCCGGTGCGCGGCGGCAAAGGCGTCGTTCACGTACGCGTCGAACCCGCTCGCGAGCTGCTCCGCGAACGCGGCATCGTTCGCCTCCTCCTGCGGGTGGAACCGTGTGTTCTCGAGGAGCACGACGTCGCCCGGATGCATCTCGCCGAGCGGTCCGCGCACGGACGGCCCGACGCAGTCGGGCAGGAGCGACACCGGCGCGCCGAGCAGCTCCCGCAGGCGCTCGGCGACCGGCGTGAGGCTGTACCTCGGCTCGGGCCCCTTCGGCCGGCCGAGGTGCGAGCAGAGCGCGAGCATCGCGCCGCGGTCGCGCAGCCACCCCACCGTCGGCAGGATCGCGCGGATGCGCGTGTCGTCGGCGACGCCGCCGTCCTTCAGCGGCACGTTCAGGTCGACACGCACGAGGATCCGCTTCCCCTGCGCGTCGAGGTCACGGATCGTGCGCTTGTTCATCGCAGAGGCTCCGCGCGTTCCACCACGGGTCGCGCTCTCTATGCCCGTGCTCCGGCCGGCTCGCGTTCCGGGGCCGGCGCCTTCGACGCGACGAGCGCGGTGACGTCGGCGAGCCGGCACGCGTAACCCCACTCGTTGTCGTACCAGGAGATGACCTTGACCATGTTCCCGAGGGCGAGCGTGTCGAGGCCGCTCACGATCGTCGAGTGCGGGTCGCCCTTGAGGTCGCTCGAGACGAGCGGCTCCTCCGTGTAGGCGACGATCCCCCGGAGCTTGCCCTCCGCCGCGCGCTTGAACGCGGCGTTCACCTCGTCCTTGGTCACTTCGCGCTTGAGCGTCGCGACGAAGTCGACGACCGAGACGGTCGGCGTCGGGACGCGGAACGCCATGCCCGTGAAGCGCCCCGCGAGGTCGGGGATGACGAGCGCGACGGCCCTCGCCGCGCCGGTCTGCGACGGGACGATGTTCTCCGCCGCGGCGCGCGCGTCGCGCGGGTCCTTCGCCGCGAGGTCGAGCGTCTTCTGCGAGTTCGTGTACGAGTGCACGGTCGTGAGGAAGCCGCGCTCGATCCCGAACTCGTCGTTCAGCACCTTGGCGACCGGCGCGAGGCCGTTCGTCGTGCAGGAGGCGTTGCTCACGACATGGTGGCGCTCGGGGTCGAACTCGCCCTCGTTCACGCCGAGGACGATCGTCTTGTCCTCGTTCTTGGCGGGTGCCGAGATGATCACGTAGCGCGCGCCCGCGTCGAGGTGCGCCCTCGCCTTCGTCGCGTCGGTGAAGCGGCCCGTCGACTCGACGACGATGTCGATCCGAAGCTCGCGCCACGGCAGCTTCGCGGGGTCCGTCTCCGCGAGCACCTCGATGCGGTGGCCGTCGATGACGAGCGCGTCTGCCGTCGCCGAGACGTCACCCGGGAACGTCCCGTAGTTCGTGTCGTGCTTGAAGAGGAACGCGTTCATCTGCGGGTCGACGAGGTCGTTGATCGCCACGACGTCGAACGCGTCGGCCTGCCGCTCGAGCGACGCCTTGAGGAACTGCCGGCCGATCCGGCCGAAGCCGTTGATCGCGACGCGTGCTGTCATCGAGCCACCTCCTGCCGCGAGACCGAGGGTACCGCGCGCGTCAGGCGAACCACGACCCCCGTCCGGCCGCACGCTCGCGGGCCGAAAGGACCGCCCCGATCATGCCGACGTCGGCGCCGAGCGCGGCCGGGATGACCCGGACGGCCGCCGCGGGCACGGCGAACGCGCGCTCGCGGATCCCGCGGCGCATGGGCTCGAGGACGTGCCGGGGCTCGTGTTCGGCGATCCCGCCGCCGACGACGATCGCCGCCGGGTTCAGCCCGTTCACGAGGCCGATCGCGAGCCCGGCCAGCGCGGCTTCGGCCTTGGCGACGAGCGCGGCCGCGCGCTCGTCGCCTGCGCGCGCGGCGTGGAAGACCTCTCCCGCATCGCGGGAGCCGAACTGCTGCGCGAGGTTGCGCCCGCCGGCGAACGACTCGACGCAGCCGTAGCTGCCGCAGCCGCAGCGCGGACCCTCGAGCGCAACGGGCCAGTGGCCGATCTCGCCGGCGGTGTTCGTCGCGCCGCGCAGCATGCGCCCGCCGCTCACGATCGCCCCGCCGACCCCGGTCGAGACGGTCACGTACACGAAGTCGCTCTCCCCGCTTGCCGCGCCGGCCACCCCCTCGCCCACCGCCGCGATGACCGTGTCGCGGTCGACGAAAACGGGAAGGCCGTCGAGCGCCGCCGACAGATCGTCGGCGAGACGGACCTCGGCGAACCCCGGGATGTTCGGGGCGACGTGCACGATGCCGCGACGGTGGTCGAGCGGGCCCGGCGCGGCGCATCCGACCGCGACGATGTCGTGCGTCCGGCGGCCCGCGCTGTCGAGCGCGGCGCGCGCCGCGCGCGCGAGCTCCGCGACGACGTCCGCGGCCCGGCCCGTCGTCGGCGTCGCGAACGAGGAGTCGCCGACGATGCGCGGACGCTCCGCGTGCTCGGCGACGATCGCGCGGACGTGCGTGCCCCCGAGGTCGAGACCGAGGTAGAGCTCGGTCACACCTTCGGCAGATGCGGCGCGACCTCGGGCGTCTGGAGCAGGGCGATGTCCCGGCCGAACACGCGGTCGCGCGCGTCGCGGAACCCGCGCCGCGCCTTGTCGCGACCGTACGCGCGCTCGGCGTCCTCGAAGATCTGTCGCGAGACCACCGCGAGGTACGGCAGCACCTGGCGCTCGGGGAGCGCCCCGCGGTCGATCTGCCCGACGTCGAGACGATCGTCCGCGACCGGCAGCGGACGGTCGATCGGGTCGGCCTGCTCGTCGGCGCGCATGAGGAGGCTCGGCATGCGGTCCTCGAGGCGGCGCTTCCCGTAGCGGCCGCTGTTGTAGAGGTCGAGGAGCTCGTTCAAGAGCCGCGCGAGCTGACCGGGACCGGTGAGCGCGCGCGGCCCGGCGGGCGCCGCGGGAGCGGCCGGCCCCGCGCCGCCACCGAACAGGCCGCCGAAGAGGCCCCTCTTCTTCGGCGGCTCGACCGGCGGAGGTGGCGGAGGCTGCGGCGCCTCGGGCTCGCGGCGCGGCCACTCGAACGACGGAGTGACGACCTCGACCCCGGGCTCCTCCGCGGGCGCCGCCGGCTCCCGCGTCTCCACGGCGGGCTCGGGCGGCGGCGCCGCGAACGCCGCGAGCCGGGGATCGATCTCCTCGGCGGGAGGAGCCTCCGGTGGCGGCGCCTCCTCCTCGGCGGGACGCCACGTGAACGCTTCGGCGGTCGCCGTGGCGGCGGCTTCCTCCGCTGTCGGCTCAGGCACGGGCGGCGGCTCCCACGCGGGCGGCGGCGGCGCGGGCTCTGGCGTCCCGAACAGACCGGACAGCGCCGCGAGGCGGTCGTCCTGCTGCTCGGGCTCGACGTCGAGCGGCGTCTGGGCCAGCGGCTCCTCCGCGGGTCCGGTCTCGGCTTCCGCGGCGGGCTCCGACGCCTCGGCCTGGGGCTCCGGCGCCGCGACCCGGGGCTCTGCGGCCACCCGCTCGGGCTCGGCCGCCCGCTCGGGCTCGGGCTGGACCGGAGGCGGAGGCGGGGTGGGCGGCCAGGGCGTCCTGCGGCGCTCGACGTACGGCCACGTGAGGTCCGCGGGCGCGATGACGTCGACGTATCCGCCGCGCACGAGGTCCGCGAGCGCGATCATCGCCGGGAGCCGCCGCATGCGGAGCTGGTCGGCGATCCCGTCGACGTCGAGCTGCCCGTTCACGCCGAGGAGGACGCGCCACTGCTCCGGCGTGAGCACGATCTCCGACCGCCCGGTCGCGCGCTCGGAAAGGGTGAATCGCGAGCGGTCGTCGGGGATGAGCGCGCGGACCGCGACGATCTGGTCACGGATGGCGACCGCGCGATCGAGGAGCGGGTCGAGGTCGCCGCCCAGGTTCGGCGCGGGGGCCGCGCTCATCGGCACGAACTCGAAGCGGCCGTCTCGTGCCATGAAGGCCGCGCCGAGCCCCATCTCGCCCTCTTCCTCGCCGCAGACCGCGGACACCAGGCGCCCCTCCGCGACGCCGAGCGTCGACGAGTCGCGTCCGGCCCGCACCTCGAGCCGGCCCGTCTTCGCCGTCTCCGCGAGCAGCTGGATGACGGTCTCGAGCGGGAGATCGCCGAGGTCGCCGCGCAGGACGACCTGCTCGCCCGCGTCGGTCGGCGGGATCGGGGACATCGGCGGGAAGCGTCGGTACGGTCGGGCCACCTCCCCGGGGGCCTCGGGCGCCGGCTCGACGGCGTCGACGAGTCCCGCGCGGACCAGGTCCGCCAGGAGCTGCTGGCCCGCCAGCGTCGTGATCCCGAGCTCGGCGGTGATGTCGCGCACGCTCCGCTCCCCGTTCACGAGGAGCAGCGCGCGCCACTGCTCGGCCGACAGCGTGATCCGCTCCCCCGCGGCGGCGCGCTCGGACAGTCGGAAGCGCGTGCCGGACTCCCGGATGACCCCGCGGATCTCGCGCTGGCGCTCCCGCTCGGCCGTGCCGCGCTCGAGGAGGTCCTCGAGATCGCCGGAGAGGTCCTCGTGCTCGATGCGCTCCGAGGGAAGGAACTCGAAGTCGCCGCGGTCGATCGCGAAGATCGCGCCGAGCGCGAGGATGCCCTCTTCGTCCTCGTACCGCGCGCTGACGAGGCGGCCCGCCGACATGCCGAAGAAGCCGCGACGCTGCTCGTCGTCGGCACGCACCTCGAGCTGTCCCGTGCGCTCCGTCGCCGCGAGGAGCTGCAGCACGACGTCGAGCGAGAACTCCTCGACCGAGCCTCGCAGCGTCAGCGGATGGCCTCCTCCGTGGCCCGGTCGAACAGGTGCATCTTCCGCAGGTCGAAGCCGACGCGCATCG
>CAZSRI010000041.1:0-18338 GCA_964609145.1 uncultured Chloroflexota bacterium
CCGCGCGACGGACCCGGGCCGTGTCGAGGGCAATCCCGTCTTCATCTACCACGACGCGTTCAACACGGACCGCGCGGAGGTCGAGGACCTGAAGGAGCGCTACCGCGCCGGGCGCGTCGGCGACGTCGAGGTGAAGCAGCGCCTGGCCGCCGCTCTCGAGCGCTTTCTCGCCCCGGTGCGCGAGCGGCGCGCCCGCTACGAGCGCGACCCCAAGCTCGTCGACGAGATCGTCCGCTCGGGCAGCGAGCGCGCGCGGGCGGAGGCGCAGCGAACGCTGCACGAGATGCGGACGGCGATGGACCTCGACTACTTCGGGCTCTAGTACGCCCCGCCTCTACGCGCTGATCCTCTCCGGCGGCGCGGGGACGCGCCTCTGGCCGCGGTCGCGCAAGGCGCGGCCGAAACAGTTCCTCGATCTGGTGGGACCCCGAACGCTGCTGCAGGACACCGTCGAGCGCGTGAGCGAGCTCATCCCGACCGAGCGGATCTTCCTCGTCGCGCCGCCGGAGCATCGCGACCTCATCCACGCTCAGCTGCCGGACTTGCGCCCGGACCACGTGGTCGTGGAGCCGTACCCGCGGGGCAACGCGGCCGCGATCGGGCTGGCGATGGCGGCGCTGCACGCCTTCGATCCGGATGCGGTCGTGGCCGTGCTCCCATCGGATCACGTCGTCGAGCGGCGCGACCGCTTCCGCACGGTCCTCATCGCCGCGGCGAACGCCGCTGAGGCCGGCCACATCGTGACGCTCGGCATCGAGCCCGACGGCCCCGATACGGGCTACGGATACATCGAGGCGGGCGAGGCGCTCCCGGTCGTCGCGCCCGCCGACGTGTACGCCGTTCGGCGCTTCATCGAGAAGCCGAAGCGGGCCGACGCGGAGCGCATGGTCGCGGCGGGCGGGCACTACTGGAACGCGGGCATGTTCGTGTGGCGCGTGTCGACGGTGCTCGAGACTTACCGCGAGCACCTCCCGCGGACGGCACGCGTGCTCGACGCGCTCGAGGCGGCCCACGGCACCGAGCGCTACGAGGCGGTCTTGTCAGAGGCGTGGGAGGAGACCGACCGCACGACGATCGACTACGGCATCGCGGAGAAGGCGGACAACGTCGCGGTCGTGCCGGCCGACATCGGCTGGTACGACGTCGGGACGTGGGCGCGGCTGGCGTCGATCGTCGCGGGGAGCGAGAGCTGGTCGGTCGACGGCCATGTCTCCGTCGAGGCGAGCGGCGTCTACGCGTGGGCGCCGGGGAAGGTCGTCGCCCTGGTCGGTGTGCACGACCTTATCGTCATCGACACGCCGGACGCGCTCCTGATCGCCGCGAGGGACCGGAGCGAGGAGGTGAAGGCCGTGCTCGACCGGCTCCGGCAGGAGGGGCGCGAGGACCTCTTGTAGGCCGAAGAACGGCCGAATTCGACGCCTCGCGTATCTTGGAAAAAGGGGAGGCGCCCGAGCGGGGCGCCTTTCATCATGTCTAAGGAGACGGCATTGACCGCGACGACCCGGGGGGTGCGGGGGGCGCGCCATGCGCCACGGGCCTCTACCCCTGCTCCGGCGCAGGGCAAGGCCCGCGGCGACCTGGTGGTCGTCGAATCCCCCAGCAAGGCTCGGACGCTCGAGCGGCTGCTCGGCCCCGGCTACGTGGTCGAGGCCTCGTATGGCCACATCCGTGACCTGCCGAAGTCGAAGCTGGGGATCGACCTCGACACGTTCGAGCCGGACTACGTCGTCCCGGAGGACTCGGAGAAGGTCGCCCGGCAGCTCCGGAAGGACGCGAAGACCGCCGAGCACGTCTGGCTCGCCACCGACCTCGACCGCGAGGGCGAGGCCATCGCCTGGCACGTCGCCGACGTCATCGCCGCGCCGCACGCGAAGCTGCGGCGGGTGACGTTCCACGAGATCACGCCGGCGGCGATCGCGGAGGCGTTCAGGAAGCCCCGCGACATCGACATGGACCTGGTGAACGCGCAGCAGGCGCGGCGCGTCGTCGACCGGCTCGTCGGCTACAAGCTCTCGCCGCTCCTCTGGAAGAAGATCCGCTACGGGCTGTCGGCGGGCCGTGTCCAGTCGGTCGCCCTGCGCCTCGTCGTCGAGCGCGAGCGCGAGATCTCCGCGTTCAAGCCCGAGGAGTACTGGACGCTCGACGCGCTCCTGCGCACCGCGGCGGGCGAGGTGTTCCCGGCCGAGGTCGCGACGCACAAGGGACACAAGCTCCACGTCCCCGACCAGGCGCACGCCGACCGGCACCGCGCGGCGCTCGCGGACGCCGTCTACCGCGTCGCGAAGATCGAGAAGCGCGAGAGCTCGCGTAACGCCGCGGCGCCGTTCACCACGTCCACGCTGCAGCAGGAGGCGTCGCGCAAGCTCGGCTTCTCGCTGAAGCGGACGATGGTCCTCGCGCAGCAGCTGTACGAAGAGGGCCACATCACGTACATGCGCACGGACTCGCTCCACCTCGCCGAGAGCGCGCTGCACCAGGCGCACGACGTCCTCGTGAGGGAGTTCGGCGCGTCCTACGCGCTCGAGCGGCCACGTCACTACCGCACGCGGACGAAGGGCGCGCAGGAGGCGCACGAGGCCATCCGCCCGACGGATCTCGCGCGCACGCCCGCGGCGCTCCGGCGCGCGCTGAAGCCGGACCAGCTCAAGCTGTACACGCTCATCTGGCAGCGCACGCTCGCGTCGCAGATGCCGAGCGCGCGCTACGAGTCGACGCGCCTCGACATCGAGGCCGACGGCTACGTCCTGCGCGCGAACGGCCGCAGGCTCCTCTTCGACGGCTACCTCCGCGTGTACCAGGAGGGCAGCGACGCGCCCGAGCCCGAGGTCTCGCCGCTGCCCGACGTCGCGGAGGGCGAGGAGCTCAAGCTCCTCGGGATCGACGCGACGCAGCACTTCACGCAGCCGCCGCCGCGCTTCACGGAGGCGTCGCTCGTGAAGGCGCTCGAGGAGCACGGGATCGGACGGCCGTCGACGTACGCGCCGACGATCTCGACGCTGCTCGATCGACACTACGTGCGCCGCGAGCAACGCGCGCTCGTGCCCGAGGACGTCGCGTATACGGTCATCGACTTCCTCACCGAGCACTTCGGCGACATCGTCGCCGTCGGCTTCACCGCGCGGATCGAGGAGGACCTCGACAGGATCGCGCGCGGCGAGGTCGAGTGGGTGCCGGTCGTGAAGGAGTTCTTCGACCCGTTCATCGCGCGCGTCGACGAGAAGCACGAGACGGTGAAGCGCTCAGACGTGACGGAGGAGGCGACCGACCGGACGTGCCCGAAGTGCGGCCGCCCGCTCGTCATCAAGCTCGGCCGCTACGGCCGCTTCTACTCGTGCACCGGGTTCGTGCGCGGGAAGAAGGGGCAGCCGCTGCCGCCCGGCGCGTGCGACTACTCGGCGCCGCTCGACGGCGAGCAGGGCCCCCAGCTCGAGATCCTCGAGGGCGAGACGTGCCCGGAGTGCGGCAAGCCGCTCGCGCGACGGCGCGGCCGCTTCGGCCCGTTCATCGGCTGCACCGGCTACCCCGAGTGCAAGTACGTGAAGAAGACGCAGGCGAAGACCGGCGTGACGTGCCCCCAGTGCGGGAAGGGCGAGCTCGTCCGCCGGCGCGGGCGCGGCCGGTCCTTCTTCTTCGGCTGCGAGCGCTATCCCGAGTGCACGTACACGGCGCGCGAGCTCCCGGCCACGGAGAAGCCGGCGGAAGAGCCGGCACCCGTCTGATAGAAGCGCGACGTGCCACGGCCGCCCAGGAGCGGCGGTGGGACGACCTCGTCCTCGCGACCGGACGTGCGCACATCCTGCAGACGGTCGGCTGGGCCGAGGCGAAGGCGCTCACGGGATGGCGCGCGGAGCGGTACGTGTTCGATACGGGCGGCGTCGCGCAGGTCCTCCTTCGCCCGCTGCGGCTCGGCCTCGTCATGGCGTACGTCCCGCGCGGGCCGCTGCCCGCCGGGCCGCTGCCCGACGCGATCCGCGCTCTCCGTCGCGCGCTCGGCCGCCACCGCTGCGTCGCGCTCCTGTGCGACCCGGAGGTGCCCGACTCGGACGACCTCCTCCGCGCGATCGGGCGAGCGGGCGGGCGCCGTTCGCCCGTGTTCGTCCAGCCCCGCCGCACGCTCCTCGTGAACACGAAGATCGACCCCGACCTCCTCCTGGGGGACATGCGGCGCAAGACGCGGCAGTACATCCGCAAGGCCGAGCGCGCCGGCGTGATCACGGAGGAGACCGACGATCTCGCGCGCTTCCACCGCGTCCTGCGGGTCGTCGGGGAGCGCGACCGCTTCGCGGTCCACTCGCTCGCGTACTTCGAGCGGCTGCGCGCGGGGCTGGGCGGCCCGGGGGCAGGGGCCCCCGGGCGCGTAGCGACCCACGTGCTCATGGCGCGGATCGGCGACGAGGACGTCGGAGCGCTCATGCTCGCGCGCATGGCGGAGCGCGCGTGGGAGCTGTACGGCGGGTGGAGCGGCGCGCACGCGGAGGAGCGGCCGTTCTATCTGCTGAAGTGGCGCGCGATGATGCGGATGCGGCAGCTCGACGTGGAGCGGTACGACATGTGGGGTCTGTCCGACCCTCGCTCGGGCGGAGCCCTCGCTCGGGCTCCGGTGCTCGACCTCGTCGCTTCGCGCCTCGGTCTGCGCGCCGGGGGGACGGTCGATCCGCTCGAAGGCGTGACCCAGTTCAAGCTCGGGTTCGGCGGTGACGTCGTCACCTGGCTCGGCGCGGTCGAGGCGCCCGTGCGCCGATGGCTCTATCCGGTCTGGCAGCTGCTCGGCCGCCGTCGTCTCGCGCGCGGCGCCGCATGACGGCGCCGGCCGGCTGGGACGACGCCGCCGTCCGCTCGCCGGGCGGGCACGTCCTCCAATCGACCGCGTGGGCGCGCGTCCGCGAGGCGCAAGGGTGGCGCGCGGAATACCTGCGTGTCGCCGATCCGCTCCCGCTGGCGCTCGTGCTCTGGCGCGACGTCCCGCTGCTGGGGCGGATGGCGTACGTGCCGCGCGGCCCGATCGTCGCCGCCGGCGACCGCGACGCCCTCGCGCACGCGCTCGACGCGCTCGCGGGGCTCGCGCGGGAGCGCGGCGCGGTCGTGCTGAAGGTCGACCCGGAGATCGCGCCGGAGGAGGCCGCGCCCGTGTACGAGCACGCCGGCTACGTACGCGGACCCGACGTACAGCCGGTGCTCGCGACGCTCGTCATCGACCTCGCGCCCGATCCGGATGCGCTCATGGCCGGCCTCGAGAAGGACACGCGCTGGAGCGTGCGGCAGGGCGCGAAGCGCGGGGTCGAGGTGCGCGTCGCGCCGGACGAGGCCGGGCTGCGGTCGTTCTACGCGCTGTACCGCGAGACGGGCGAGCGCGCGCGGTTCATCACGCGCTCGTGGGACTACTACCGGCTCGTATGGCGCACGCTCATCGATGACGGCCTCGCGACGCTGCGACTCGCACACGCCGGCGGGCGCGCGGTCGCCGGCGCGATGACGTGGCGGTGCGGCGACCGTGAGCTCTACATGTACGGCGCGACGAACGAGGAGGGCCGCCGCTCCTACGCGGCGTACGCGCTGCAGTGGGAGTGCATCGTCGGCGCGCGCGAACGCGGCGCCCTACGCTATGACCTCGGCGGCATCCCCGCGGACCCCTCACGGAAGGACGACCGGATGTACGGACCGTACCTGTTCAAGAAGGGCTTCGGCGGGACCGTGCGCCGCTTCGCGGGCGCGCACGACGTCGCGCCGAGCGCGGTGCGATACCGCGCCTTCCTCGCCGCCGAGCCCGTGTACACGCGCGCGCTCCAGCTGCTGGGCCGATGACGTGAGGCTCGGCCCGCTCCTGACCGCTGCCGGCGCACCGGTGCCGAACGGCGCGGCGGCGCTCGACGTCCAACGCGTCGTGTACGACTCTCGCCAGGCCGCGCCGGGCGCGCTCTTCGTCGCGATCAAGGGGTTCCACCGCGATGGGCACGACCACGCCGCGGACGCGGTCGAGCGTGGCGCGATCGCCGTCGTCGCCGGCCGGCGGCTCGACCTGCCCGTGCCGGTCGCCGTCGTGCCCGACACGCGCGCGGCGCTCGCCGACCTCGCCGCCGAGCTCTACGACCACCCGACGCGCAAGCTGCGCGTCGCCGGCGTCACCGGCACCGACGGGAAGACGACGACGGTCCACCTCGTCTCGCAGGTGCTCGAGGCCGCGGGCGAGCGCACCGGATACGCGACGACCGTCGACTTCAAGGTGCGGGATCACGTCTGGCCGAACGAGACGCGCCAGACGACGCTCGAGGCGGTCGAGGTCCAGGAGCTCATGGCCGAGCTCACGGTCGCCGGCGCGACGTGGGGCCTCCTCGAGGCGACGAGCCACGCGCTCGCGCTGCAGAAGCTGCGCAACGTCCACGTCGACATCGCCGTCTTCACCAACATCTCGCCTGAGCACCTCGACTTCCACGGGACGCTCCAGCGCTACCTCGAGGCGAAGGCGATCCTGTTCGGCGAGCTCCTCCAGGGCACGGAGAAGGGCGTCGCGAAGACCGCCGTCCTGAACGCGGACGACCCCCACTGGAGCTACCTCGCCGACCGTGCGCGGCCGGCGCGGACGATCACATACGGCGTGGACGCGCTCGCCGACGTGCAGGCCGAGATCCGCCGCGCGGATGCGACCCGTACGAGCCTCGTCATCGACGCGTTCGGGACGACGGCCGAGCTCGACCTGCCGCTGGTCGGCCGCTTCAACGTCTACAACGCGCTCGCGGCGGCGGCGGCGGGCATCGCGGCCGGCGCGACGCTCGAGCAGGCGCGGAGCGCGCTCGCGCGCGCGACGCCTGTCCGCGGCCGCATGGAGCGCGTGGCCGCCGGCCAGCCGTTCACCGTCATCGTCGATTACGCGCACACGCCGGCGTCGCTCGAGAAGGTGCTCGGGCTGCTCCGCCCGCTCACGGACGGACGGCTCATCGCCGTCTTCGGCAGCGCCGGCGAGCGCGACCGTGAGAAGCGGCCGAGGCTCGCCGAGACGGCGTCGCGTCTGGCCGACCTCTTCGTCATCACGCAGGAGGACCCGCGGCTCGAGGACCGCGAGCGGATCCTCCGCGAGGTCGAGGCCGGCGCGATCGCCGCGGGGAAGCGGCGCGGCGAGGACTACCTCGTCGTCGACGACCGTACGGAGGCGATCGCGGCCGCGATCGATCGCGCCGAGCCCGGCGACACCGTCGTCCTGTGCGGGAAGGGCCACGAGAGCTCGATCATCGAGGGTGAGGAGAAGCGCCCGTGGAACGAGGCCGAGGTCGCGCGGGCGGCCCTGCGCGCGCGCGGGTATTCGGCGTGAGCGGCGCGCTCGTGCTCCTCATGGGCTTCCCCGGCGTCGGGAAGTCGCACTGCGCGCGGCTCCTCGCGCGCCGCCTCGGCGCCGACGTCGTGCAGAGCGACGCCGTACGCAAGAGCCTCTTCCTCTTCCCGTCCTATCAGAAGCGCGAGAGCGCGCGCGTCTTCCGCGAGGTCGCCGACGTCGTCGACCGCCTCCTCGCGGCAGGTCGCCGCGTCGTCGTCGACGCGACGCACCTGCGCCGGGCTTACCGCCGCACGGCGATCGACGTCGCGCGCCGGCGCGGCGCGCCCGTCGCGCACGTCCTGGTGACGGCGAAGGAGCCCGCCGTCCTCGAGCGGCTCGCCGCGCGACGCGCCGCGCCGGCGCCCGAGGACCGCTCGGATGCGGACGAGCGCGTGTACGCGGTCATGCGCGCGCGGGGGTTCGAGCCGCCGAAGGAGGGCTACGTGACGCTGCGGAACGACGGCGACCTCGACGCGGAGATCGAGCGTGTCGCGCACGACGTGGAGGCGTGGTGGGCCGCCGCGAGCTGATCTTCGGCGCGATCGCCGGCGCGCTCGTCGTGCTGTACGTGTGGGTGGCGACGCTCGTCGGGCCCGTCGCCGTGAGCGGCTCGGCGACCCCGGCCCCGTCGCGCACCCGACCCGCCGAGCGCACCGGCGTCCCGCGCGTGCCCGGGTCGATCGCGTTCGTCCTCGCCGGTGACGTCTACGTGCTGCGCGATGGGCGGTACGCGCCGCTCACGTCGGAGGGGCGGAGCATGTCGCCCGACCTCACCGACGACGGCGCGACGCTCTACTTCGCGCGGCGTGAGGAGATCGACGGCAAGCGCATCGCCGACGGCGCGCTCGTGAACGCACGGCTCGGGTTCTCGCGCATCGTCCGCAAGCCTGCCGCGGGCGGCGACGAGCAGGTGATCGTCGACGGGTTGCGGCAGAAAGCGGCCAACGGGCAGGACCAGGTCTCGTGGTATCTCGACCCCGCCGCGGCGCCCGACGGAAAGCGTGTCGCGGTCATCGAGGACGACGGTGGCGGCGCGGCGGATCTCGTCGTCGTCACGCCCGCGAACGGGAACGGGCGAGCCGGCGTCCTCATCCTCTCCCAGGGCGCGCAGCTCGCCGATCCCGCGTGGTCCCCGGACGGCAAGACGATCGCGCTGACGTCCTACAACACCGACGTCCCCGGGATCCTCCTCTGGGCCTCCGACAGACCCGGCGTCGCGCAGCGGCTGCAGGACCTCCCCGATGGCGGCGCCTACCGGCCCTCGTTCTCGCCGGACGGGCGGTGGATCGTGTACACGCTCCGCGGCGACGGCGCGAACGACGTGCACGCGTACGAGATCGCGACGAAGCGGGACGTCCGCCTCACGAGCGACGGGAGGAGCTGGAACGGCGTGTTCTCGCCCGACGGCAAGTGGATCGCGTTCCTGCGCGAGACCAGCGGCACGATCGACCTCTTCGCGATGGAGCTCGGCGACGCGCTGGCGGGCGGGCCGCCGAAGGCGGCGGTCCAGCTCACGCGGGGCGAGGGGATCGACGGCGCATCGCGGCCGTCGTGGTCGCGTTAGGCGAGCCTCTTCCGCACCTGGGCGGACGCGAAGTCCATCGCCGCGACCGTGACGACGATGAGGATGAGGATGAACGACGCGGCGCGGTAGTTCAGCAGGTTGATGTCCTGGAACAGCGTCGAGCCGATCCCGCCGCCGCCGACGAGGCCGATGACGAACGCGAGGCGCACATTCGTGTCGAGACGGTAGATGGTGAACGAGATGAACGGGTTCACGATCTGCGGTAGCACGGCGGTCCAGACGACCTGGAGCCGGCCCGCGCCCGTCGCGGTGATCGCCTCGATGGGACCGGGGTCGATCTCCTCGATCGCCTCGGAGTACAGCTTGCCGATGACGCCGACGTTGTGGAACGCGAGCGAGATCACGCCGGCGGCGCTCCCGATGCCGAAGATGACGGCCGCGACGATCACGACGATGAGAACGTCGATCGACCGGATGACGGTGAACAGGAGCCTCACCACCGTGTAGATCGCGGCGGTGATCGGGTGGACGCTCATGAGGTTCCGAGCACCCAGGAACGAGAGCGGCAGCGCGGCGGCGACCGCGAGCGCCGTCGCGATGATCGCCAGGAAGATCGTCTCGACCATCAGGCCGCACGTCCCGTCGCGCCACGTCTCGTACTCGTTCTGCGGCCCACACGTCGTCCAGTCGGGCCGCGCGAGCTGTCCGAGGATGTTCGGCGCGTAGTCGAAGTTCAGGCGGCGCGGGTCGAACCCGACGTACGAGAAGCCGACGTAGAGGACCGCGAGCGTCACGAGGATCGTCCCGAAGCGGCGCCAGTCCGCGTACCACGGGGTCGTCAGCTCCCGCGGGACGGGCAGGCCGCGCGCGCGGAAGTACTCGGCCATCCGCTCAATATCCCCTCGCCGGAGATACGCGCTCAGAGCTGGCCGTCTCGCTCCCCGCGGCACCGCCGCTCGCCGCTCGGCTCACTTCAACGGATCTCCACTTCGACCGCGTCCTCCCCGTAGATCTCACGGAAGCGTCGCTCGTCGATCCCCTGCGGGGAGCCGTCGTAGACGATGCGCCCCGCATTGAGGGCGACGACGCGGGTGCCGTAGCGGCGCGCGAGCGACAGGAAGTGCAGGGCGCAGACGACGGTGATGCCGTCCTTCCGGTTGATCTCCTCGAGGTATCGCATGACGGAATGGCTGGTCGCGGGATCGAGGCTCGCGACGGGCTCGTCGGCGAGCATCAGCCGGGGCTGCTGCGCGAGCGCGCGCGCGATCCCGACGCGCTGCTGCTGGCCCCCGGACAGCGCGTCGGCGCGCTGGAACGTCTTCTCGAGGATCCCGACGCGCGCGAGGTCCTCGTACGCGTAGCGGACGTCGTCGGCGCTGGCACGGCCGGTGATCGTCGACAGCGTCGAGCGGTATCCGAGCCGGCCCGCGAGCGCGTTCTCGAAGACGGACGCGCGCTTCACGAGGTTGAATTGCTGGAAGATCATCCCCATCTGCCGGCGGATCCGGCGCAACGATGCGCCCTTCGCCGCCGTCACGTCCTGCGCGTCGAAGAGGACGCGTCCGCTCGTCGGCTCGACGAGGCGGTTGATGCACCGCAGGAGCGTCGACTTCCCCGAGCCGGAGAGGCCGATGAGCACGACGAACTCGCCGCGCTCGACCGCGAGCGAGAGATCGTCGAGGGCGCGTGTGCCGTTGGGATAGACCTTGACCAGGTGCTCGATGACGAGAAAAGGCCGCCCCTCACGGGGCGGCCTTCGCTCGTCGCTGGTGGCAACGGTGGCTATGGGGTCTTGCTCGGCGCCGGCGTCGGCGTCGCGACGGGCTTCGCGGTGGCCTGGGCCTCCTTGTCGAGGTCGATGCCGACGGACTTCGCGGCCTCGCCGATCGGCTCGTACGCCTTCGGGTCGGCCCTGTCGAGGCCGTCGATGCTGTACAGGCTCTTGAGCGCCTTCTTGCCGTCATCCGTCTTCGCGTAGTCGAGCAGCGAGCTCTGGATCTTCGTCTTGAGGTCCGCGGGCAGGTTCGAGCGCACCGAGACGGTGTCGTTCGGGATCGGACCCGCGGTCGCGATGACCTTCGTCTTCGTCATGACGTCCGGGAACTGGCTCGTGACGAGCGTGCGCGCGTCGATGAACGACGCGGCCGCGTCCACCTGGCCGGTCATGAGCGCGATGATCGCCTTGTCGTGCCCGCCGGCGTAGATCGTCTGCGAGAAGAAGGTCTTCGGGTCCTGGCCGGTCTCCTGCTTGATCTTGAGCGTCGGGAACAGCGTTCCGGACGTGGAGATCGGGTCGACGAACGCGAACTTCTTCCCCTTCAGGTCGGCGATCGTGTTGATCCCGCTGTCGGCCTTCACGAGGATCTGGCTCTTGTAGGTCGTGCTCGGCTTCCCTGTTTCGTCGTTCCGGACGGAGGCGAGCATGAGCTCGGCGCAGTTCTTCTGGTTCGCGAGGACGTAGGAGAGCGTGTTCAGCCAGGCGACGTCGATCTGCCCGGCGCACATGCCCTCGACGACGGCGGCGTAGCTGATCGGCACCTTCACGTCCCACTTCAGGCCGGTGACCTTCTCGAGGGACGCGGTGATCGCCTTGCCGCTCGCGGTGATGCGCGCGGTGTCCTGCGACGGCACGAACGCCATGACCAGCGGGCGAGCGTCGGTGCCGAGGTTGCTCGTCGGCGCCGCGCTCTTGCTCGCTGCGGCCTGCGACGGCGCTGCGGACGGGCTCGGCTGGGCCGTGCCGCCGCACGCGCTCGCGACGAACGCGGCGACGACCGTCAGCGCCAGGATCCGGGTGAGCGTGCGAAGCATGGGCTCGTGTTCCTCCCTCTGCTGCGGAAGCGCCCGTATGATAGGTGCGCCGATGCCCTTCCTTCAGAAGCTCGCGGCCTCGTCGCGAGCCCGCAACAGCATCGTGTGCGTCGGCCTCGATCCGGAACCCGGCCGCATCCCGGCGCACCTGGGCACCGGCCCGCCGGCGGCCGAACGATCCCTGAGGAGGATCGTGTCGGCGACGTCCGATCACGCGGCCGCGTACAAGCCGAACCTCGCCTTCTTCGAGCAATACGGCCCCGCGGGCATGGAGGTGCTCGCCTCTGTGCTCGACGCCATCCCGGACGACGTCCCGGTCGTCCTCGACGCGAAGCGCGGCGACGTGCCGAACACGGCCGCCGCCTACGCGCGCGCGCTGTTCGAGCGGTATGGCGCCGACGCGGCTACGGTCTCGCCGTACTTGGGCCTCGACGCCGTCGCGCCGTTCTGCGAGCTGGGGTACGCGTTCGTGCTCGCGCGCACCAGCAATCCCGGCGCGCGCGACCTGCAGGACCTCGAGGTCGCAGGCCGGCCGCTCTACGAGCGCGTCGTCGAGGCCTGCGTCGGGCGGTTCACGGCGGGGGAGTGCGGGTTCGTGGTCGGCGCGACGTACCCGGACGAAGCGCGCCGTCTCCGCGCGCTCGCGCCCGACCGGCTCTTCCTCATGCCCGGCGTCGGCGCGCAGGGTGGTCGGCTCGACGAGGCGCTCGCCGCCGGCCTCGACGCGGGCGGCGGCGGCGTGCTCCTGGCGGCGTCGCGGTCGATCATCTACGCGTCGGCGGGCCCGGACTTCGACAGCGCCGCGGCGGACGCGCTCGTCGCGCTGAAGGACGCCGCGAATGCCGCGCGCGCGGTGCGGGCCGGCTGATGTTCGGGATCGGGACCGGGGAGCTCCTCCTGCTCCTCATCATCGCGCTCATCGTGCTGGGCCCCGAGCGCATGCCGAAGCTCGCGCGCGACCTCGGCAAGACGATGAACGACCTGCGGCGCACCTCGGACGAGCTGAAGAGCGAGTTCCTGAACGCGGACCGCACGCTGAACGCGGAGAAGCTCCTCGACGTCGCGACGAACGTTGCCGACCGGGCTGCCGCCCTGCCGGGTGCCGCGGCGACGCCCAGCGAGCCCGCGCCCGCGCCCACCGGCGCGACGCCTCCGCCGGCCCAGACGACGGAGTCCGAGGAGTCAGCGTCCGACCGCGAAGCGCGCCTCGCGCGCGAGCGGCTGGCGGATCCAGAGCGCGCGAAGCGCGCCGAGGCGGAGGGCTTGACGATCCCCACCGACCGCGACTGGTAGCCGCGTCAGCCGTTAGCATCGAGCTATCCCATGTCCGCACTCTCATGGTTCGTCGCGCTGCTCGCCGTGCTCGCCGTCTGGGTCGACATCCCGCATCACCGGATCGACTTCCCGTTCGGCTGCCCCGGCATCTGCTTCCGCTTCGGCGACACCTATTACGACCAGGAGATCAAGACCCACCTCGGGCTCGACCTCCAGGGCGGCACGCAGATGGTCCTGCAGCTCGACACCGCGAAGCTGCCGCCGGGCACGAGCACCCCGGCCTCGACGCTGAACGAGCAGGCGCGCAAGATCCTCGACCGCCGCATCAACTCGCTCGGCGTCTCCGAGCCCGTCATCCAGTCGCTCGGCGTGGACAAGATCCTCCTCGAGCTGCCGGGCGTCTCGGATCTCGCGCAGGCGCAGAAGGTCGCGACGCAGCAGGCGTTCCTCGAGTTCAAGGTGCCCGACGCGGCGAACGCCGGACAGTACAAGTCCCTCGAGCCGCCGCTCACCGGCGCGAACCTGAAACCGACCTACGTCACGTTCCAGGGCGCGACGCAGACGGCCCCCGTCGTGAACTTCGAGTTCAACGCGCCGGACGATCAGCGGTGGGTCGACCTCTCGAAGCAGTACGTCGGGCAGCAAGTGCAGATCGTCCTCGACGGCAAGCAGATCTCCGCGCCGCAGATCAGGGACGTCTTCACGTCCGGCAAGGGGATCATCGAGGGCGGGTTCACGACGCAGAGCGCGAAGGAGCTCAGCCTCCTGCTGAACAGCGGTGCGCTGCCGGTGCCGCTGAACATCGTGCAGTCGACCCGGGTCGAGCCGACGCTCGGCGCGGACTCGGTCCAGAAGAGCCTCATCGCGGGCGCCATCGGGCTCCTGCTCGTCGCGCTCTTCATGATCGCGTACTACCGCCTGCCGGGCGTGCTCGCGGTGGTCGCGCTCCTCTTCTACACGATCCTCACGTACGCGATCTTCCGGCTCATCCCCGTGACGCTCACGCTCGCGGGCATCGCCGGCTTCATCCTGTCGATCGGGATGGCCGTCGACGCGAACGTCCTCACGTTCGAGCGCCTGAAGGAGGAGTTGCGCAGCGGGAAGTCGCTGCGCGCCGCGGTCGATGAGGGCCGGCGCCGCGCGTTCCCCTCGATCTGGTACTCGAACCTCGCGACGATCCTCACGGCGTTCATCCTGTTCCAGTTCGGAACGGGCACCGTGCGCGGCTTCGCGCTCACGCTCGGCATCGGGGTCGCGGTGTCCTTCTTCACGGCCGTGATCGTCACGCAGCTGCTGCTCCACGGCGCGATCGAGTTCGAGTCGCTCCGGCGGCGCTGGCTGTACGGAGTCGAGGAGCGCGCCGTCCCGGCGCCGCGCGAGCTGCGCCCGGAGACGTCGCGGGCGTGACCGGCCGCAGCGCGCTGTTCCCGATCGTCGAGCGGAAGTGGATGTACTTCCTGATGTCGGGGCTGCTCATCGTCCCGGGCGTCATCTTCCTCGCGCTCGGCGGGCTGAGGCTCGGCATCGAGTTCAAGGGCGGCTCGCTCCTGGACGTGCGCTTCGACGCGCCGCCTCCGACGACCGAGGTGCACGACGTCATGACGTCGCTCGGCCATCCCGAAGCGGTCATCCAGGGCGCCGAGGGCGGGCGGCTCCTCGTCCGCACGAACGAGATGAAGCCCGACGAGATCGTGAGCGTGCAGCAGGGGCTCGAGCAGCGCTTCCCCGGCAACGTGAAGGACGTCTCCTCGAGCGTGGTGAGCCCGTCGTTCAGCGGCGAGCTCGTCGCGAACGCGGTACGCGCGGTCCTGTTCGCGTCGATCCTCATCGTGCTCCTCATCGCGTTCGCGTTCCGCACGTTCGGCTGGGCGGCGTTCCGCTACGGGATCGCGGCGATCGTCGCGCTCCTCCACGACGCCTTCCTCGTCCTCGGCCTCTTCGCGATCCTCGGGTACTTCCTCGACGTCGAGGTCGACAGCCTCTTCGTCACCGCGGTGCTCACGATCATCGGCTTCTCCGTCCACGACACGATCGTCGTGTTCGACCGGATCCGCGAGAACCTGCGGCTGAACACGGCGGACGCGCTCAACCCCGTGATCAACTTCTCGGTCATGCAGACGGTCACGCGGTCCGTGATCACGTCGCTCACCGTTCTCCTCACGCTGCTCGCGCTGTACCTCTTCGGCGGCTACTCGATCCGCAACTTCGCGCTGGCGCTGCTGGTCGGGATCGTCTCGGGGACGTACTCCTCGATCTTCAACGCCGCCCAGGTCGTGTCGCTGTGGCAGGAGATCGAGGACCGCATGCGGGGAAGAGGGGTCACGCCCGCGGCGGCATAGTTCCGCCCAGTGTCGCGGCGCGTAGCGGTCCTCCTCGCGGCGGCCGTCGTGGTCGTCGCGCTGTGGCGTCCGCTCCTGTATCCGGCGGGGAAGGCCGCGCTGCTGCTCCTCGACGTGTACTCGCCCTCGCTCGTCGGGACCGACCTCGCCGCGCTCATCACGCCCGAGCCGCTCGAGCGCGAGACCAGCGAGACGATCGACGGCGTCGCGATGCGCGTGTCGTGGTGGCGGCCGGCGTGGGGCGACCGGCACCCCGCGATCCTCATGGTGAACGGGGCGACGCCCGTCGGGAACGACAACGTCGTGACGCGTGACTTCGGCCGCACGCTCGCGCGCGCCGGCTACCTGGTGATGCTCGCGGAATTCCCGTTCCTGAAGGAGGGGCGGCTCGACGCCGATGCGCCGCGCGTCGTCGACCGCGCGTTCGCGATGCTGCGCGCGCTGCCCGAGACGGCGGGGGAGCCCGTCGGCGCCTTCGGCGCGTCCGTGGGCGCGGGCCTGGTGCTCGCCGCGGCCGGGCGCTATCCCGCGATCGGCGCCGCCGACCACCTGACGGTCCTCGGCGGCTACTTCGACATGCGGACGTACGTCGCGGCCGTCGCGACACGCACGCAGCCGACGGACGCCGGCCTCGTCCGGTGGGACGCGAGCGCCGAGGTGGAGGAGCGGGTGCCGCCGGCGCTCGAGGCGGCGATGCGCTCCGACGCCGACCGCGACGCGGTCCGCCGCGCGTTCTCGGCCGCGGCGTACCCCGACGCGATCCGTGCGCTCGGCGCGCTGTCGGGCGACGGCCTCGCGATCGTCGAGGCGCTCTCGCCGTCGACGCGCTGGCGCGACGTCGCGCCGCCCGTGTTCTGGATCCACGATCCGAACGACGACTACGAGCCGGTCTCGGAGGCGTACGCCGCGCGCGGCGCGCCGCGCGGCGGCCCGTTCCAGCTCATCGTGCCGCGCCTGCTGCAGCACGCGGAGGTCGGCGCGTCGACGAAGGGGCAGAGCCCCTTCGCCCTCGCGGGCGAGCTCGGCGCGCTCCTGCGGTTCGTGCTCGACGTCCTGCGCGTCGCGGGCTGAGCTAGCCTCCGTTCGTGGCGACGACCGAGCTCCTCGATCTCGACGCGGTCACGGCCGCGCTCCCCGGCGGCTATCGCGCGCGCGCGTTCCGCGACGAGGACCGTGAACGAGCGGTCGAGATCCAGAACGGGGAGCTGCCGGAGCCTGAGCAGCAGTCGGCGGACGACTGGCGCGCGTGGGAGCGGACGGCGCCCGACGACACGCTCGTGCGGTTCCTCGTGCAGGCACCCGACGGCGACTTCGCGGCGATGCTCAACGTCTCGAACGGCGGACCCTTCCGTGCGCCGGACGGCTCCGCGCGCGGGAACGTCGGAGTCACGCGGCCGCATCGCGGGAAGGGGATCGGCAGCACGCTCCTCCCGGCGCTGGAGGCACACGCGCGCCGGCTCGGCGCGCCCAAGATCCACTCGAGCGTGTCCGAGCGCGACGCGGAGGCCCTGCCATGGGCGACGAAGCGCGGATACCGCGAGATCGGTCGGCGCATCCGGTCTGCGATCGATCTCGCCACCTTCGATCCCGCGCGGTGGGAAGAGCGCAGACGGAAGCCCATCGAGGGTGGGATCCGCCTGGCGACGCTCGGGGAGCTCCGCGCCGGGAAGGACGACGCGGCCTTCGAGGCGCTGCTGCGAGACGTCTACGACGCGGAAGGCGACGCCTGGGAGGACGTCCCGCTCGCGACGCCGATGCCGCACTGGCCGTACGCGATGCTCCGCAAGCTCCTGCTCGAGGGCCCCGGGAGCGCGCTCGAGCTCGACATCCTCGCGCTCGACGGCGATCGCGTCGTCGGGATGACCACGAGCCACCGCCAGCAGGATGGCCGCAGGGGCGGTACAGCGTTCACCGGGACGCGGCGCGCCTACCGCGGACGGGGTATCGCCTTCGCCCTGAAGGTGGAGGCGCTGACGCGCGCGAAGGCGAGCGGGATCCGCTGGATGCTCACGACGAACGACGAGCCGAATAAGCCGATGCGCGGGATCAACCACGCGCTGGGCTACGTGCCGCTCCCGGCGACCGTCCAGCTCGAGAAGACGCTGTAGATCGCCACCGCCCGTAGGCGGGGTGGCCCTCCTTCACGATGACGAAGGTGCCGCGCGCGGTCGCGCACTCGCGTCCGCCGGCGACGATCGTCGCCTCGATCGTCGCGCGGCCGGTGTCCACGTCCGTGGCGCGCGCGCGGAGCTCGATCTGGCCGGTCGTCGGCACCGGGCGCCGGAATCGCATCGAGTACTCGAGCGTGACCGTCGGCGGCGCAGCGGTGAGGGCGTTCTTCTCCATGAGGAAGTGGATCGCCGCCCAGTTCATCCCGCAGTCGGCGATCGTCCCCGCGATGCCGCCGTTCAGGTAGCCCGCGAACGCCTCGTGCTCGGGCCTCGCATGGAAGCGCGTGACGACGGTGTCGCCCTCGACGACGCTGTGGATCCGCAGGCCGCCCGGGTTCGCCGGGCCGCAGCCGAAGCAGGTGCTCTTCGGCGCGTATCGCTCCTGGAGGCTCCGTATCACGGGTCGGCGAACAGCCTACGAGATACTGAAACGCACAGATGGCCCTCATCGCGCGACGTCGTTGGGTCCTTCCCGTGGCCACGCGGGGCGATCCGCCGGACGGCATCCCCGGGCTCGTCGCCCGGATCATGGCCGGGCGCGGCATCGCCGCGTCGGAGATGCAGGCGTTCCTCGACGCCCGGCCGACCGAGGCCGGACCCCCGATGCTCGATGCGGAGCGGGCGGTCGAGCGGATCCGTCGTGCGCTCGCTCGTCGCGAGCGCATCGTCGTCTATGGCGACTACGACGTGGACGGCGTCGCCGGATCGGCGGTCCTCGTGCGGGCCTTCCGGGCGCTCGGCTTCACGGTCGGCGCGTACATCCCCGACCGCTACGAGGAGGGGTACGGCATCAACGCCGGCGCGCTCCGGAAGCTCGCGGCGGACGGAGCGCGGCTCGTCGTCTCCGTCGATTGCGGCATCACCGCGGTCGCGGAGGCGGAGCTCGCGCGCGAGCTCGGGATCGACCTCGG
>CAZSRI010000042.1:0-17976 GCA_964609145.1 uncultured Chloroflexota bacterium
TCCGTCGGCATGGTCGTAGGTGGATAGGGGACCGGCGCGCGGGATCGTTCCCAGGCCGACCCTCAGCGTCGTCCCGGCGCGGCGTCAGCCTCGCGGAGCAGCCGGGGCGGATGGGCGCGCGGCGGGCGATGGTCCTTGCCCTCGCCGCGCTGGCGCTCGTCGCCGTCGCCGCTCTCGGCGCCGTCGCGTGGACGGGCGCGCAGGCGCGAGCGGACGTGCTCACGCGCGCGAAGACCGACGTCGGCGAGACCCGGACGATCGTCGCGTCGCACGCGGCGGCGATGCGAAGCCAGGCCGAAGCGCTCGTCGCCGCCGCCAGCGCGTCCGGCTCCGCCGAGCACGGCCATTGGATCGCCGACGGGCAGCTGATGCTCTCGTACGCCGCGAGCCTCGACGACCTCGCCGCGAAGCTGGCCGACCGGGAACGGCTCCTCGGCGGCCACTCGACGTGGTGGACCGAGCCGGGCATCGGGCTTCTTGCGAGCGCAGGCGCGGCCCTGCGCGACGAGGGACGCGCGACGATCGCCCACGCCGACGCCATGGCCGAGCACGCGTCGGGCATGGAGCGCGCGGAGGCCGGCGGCCTCGCGGCGCAGGACGTCGCCGCCCTGCGCGACGGCGCCGCGCGGATGCGCGAGTCCGGCCAGCGCGTCGTACGCCTCGGTGACGCGCTCGCGCGCTACGGCGACGACCTCGCCCGCAGCATGGCGATGCGATGACGAGCGGCGGCACCGCGGTCGGTGCGGGGGCCGGTGACGGCGCTCCAGCCGACAGCGAGCCCTAGGCCGAGACCAGCCGGCGCACCTCGCGCGCGATCTCGACGTCCTCGCGCGTGTGGATGAGGAGGGTGATCACCCGGGCGCTCGCGGCGGACACGTCGACGTCGTCCGACCCGGCCCGCTCGTTCGCCGTCGGATCGAGCTGGACGCCGAGGAACGCGAGGCCGTCGCACGTCTCGCGGCGGATGCGCGCGGATCCCTCCCCGACGCCGCCTGCGAAGGCCAGGACGTCGACGCCGCCCATCGCGGCGGCCATCGCCGCGACCGAGGCGCGCAGGCGGTGGACGTAGACCGAGAGCGCGAGGTGCGCGCGCGCCTCTCCCGCCCCGGCCGCCGCGAGGACCTCGCGCATGTCGGCGGTGCCCGCCAGCGCGAGGAGGCCGGAGCCGCGCTCGAGCGTGCGCTCGACGTCCGGTGCGGAGAGGCCCGCGCGCTGCTCGAGCCAGAGGATCGCGCCGGGGTCGACCGACCCCGAGCGCGTCGCCATGACGAGGCCCTCGAGCGGAGTGAAGCCCATCGTCGTGTCGACCGAGCGGCCGCCGGCGACGGCCGCCAGCGAGGCGCCCGCGCCGAGGTGGCAGCTCACGATGCGCAGGTCCGAGACCGGCCTTCGCACGAGCTCCGCGCTGCGCCGCGCGACGTACGCGTGCGACAGCCCGTGGAAGCCGTAGCGGCGGATCCCCCAGCGCTCGGTCCACTCGCGCGGGAGGGCGTAGATCGCCGCGGCATCGGGGATCGTCGCGTGGAACGCGGTGTCGAAGCAGGCGACGTGCGGCGCGTCCGGGATCAGCCGGCGCGCCGCCTCGAGCGCGGCGATCGCGGGCGGATCGTGCAGCGGTGCGAGGTCGGCGACGGCGTGCAGGCGCTCGAGGACGCCGACGTCGACGACCACGCTGTCGCGGAAGTCGCGGCCGCCGTGCACGATGCGATGTCCGATCGCGTCGATGGGCACGCTCTCCCGCACGAACCTCTCCAGGCCGCCGATCGCGCCGTCGGCGTCGACGGGCGGCAGGTCCGCCGAGGCCAGCACCCGATCGTCGGCGTCGAGGGCACGGACCTTGAGGCTGCTCGTCCCCGCATTGACGACGAGGACCCGCGAGGCGGCGCTCAGTACGGCCACGTCCAGTCGCGGATCTCCGGGAGGTCCTCGCCGACCTCGCGCGTGTGCGCGCGCGCACGCACGCGCTCCTGGGCCATGAGCTCGCGCACGCGCTCCGCGCGCGTGCGCAGGCCGGGCACGCGGTCGATGACGTCCATGACGAGATGGAACCGGTCGAGGTCGTTGCGCATGACCATGTCGAACGGAGTGGTGACCGTTCCCTCCTCCTTGTAGCCGCGGACGTGGAGCTGCGCGTGTCCGGCGCGGCGGTAGGTGAGGCGGTGGATGAGCCAGGGGTAGCCGTGGAAGGCGAAGATGATCGGCCGGTCGGGAGTGAAGAGCGCGTCGAACTCGCGGTCGGGAAGGCCGTGCGGATGCTCGCTCTCGGACTGCAGGCGCATGAGGTCGATCACGTTGACCACGCGCACCTTCAGATCGGGCACGTGCTGCCGCAGCAGCGCCGCGGCGGCGAGCGTCTCGAGGGTGGGCACGTCGCCACAGCACGCGAGGACGACGTCGGCGTCGCGCCCGTCGTCGGTGCTCGCCCAGGCCCACCGGCTCGCGCCGCGCGCCGCGTGAGCGATCGCCTCGTCCATCGGGAGCAGGTCGAGAGAGGGCTGCTTCCCGGCGACGATGACGTTCACGTAGTCGCGGCTGCGCAGGCAGTGGTCCGCGACGGACAGGAGCGTGTTCGTGTCCGGCGGCAGGTACACGCGGATGTGGGCGGCCTTCTTGTTCACGACGACGTCGAGGAATCCCGGGTCCTGGTGCGAGAAGCCGTTGTGGTCCTGGCGCCACACGTGGCTCGTGAGCAGGTAGTTGAGCGACGCGATCGGCTTCCGCCACGCGAGCTCCTTGCTCACGTCGAGCCATTTGGCGTGCTGGTTGAACATCGAGTCCACGATGTGGACGAACGCCTCGTAGCAGTTGAACAGGCCGTGGCGGCCGCTGAGCAGGTAGCCCTCGAGCCAGCCCTGGCACATGTGCTCGGACAGGACCTCCATGACGCGGCCGTCGGGCGCGAGGTGCTCGTCGCTCGGGAGGACGCGCTCCTGCCATGCGCGGTCGGTCGCCTCGAACACCGCCTGGAGCCGATTCGACGCGGTCTCGTCGGGCCCGAAGACGCGGAACGTGCTGGGGTTGCGCCGGATGACGTCGCGCAGGAACGCTCCGAGGATCCTCGTCGGCTCGTTCTGGCCGTGTCCCGGACGGGCCACCGCGACGGCGTACGAGCGGAAGTCCGGAAGGTCGAGATCGCGCAGCAGCGCGCCACCGTTCGCCTTCGGGTTCGCGCTCATGCGGCGCTCGCCCTTCGGCGCGAGCGAGGCGACCTGGGGACGCAGCGCGCCGCGCTCGTCGAAGAGCTCCTCGGGGCGGTAGCTGCGTAGCCAGCGCTCGAGCATCGCGCGCTCGTCCGCGTCCTCGCGGACACGGTGCAATGGGACCTGGTGGGAGCGGAAGGTGCCCTCGACGAGCTGTCCGTCGACATCGTGCGGGCCGGTCCAGCCCTTCGGAGTGGCGAGGACGATGGCCGGCCAGCGTGGCCGCGACCGTGGGGCGCCGCTCCGCGCGGCGCGCTGGATCCCGCCGACCGTGTCGAGCGCGCGGTCCAGCGCGCCCGCCATGCGCCGGTGCATGCCGGGCAGGTCGGCGCCCTCGACGAAGAGCGGCTCGTACCCGTATCCCTCGAGCAACGCGCGCAGCTCGTCGCGTGGGATGCGCGCGAGCACCGTGGGGCCGGCGATCTTGTAGCCGTTCAGGTGGAGGATCGGCACGACCGCGCCGTCGCGCACGGGGTCGAGGAACTTGTTCGAGTGCCAGCTCGCGGCGAGCGCGCCGGTCTCCGCCTCCCCGTCGCCCACGACGCAGAAGACGACGAGGCCGGGATCGTCGAACGCGGCCCCGTACGCGTGCGCGAGCGAATAGCCGAGCTCGCCGCCCTCGTGGATGGAGCCGGGGACCTCGGGTGTGCAGTGGCTGCCGATCCCGCCGGGGAACGAGAACGATCGGAAGAGGCGCCTCAGACCGTCGATGTCGCGTCCGACCTCCGGGTACGTCTCGCTCCAGGTCCCTTCGAGATAGGAGTGCGCGACGGCGGCCGGGCCGCCGTGGCCCGGACCGATGACGTAGATGGCGTCGAGGTCGCGCGCGGTGATGGCGCGCTGCAGGTGCGCCAGCAGGAAGTTGAGACCGGGGGACGTGCCCCAGTGGCCGAGGAGACGCGGCTTGACGTGCTCGGCGCGGAGCGGCTGGCGCAGGAGCGGGTCCTCGAGCAGATAGATCTGCCCGACGGAGAGGTAGTTGGCGGCGCGCCACCATGCGTCGATGCGGCCGAGCTCGTCGTCGGCGAGCGTCGCGCGAGAGCTCGTCGGCCCTGTGCCGGTGGTCACGTCGTCTCGAGCCGGTAGGCGTTCTGCACGTACTGCTCCAGCATGCGCTGCGCGTTGAAGAACGACCCGTTGAGCGCGATGGCCGAGCGCATGACCTCGGCGAAGCCGAGCGGCCGGTCGTAATAGAGGGGCGCGACGACGTTCTCGAGCTTGTCGTAGAGATCCCTCACCTCGGCCCCCGCGTCGCTCGTCGGCGTGGCGTCCCCGATGCTCCAGCCGGTGACGCCTTCGATGTGCCCCTCGACCCACCAGCCGTCGAGGACCGAGAGGCTCGGCACGCCGTTCAGCGCGGCCTTCATCCCGCTCGTGCCCGACGCCTCGAGCGGCTTCTGCGGGGTGTTCAGCCAGACGTCGACGCCGGAGCACAGGAGCCTGGCGAGCGCGAGGTCGTACTCGGCGAGGTAGACGACGGGGAGGTCGTCGCCGAGCGCGCGCGCCGCGGCGTGGATGCGCGCGACGATCTCCTTGCCGCCGTCGTCGCGGGGATGCGCCTTTCCGGCGAACACGAGCTGGAGCGGGCGGCGCCGTGCTACCTGTCGGAGACGCTCGAGGTCGCTGAAGACCAGGTCCGCGCGCTTGTACGCGGTCGCGCGCCGCGCGAAGCCGACGGTGAGCACCGCCGGGTCGAGCGCGCGCCCGCCGCGGCGGCGGACCTCGTCCAGCAAGACGCGCTTGGCCTCGTCGTGCGCCGCGCGGATCTCCTCGAGCGGGCACTTGATCGCGTAGCGGAGGTAGCGGCCGTCGTGCCGCCACTGCGGGATGTGGCCGTCGTGGACCCGCGCCATCGCCTCGGCGGTCCAGGTCACCGTGTGGACCCCGTTCGTGATGGCGTACACGGGATGGCGCGGGAACATGTCCTGCGCGATCTCACCGTGCCGCATGGCGACGCCGTTCACGTATCGCGAGAACGCGAGCGCGAGCTGCGTCATGTTGAGGACGCCGTCCGGCGCCGCGCCGCTCGCCTCGATCGCGCGCGCGTAGGCCTCGCCGAGGACCTCGCGCGCGAGCGGCATCGGGAACCGGTCATGTCCCGCGGGCACGGGGGTGTGCGTCGTGAACACGCACTGGGCGCGGACGCGCTCGCGCTCGGCGGCGCCCGCCGCGCCGACCTCGCCGCCGGCGGCCTCGGCGGCGAGCAGCGCGAGCGCGAGCAGGGCCGCGTGTCCCTCGTTGAGGTGATACACGCGGATGCCGTCCCGATACAGGACGCGCAGCAGCGCGAATGCGCCGAGACCGAGGACCGCCTCCTGCCGAAGGCGGTAGCGCTCGTCTCCGCCGTACAGGGTGCCGGTCAGAGCGCGATCCTCGGGGGCGTTCTCGGGGACGTCCGTGTCGAGGAAGAGAACGGGGACGGCGCCGGCGTGGCCGGACGCGTGCGCGCGGAAGGCACGCACCTGCACCGCTCGACCATCGACCGTCACGACGACGCGCTCGGGGAGCGGCTCGAGCACCTCCTCCGGCGACCACGACGCCGCCGTCTCGGTCTGATGGCCGTCGGCGTCCAGGTGTTGGTGGAAGTACCCGGCGCGGTGGGCGAGCGTCACGGCGACGAGCGGCACGCCGAGATCCGCGGCGGCACGCACGGTGTCGCCCGCGAGCACGCCGAGCCCGCCGCTGTACGTCTCCATGCGCTCGTCGAGCGCGATCTCCATCGAGAGGTACGCGACCGCGGGCGCCCTCACCACATGATCCCGCGAGCGCTCTCGATCCGTCGCTCCAGGCCCCATCGCCCGCGGCCGACGACGACGTCACCCGCGGCCCGAAGGACCGCGGGCCAATAGCGGACGGCGAGCACCGCGGCGGGTGCGGCGAGCCTCACCACGCGCGCGGTCGCGTCGAGGCGCTCATGGAGCGGCGCGAGCGCCGCGCGCACCGCCGTGTCGTACGCGCACAGGTCGGCCGATCGGTCGGCCCATGCGCCGACCGCGTCGGCGGCGATCGTCGCGGAAGCGACCGCGTACGCGATCCCCTCGCCGAAGAACGGATCCGCGGCCGCGGCCGCATCGCCGAGCAGGAGGACGCGCCCGCGAGCGAGGGGTCCGCGCCGCAGCCCTACGGGGATCCAATGTCCGCGCAGCCGCCCGCCGGCCGGATCGAGGCCGAGGTGGCGGGCGAAGCGCGACAGCGCCTCGCGCAGCGGCGCGACGCTCCTGGTCTCCGCGGCGAGGCCGACGTTGACGTGGTCGCCCTTCGGGAAGCACCACGCATATCCGCCCGGCACGCGAAACGAGACGATCGCCGCGTCGGTCGGGGTGCCCGGTCCGAACGGGAGATCCACCTCGAGCGCGAGCGCGCGGCCTCGCGGCCGCGACGCGAGACCGACGCGGCGGGCGAGGCGGCCCGGCTCGCCGTCGGCGAGGAGGACCACGTCCGCGGTCTCCCGGGCGTTCGCCGTCACGAGTCGGACGCTCCGCTCGTCCGCCATCAGGTCGATGACCGGCTCGCCGTCGCGCACGACCGCTCCGGCGTCCGCCGCGGCGGCGGCGAGGGCGTGGTCGAAGCGGTCCCGCTCCACCATCGCGACCGACGCCTCCGCATCGCGGATGCGCACCCGGACGCCCGCGGGTGCCTCGAGGACGGCCGTGTCGACGCGGCGCTCGACCGTCGCGAGCGCCGCCGCCGGCACGAGGCGCTGGGCCTTGGGGGTCAGCCCGCCGCCGCACAGCTTGGGCCGTGGGAGGCGGCGGGCCTCGTAAAGCACGACCCTCGCTCCCCGTTGCGCCAGAAGCCGCGCCGCGGTGCTTCCAGCGGGCCCCGCGCCGACGACGGCGACGCTCAAGGTCATGCGCCGAGCGTCGGACCCGTACCTGTGCGGTGGATGAGCCGCGACTGAGCCGCCGCTGTGGATCCGCGTACGATCGAGTGGACGCACCTTCTCAGCCCGCCTTCAGGGTACGCACAGCGGAGGGCAAGGGCCAGGCGCGAGGATCGCCGATGAGATCTTCACGGAGGTGACCAATGAAGGATCCGGTCTGTGGCATGACGGTGAAGGAAGGATCCGGCCCGCGGTCGACGTACGAGGGCACCACGTACTTCTTCTGCTCGGAGCCGTGCAAGCGCTCCTTCGATGCTGACCCGGCGCGGTACGTCGATGGCCATTCACAGCATGGACCAGCGCATCACTGAGCTGAGCGCGCGTGTCGCTCGCCTCGAGCGGCATCTCGGCGAGCGCAGCGGCGCACGCCGCTCGATCTGGCCGCGGGCGCTCGTCCATCGCGTCTTCCCCGCGGAGACGCGCGCCCACCTGCGCGAAGCGCGCCGGCACATGTGGCTCGCCGCGCGTTCGATGATCGACGCGCGGATCGACGACGCCGCCGACGCGACCCGCTCGGGGCGCGAGGAGCACCCGGAGGGCGCATGAGCGCGGCCGCCGCGCCGCCGCCGGCGGCGCGGGCGGACCGCAGGCGGCAGATCGCGCGGGCGCTCGTCCGCCACGGGCTCGGGTACGCCGTCGGCCTCGTGGGCCTCGAGCGCTTCGTCCCCTTCCAGCGCGGGCTCCTCGGACATCCGCGTCGTGCCGAGCCGTACACGCGGCCCGAGCACCTGCGCATGGCCCTCGAGGAGCTCGGCGCGACGGCGGTCAAGCTCGGCCAGATCGCCTCGACGCGCACGGACCTCATCCCCGCGGACCACGCGCGCGAGCTCGCGAAGCTGCAGGATCAGGTGGCGCCCGTACCGTTCGAGCAGATCCGGGCGGTCATCGAGGCCGAGCTCGCCCAGCCGCTCGCGCGGCTCTTCGCGTCCTTCGATCCCGTGCCCATCGCCGCGGCGTCGATCGGCCAGGCGCATGCCGCGCGGCGCTCCGACGGTACGGAGGTCGTGGTCAAGGTGCGGCGGCCGGGCGTCGTCGAGCAGATCGAGCAGGACCTCGAGATCCTGCACGGGCTCGCGCTGACCGCCAGCCGGCGCTGGGAGCGCGCGCGGGAGATCGACGTCGTCGGCCTCGCGGAGGAGTTCGCTCGGACCATACGCTCGGAGCTCGACTACGTGCGCGAAGGACGGAACGCCGAGCGCTTCGCGGAGACCTTCGCCGACGACCCGGCCGTTCACGTCCCGCGCGTCCTCTGGGAGACGACCACTTCGCGCGTCCTCACGCTCGAGCGCATCAGCGGGATCAAGATCGACGACGTCGCGGCACTCGACGCCGCAGGCGTGGACCGGCCGGCTCTCGCCGAGCGCGCCGCGCGCATCGTCCTCAAGATGGTCTTCGAGGACCGCTTCTTCCACGCCGACCCGCACCCCGGCAACTTCTTCATCGAGCCGGGTGAGCGCATCGGCATCATCGACTTCGGGATGGTCGGCAGCCTCGACGACCGCACGGTCGACCAGCTCGGCGGCATCCTCGTGGCCGTCTCGCGCGGCGACGCCGACGCCATCGTCGACGGGCTCCTCGACCTCGGCGTCGCCCGCGGGCGCGTCAGCCGCGCGCGCCTCAGTGACGACGTCGCGCACGTCGTCGGCCCCTACTACGGTCGGCCGCTCGGCGAGGTCGCGCTCGCGCGGCTCCTGCTCGAGGTCCTCGACATCGTCCGGCGCCACCACCTCCGGCTCCCGCGCGACCTCGCGCTGCTCGTCAAGACGCTGGTGATGAACGAGGCGCTGGGTGCGATGCTCGACCCCGACTTCCGGCTGGCGACGGTCATCGAGCCGTACGCGCGCGAGGTCATGTGGCGCCAGATGACGCCGCGCGCGTGGGCGGCACGGATCGGGCGCGCGGGCATGGACGTGGCGCTGCTCGGCCCCGAGCTGCCGCGGCGCCTCCACCGCGTCCTCACCGACGTCGAGCGCGGCGGGATAGAGATCGGCATGCGGCCCGTCGGCTTCGACGAGCTGGTCGGGCGCGTCGAGCGCCTCGGCGACCGCATCGTGCTCGGGATCATCGCCGCGGCCCTGCTCAGCGCGCTCGGGATGCTCGTGTCCGTCTACCGGCCCGTCGGTCCCGATGCCTGGGGAGCCCTGGCCATCACCGCCGTCGTGTTCGCCGCCGGGGTCCTCGCCGGCTACGTGACGAGGGGCGTCGGAGACCGCCGCCGGGATCGGGCAGACTGACCTCGATGGTGATGCGGCGTGCTGCATCGCGTTGACGTCGGGATCCGCCGCATCGCGGACTACCGCTCGAGCGCGGGCGCGGAGATCGTCGAAGGGCTCCGCGAGCTCGCGGCGCCGCTCGCGGGCGCGCGCGTCCTCCACGTGAACGCGACCCCCTACGGCGGAGGCGTGGCCGAGATCCTCCGCTCCGAGATCCCGCTGCTGCGCGACCTCGGCCTCGTCGCGGACTGGAAGATCGTCGGCGGGGATCAGGACTTCTTCACGGTGACGAAGTCGATCCACAACGCCCTGCAGGGCGCTCCGATCCGGCTCTCGGCATCGGACTGGGACACGTTCCGCGCCAACGCCGAGCGCAACGCGGGCGCCCTCGAGGAGGACTACGACGTCGTCGTGGTGCACGATCCGCAGCCCCTTCCCCTTCCCGAGCTCCACGGCCGCGGGGACGCGCGCTGGGTGTGGCGCTGCCACATCGACACCTCCGAGCCGTACGCCGAGGTGTGGACGCGGCTGCGCCCCTACCTGTCCGCGTACGACGCCGCGGTGTTCACCCTCGGCGGCTTCGTCCCCCCGGACCTCCCGATCGCCCGCGTCGAGATCGTGCCGCCGGCGATCGACCCGGAGAGTCCCAAGAACGTCGAGCTCGGCGGCGACCTCGCGCGGAGCGTCCTGCGCTGGATCGGGATGGACCTCGGCCGGCCCTTCGTCGCGCAGGTCTCGCGAGGGGCGCTACGTCTTCTGCAGCGAGGTCTGCCGTGCCGAGTTCGCGCGAGACCCCGAGCGCTTCCTGCGCTCCACCGCTCCCCTTCCCACGTGATCGTGCCGCCCGGGTCGCGGAGAGACGAGCCGCGGATCGGCCGGATAGCCTCGAGCGCTCAGCGCGCTCTCAGGGCCCATCGGGCTTCCGCTCAGGTGGTCTCCCTAGGGTCGGAGTGGGTCAGGAGGTGGACCATGTACCAGCGCTACTTCTGGCGTGTCGCGTTCGTCATCGGCGGCTTCCTCGTCGTCACCTACGCGATCTGCCTCGCGGCGGACGCGGTGGTCCCCGGCCTTCACATGTACAGCGCGTGGGAGCCCTGGCTCATCGGCGTCAGCGGTCTCTCGTACGGAAGCTGGCTCGTCGGGACCATCGAGCTCGTGCTGTATGCGCTCTACGCGGCGCTCATCCTCGTCGGTAGCTGGCGGATCGTCGCCCCCCGCGAGGCGCACCTGCACGTGATGGCCCAGCCCGCCCGGCGCTGATCCCCGCGCCCGCCCGGCTCGCAGGGAGACGAGCCACGCCGCGACGAGGGTGAGCGCGAGCCCGAGTGCCGATGCCCCCGCGAGCCGCTCGCCGTCGATCGCCGCCGCGAGGACGACCCCGAAGACGGGGCTGAGGAACAGGAAGATCGAGAGGCGCCCGACCTCGTCGCGAGGGATGAGCCAGTTCCACGCCGCGTACGGGAGGGCCGTCCCGGGGATCGCCAGGAGCGCCAGCAGCCCCAGGAGCTCCGGCCCCCACTCGGAGCGCGCGTTGCGCTCGATCAGCGCCGACAGCGCGAGGAGCGGGACCCCGCCGATGACGAGCTGCCACGCCGAGAACGCGAGGATGCGCGGAGCGCTCCCGAGCCGCTTGAGCAGGAGGTTCGCGGCCGCCAAGCTCACCGAGGATCCGAGCGCGACCAGTGCTCCGGGCTCCGCCGCGAGCGACGGGGACGCCACGAGCAGCACGCCCGCGGATCCGAGCACGAGCGCGAGCGTCTTCGCGCGGGTGATGCGCTCGCCGAGGAGCACGGCCGCGAGGGCGACGACGAAGAGCGGCTGAAGGTTGCCGAGGATGGAGGCGATCCCGGCGCCGGCCCAGAGCTGGCTCGCGAACATGGTGCCCAGGCCGAGCGTCGTCGAGAAGAACGCCACAGCCGCGAGCGCCGGCCAGCGCACCCCGACGAGAGCCACGGGCTGACCGGATGCCGCGGTGAGCGCCATGAGCGCGACGCCGCCGGCGACCGCGCGGAGCCCCGCGAGGGCGAACGGCGGAGCGTACGCGAGGGCGGCCCGTATGACCACGTAGCACGCGCCGTACGCGAGCGCGACCCCGACGGCGGTGACCGTGCGGATCGGGGCCTTCGGCCGCGCCATCCCCGTCATCGTCCGCGGCGGGTCTTGCCGGAGGCTGGGCGCCGACTGAGAGCGCCCTGAGACACGACGACCGCCCATCTCTCAGCCGGCCCCAACCCAGGCTTCACACTCTCCTCAGGGCTGAAGGCGAGCCTCGGACCACATCGACGTGGGAGGTCGCTCGATCCCGCGAGGGTCCGGACACCGGGACGCGTCCGCCGATGCCGCCATGGGCCCGATCCACCTCGATCCGGCTGCCACGACGGCGGGCCCGACCACGCAGCTGTGCGTCGTCGGGCCGCACGTTCTGCTGGTCGAGGCGGTCACGGCGCTCCTCGAGCGCTCGGCCGGGTTCCGCGCGCGTAGCGACGGCCCCGCCGGCGCGCCGGACCTCGTCCTCCTCGTGTGCCCCCGGCCCCGTGACGCCGCGGGGCTGCTGAGCGAGGCCAAGCGAACGCATCCGGGGAACGGGATCGTGTGCCTCGTCGTGGACTGCACGCCGGCCGACGCGGTGGAACTGCTGCGGGCCGGCGCGGCGGGATGTGTCTCGGCTCGCCTCACCGCGGATGAACTCGCCGCCGCGCTGCGGCAGGCGGCGCGAGGCGAGATCACGCTCTCCTCCGACCTCGCCAAGGACGTGATCGCGCACTTGGCAGGTGCGGGCGAGCGGCGCGGGGTCCGGCTGGGCGAGCTGAGCGCCCGCGAGGAGGAGATCCTCCGGCTCGTGTGCGAGGGCCTCGCGAACAAGGAGATCGCTCAGCGTCTCTACCTGAGCGTCCGTACGGTCGAGAACCACCTGGCGCGCGTCTATTCGAAGCTCGGCGTCCGCACGCGCACCGAGGCCGCGGTCGCGGCGCTGACGGTGGGGGCGGGACACGAGCTGACCGTGGAGTCGAGACGCGAGGAGACTCACGGGAGCGTGCACCTAGGGGGATCCCCGCTATCCGCATTGAGTGGCCGCCCGCTGGTGGCGAGCGATGGCCGAGACGTATGCAAGGGGGAGCAAGGAACGGATGATCACGGCAGCGGTCCCGAGGGCTCGCGTCGTCCTGCTGGGCACGATCGGCGACCTGCACGCGGGCTCGACGCGTTACGACCTGGCCTGCTTGCAGCGCGCGGTCGAAACGCTTGAGCCGGACCTCCTGGGCGTCGAGGTAGAGCCGGGCGACTGGGAGAACGGCCACCTTTCGAGCGCGCCGATCGAAGTGCGCGGAGCGCTCGTGCCCGCGGCGCGCCGGATGGACACGGTGATCATCCCGCTGGGGAGAGCGGTCCATAGGGTCGGGGCCGATCCGCGCACGAGCCGGCGCGCGCCGCGAGCGCTGGCGCTCGGATCCATCGACGCCGCGTTGGCCCGCCTGCAGCGATCGGCCGACGGCCCCGGCGCCGTGGACGCGCCGTTGTTCCGGAACGCCTGTCACGTCCTCTGCCTTCTGGAGGAGGCGACCGCCGGGAAGGCGATGCGCCGCGAGTGGGAGCGCTCCGATCGACAGGTGCTCGGACGAGTCCTGGAGGCCGTGCGGCGGGATCCCGGCCGCCTGTTCGTCGTGGCGGTGCGGTGCCGGCGCCTGAGACGGCTGCGGTCATGGCTCCGTGCGGCGGCCGACGGGATCGAGCTCGTCGACTACGGCCGGCTCCGCGCGGCGCGCGAGCGACCCGCCGCATAGGGGATCTCCACCGTCCACGTTGAGTGATCGCGCGCTGGCCTCCGGCACGGCGGCGACCTATCCCAGCAGAGAGAGGATCGGCGGATCACGCCGGAGAAGGAGCTCCCAGATGTTCGAGTCCATGGGCCGCTCGATCGTCCGCTATCGGTGGCCCATCATCGCCGCCTGGGCGGTCGTCGCGCTGCTCGGCGCCCTCGCCATGCCGCGGACGAGCGAGTTCAGCATGTCGACGGGCTTCCTCGCACACGGCGTCGAGGCGGTCGACGCGCGTCACCTGCTCGGTCAGGCCTTCCCGCAGCAGACCGACGCCGCCAGCACGGCGATCCTCGTGCTCGAGGATCCCCGCGGGCTGACGAGCGCTGACGACGCCTACGCGCGGCGCGTGATCTCCGAGGTCGCGAGCTACGCAACGATGGCGAACGTCGCCTCGGTCACGAGCGTCTTCGACCGGCCGGACCTCCGCTCGAGCCTCGTGAGCGCCGACGGCACGACGCTCCTCATTCCCGTGTCGCTCAGGACGGACATGTTCGCGGCCGAGACCGCGGACACGGTGAAGGCGCTCCGCGAGAAGCTGCCGGCGCCGCCCGCCGGCTCGCGCGTCCTCGTGAGCGGCGACGCCGGACTCGGCGGGGACCACATCCAGGCCTGCCTCGACGCCGTCGAGGGCACCGCGGTCGTCACGCTCGCGCTCATCGCGGTCATCCTGCTCCTCGTCTACCGCTCGCCGGTCGCTCCGCTCGTGCCGCTGCTCACGATCGGCGTGAGCGCGGTCGTCAGCCTCGGCATCCTCGGCCTCCTCCTGCGTGCCGGCTTCAGCCTCTCGTCGTTCCTCCAGCAGTTCCTCATCGTCATCGTGTTCGGCGCGGGGACGGACTACGGGCTCTTCATGCTCTCGCGATATCGCGAGGAGCTGCGCCGTGGCTACGGCAGGGATGACGCCGTGATCCGCGTCATGAGCCGCGTCGGCGTGGTCATCGCGTCGAGCGCCGCGGTCGTCGCCGTCGGCTTCCTCGCCTTCTCGTTCGCGCAGTTCGAGATGTTCAGGACGATCGGGCCCGGCCTGGCCCTGTCGGTAGCGATCACGCTCGTCGCGTCGCTCACGCTCGTGCCGGCGCTCATGGCGGCGCTGAGCCCCCGCGTCCTCTTCTGGCCCGCGCGCGTGGACCCGGTCGGCGCCGACGCGCTCGCGCGAGCGGAGCGGACCGGATGGTGGGGGCGGCTCGGAGGCGCCGTCTCGGTCGCGCCCGGCCGCGTGCTGTTCGCCGGACTCGTCCTCCTCCTCATCCCGATGCTCTACCTGCCCTCGGTGCGCCAGACGTTCGAGGTCGACAAGGAGCTGTCCTCGACGTACGGATCCGTGCAAGGACTCGAGATCGTCACCAGCCGCTTCGACCCGAGCGCGTTCCTTCCGGTCGACGTCGTGGCGCAGCGCGCGGCTGGCTGGCGCGGCGTGGAGGGACTGACGCTTCTCGCGCAGCTGGGCGACCGCCTCGGGCGCGTCGATGGCGCTGGGGCGGTCCGCAGCGCCGTCCGCCCGCTGGGCGAGCCGATCCCGCCCCAGGTCGCGCTCGCGACGCCGCAGGCCCTCGCGCCCTACGTCTCGGCCGACGGCACCGTCGCGCGGCTCGTCGTCGGCATGCGCCCGGGCACGTACTCGAACGCCGCCTACGACACCGTCCGCGGGATGCGCACCGCCGCGCGCGACTGGGCGGCGCGCGACCCGGGTACCACGGTCCTCGTCGGCGGCGCGTCGGCGGAGTCCACCGACCTTCTCGACGCGATGAACGCGGACACGGCGCGCATCGTCATCCCGGCCAGCCTCGGCGTCCTCGTTCTCATCGGTCTGCTCCTGCGAAGCGCCGTCGCGCCGCTCTACCTCCTCGGGAGCGTGTACCTCACCGTCGGCACCACGCTCGCCGCCACCGGCTTCTTCTTCGACAAGGTCGTGCGCCTGGGGTCGAGCGGCATCGACTCGTTCGTGCCGATCTTCCTCTTCGTGCTGCTCGTGGTGCTCGCGTCGGACTACAGCATCTTCCTGATGTCGCGCGTGAAGGAAGAGGCGGAGGAGCACGGCATCGTCGCCGGGATCCACCGCGGCGTCGCGCACACCGGCGGGGTGATCACCTCGGCCGGGATCGTCCTCGCCGGGACGTTCGGCGCGCTCGCGATCACGCCGCTCGCGCAGCTCGTGCAGATGGGCTTCGCCATCGCTCTCGGCGTCCTCATCGACACGTTCGTCGTGCGGACGCTCGTGATCCCCGCGATCACGAGGCTGCTCGGACGCTGGGCATGGTGGCCGGGGCCGCTCTCGATCGCACCGGCCGCCTGGTCGGAGACGGCCCGACCGACACCGGCCGCGGCGGAGTGAGGGCAGGGCTTGACCACCGTCATCGAGACGCAGGAGCTGACCAAGGTCCACTCGCCACCGTCGTCCTCCGCGCGTGAGCTCGAGAGGCGCGATCCGCCCGCTAGCATCGGCGCCTGGTGAGCGCGCCACTCGATGCCGAAGAATTCGCGCGCTGGCGCGAGGAAGCCGCGCGGGCCCTCGAGAGCGCGCGCCGCGAGAGCGCCGCGGGCGCCCATAACTGGGCGTGCTTCCTCGCGGAGCAGTCCGCACAGCTCGCGATGAAAGCGCTGCTCCACGGGCTGGGCCGCGGGCCCTGGGGTCACGACCTCATCCGGTTCGGGCGTGACGCGGGCAGCGCCGGCGTCGAGCCGCCCGCCGAGCTCGACGATGCCCTCGCGCGCCTATCACGCCACTACATACCGGCTCGCTACCCCGACGCGCATCCCGGTGGCTCGGCGGCATCGCGGTACCGGCCCAGCGACTCGGCCGAGGCGATCGCCGACGCGGAGCGCGTGCACGCGTTCGTGGATGAGCGCTGGAGCATCCTGCGTGACCGACCCGATCGTCCAGCGTGAGGCCGAGCGGGCGGGCCTGATCGCGCTCGCGCGCGAGTACGTCGCCTCGCTCACCGAACGGATCCCCGTCATCGCGGCCGCCGTGGTCGGGTCGGTCGCGCGTGGCGACTTCAACGTCTGGAGCGACATCGATGTCGTCGTCGTCGCGGAAGGGCTACCCGCGTCGGTGCTCGAGCGTCAGTGGCTCCTGCTGCGCGGAGCGCCCGCCGGCGTCCAACCGGTGGGGTTCGGGGTGGGCGAGTTCAGGGCCGCGGTGGCGAAGCGGGACCGGATCGCCTGCGAAGCGGTGGACGCGGGCGTGCCGCTGGTCGGTGCCGACTTCTTTCGTCAGAGCGCCCGTCAGCGGTAGCGGCGGATCCCCTCGAGCCTCGTGCGCTTGAGCAGGAGCGCGTTCACCGCGACGAGGAAGGAGCTGCCGGCCATCGAGAGCGCGGCGATCTCCGGCCGCAGCAGGAGCCCGAACGCGGGGTAGAAGACGCCCGCGGCGATGGGGAACGCGACGGTGTTGTAGCCGACCGCCCAGAAGAGGTTCTGGCGCATCTTGCCCACGGTCGCGCGGCTCAGCGCGATCGCGCCGAGCACGTCGAGCGGATCGCTCTTCATGAGCACGACGTCGGCGGTCTCCATGGCGACGTCGGTCCCGGCGCCGATGGCGATCCCGACGTCGGCCTGCGCCAGGGCGGGCGCGTCGTTGATGCCGTCGCCGACCATGGCCACGAGCCTGCCCGAGCGCTGGACCTCCTGGACCTTGGCCGCCTTGTCGCCGGGGAGGACCTCGGCGAAGACGGTGTCGATGCCGAGCTCGCCCGCGATGCGCTCCGCGGTGGCGCGGTTGTCGCCGGTGAGCATCGCCACCTGGACGCCCACACGGTGCAGGAGCGCGACCGCCTCCTTCGCCGAGGGCCGGACCGCGTCGGCGATGGCGATGACCCCCGCGGGCCGGCCGTCCACCGCGGCGTACACGACCGTGCGGCCGGCGCCCTCGAGCGCGGCGGCGCGCTCACCGAGCCCGTCGAGCGCGATCGCCCGGTCGCCCATGAGCTTGCGGTTCCCGACGAGGACGGAGCGGCCGTCGACCGTCGCCGCGAGCCCGTGGCCGGGGATCGCCTCGAAGCCGCTCGGAGCCGCGACGGCGAGGCCGCGCTCCGCCGCGGCGTCGACGACGGCGCGCGCCAGGGGGTGCTCGCTCGAGGACTCCGCGGAGGCGACGAGCCGTAGCAGCTCCTCCTCGGACAGCGGGTCCCCCGCGGCGACGACCTCCACGACGCGCGGCTGCCCGACGGTGAGCGTCCCGGTCTTGTCGAAGACGACCGCGCCCACCTTCGACGCCTGCTCGAGCGCGGTCGCGTTCTTGAACAGGATGCCGTTGAGCGCCCCGAGCCCGGTGCCGACCATGATCGCGGTCGGGGTCGCGAGGCCGAGGGCATCCGGGCAGGCGATGATCACGACGGTGATCGCGAGCGTGAGCGCGAAGACGAGCGTCGCGCCCGCGAGGGCGTACCAGCCGAAGAACGTGAGCAGCCCGAACACGACCGCGGCCGCGACGAGCCACTGCGCCGCGCGGTCGGCGAGGCGCTGCGCGGGGGCCTTCGAGTTCTGCGCGACCTGGACGAGACGGACGATCTGCGCGAGTGCGGTATCCGCCCCGACCTTCGTCGCGCGGAAGCGCAGCGCGCCGGTCCGGTTGATGGTCGCGCCGACGACGGCATCGCCCGGGCGCTTGTCGACCGGGAGGCTCTCGCCCGTGACCATCGACTCGTCCACGCTCGAGCTCCCCTCGACGACGTCGCCGTCGACGGGGATCTTGTCGCCGGGGCGGATCACGACGACGTCGCCCACGACGACCTCGGAGGTGGGCAGCTCGACCTCCCGGCCGTCGCGGATGACGGTCGCCTTCGGCGGCGCGAGGTCGAGGAGCGCGCGGATGGCGTCGGACGCGCCGGCGCGCGCGCGCATCTCGAGCCAGTGGCCGAAGA
>CAZSRI010000043.1:0-17797 GCA_964609145.1 uncultured Chloroflexota bacterium
GGCAGCCGCCCGTGTCGCAGGGGCACATCCTGCTCGAGGAGCTCGCGATCGCGGCGGCGATGGACCTCGCGAAGCTCGGATGGGGGAGCGCCGACCTCGTCCACACGATGGTCGAGATCAAGAAGCTCGCGTTCGCCGACCGCGACGCGCACGCGGGCGACCCGCGCGCCGTCGACTTCGACCCGCGGCGCCTGCTCGAGCCGTCGTTCGTCGCGGCGCGGCGCAGGGAGGTGCGCGTGCACGCGGCGGAGCACGCGCCGGCGGGCGACCTCGCCGTGCCCGCGCACACGACGTACCTCGCGGTCGCCGACCGCGACGGCAACTGTGTCTCTCTCATCGAGAGCGTCTTCAGCGAGTTCGGCGCGCGCGTGATCGTGCCGGGCACGGGGATCCTGCTGAACGACCGGCTCCGCGGCTTCTCGCTCGACGCACGCTCGCCGAACGCGCTCGCGCCGGGCAAGCGTCCGGTGCACACGCTGAACACGGTCCTCGCTCTCGACGGCTCGACGCCGCGCCTCGTCTTCGGCACGCCGGGGCGCCAGGCGCAGGTGCAGACGAACTTCCAGCTCGCCTCCGCGCTCATCGACTTCGGGCTGGACGTGCAGGAGGCGATCGAGGCGCCCCGCTGGTACCACGACCGCGCCAGAACGCTGAGGGTGGAAGCGCGTTTCCCAGAGGATGTGCGCCGCGCGCTCGCGGGGAAGGGGCACGAGGTCGAGGTCATCGGCGCGTGGGACCGCCTCACCGGCGGAGCCCAGGCGATCGCCATCGGCGACAACGGCGTCTTCTCGGCCGGCGCCGATCCGCGTCGGGAAGGTGTTGCGGCGGGCTACTAGCGCGAGGGCCCTCGCGCTCCTGTTCTTCCTGGGCACGGTCGCGAGCGCCTGTGAGCCGGGACCGCCCGCGCCCGAGCCCGTCGCGATCGCGTACGCGAAGGCGTGGATGGCCTCCGACTACAACACGATGTGGCAGCAGCTCACGCCCGAGTCGCAGCAGCGCGTCGGTACCGCGGGCTTCGTCGATCGCCTTCCGCGCATCGCCGAGGAGATGTCGCTCTCCTCGCTCGACGTGAAGGTCGGCGAGGCGCTCCACCCGCGGCTGCCCGGCGGGTCGCCCGACCCGAATAGAGCGACGATCCCGCTGAACGTCACGTACGCGACGTCGAAGGTCGGCACGTTCACGCGCTCGACGGACCTCCGCCTCGTCCTCCAGGGCGAGAAGGCGCAGGCGAAGTGGCGGATCGACTGGACGCCGGAGACGATCCTCCCCGGACTCTCGACGGGACGCCTCGTGCGCATGACGCGCCTGCCGACGACGCGCGGACGGATCGTCACGCGCGACGGCACCGAGCTCGCTTCGTTCGGCGAGGCCACCGAGGTCGGCGTCGTGCCCGGCCAGATCCGCAGCGAGTCGGGCCTGCTCGCGAGCCTGTCGGCGGTCGTCGGCATGAAGCCGGAGGACATCAAGGCCATGTATACGCAGTCGTGGGTCCGCGCCGACACCTACGTCGCGATCAAGACCGTCCGCGACCTGTCCGCGGCCGCGCGCGCGAAGCTCTCGGTCATCGAAGGCGTGCAACTGCGCGCGAAGCGCGTGCGCGCCTACCCGAGCGGGCTCATCCCCGACGTCCTCGGGAAGGTCGCCGAAGCGAACGACGACGACGCGAAGCGCCTCGCCGCGCAGGGCGTCGAGGCCGGCGACGACGTGGGCAAGAGCGGCCTGGAGAAGTACGTCGACGAGTACCTCCTCGGCAGCTACGGCTGGCGGCTCGGGATCGTCGACGAGGCCGACCGTCCCATCGAGACGCTCGCGGAGAAGGCGGCGGTGCCGGGGTCCGACGTCGTCCTCTCGCTCGACCCGGCGATGCAGCGCGCGGCCGAGGCCGCCTTCGCCGGCCAGAAGGGCGCGATGGTCGCCGAGGACCCGTGGAGCGGCGAGATCCTCGCGCTCGCGTCCTCGCCGGCGACCGAGGAGTTCGACCGCGCGCTCGACGGCCAGTACGCGACGGGATCGACGTTCAAGCTCATCACGACCGCCGCGGCGCTCCGCACCGGGGCGCTGAAGCCCGACGAGCGGATCGCGTGCCCCTACCGGTGGACCGGGTACGGGCCGGCGTGGGTGCAGCTGAACCACGAGACCGCCGACCTCGGCGTCATCGACCTGCGCACGGCCATCGCGCGCTCGTGCAACTCCTTCTTCTACGAGCTCGGGAAGCGCCTGAACGAGATCGACCCGAACATCCTGCCCGACGAGGCGCAGAGCTTCGGGCTCGGGAAGGCGACGGACATCCCGTTCGTCATCGAGCAGGAGGGGATCGTCCCGAGCCCGGCGTGGAAGAAGGCGAACCTCCCGAACGACCCCACGTGGAACCCGGGCGACGCGACGAACCTCGCGATCGGACAGGGCTATCTGCTGGCGACGCCGCTCCAGATGGCGAACTACGTCGCGGCGGTCGCGAACGATGGGATCGTGTGGAAGCCGCGCCTCGTCGTCGAGATCCGCGACCGCGCCGGCAACGTCATGAAGGAGTTCCCGAAGGAGATCCTTCGCCGCGCGAACACGACGCCTCAGGACCTCTCGCTCATCCGCGACGAGATGCGCGCGGTCGTGCGCGACCCGGACGGGACCGTCTACTACCCGTTCCGCACGTATCAGGTCCCGGTCGCGGGGAAATCGGGGACGGCCGAGACGAGCGTCGCGGGCCGCGTGAACGCGTGGTTCATCGGTTTCGCGCCGTTCGACGCGCCGAAGCTGGCGGTCGCGACGGTGTACGACCAGTACGCCGAGTCGCCCGGCCGCTACGGCTCGCAGGACGCCGCGTCGGCGACACGGAAGGTGCTCGTGGTGAAGCTCGGCGGCACGCCGCAGTAGCGAGCGGCGGCTCGTTCGCGCTCCTAGACTTCACCTTCTCCCGTGATGACGCAGGTGGCTCCGCCGCGCCTTGCCGACGCACCCATCACGCGCCGCCTCGACAACGGCCTCACCCTCTACGCGCTCGAGGCGCGCCACGCGCCCGTCGTCAGCCTCTGGGTCTGGTACCACGTCGGCGGCCGCAACGAGGTCCCCGGCACGACAGGGATGAGCCACTTCCTCGAGCACATGCTGTTCAAGGGCACCCGGAAGCACCCCAAGGGCGACCTCGACCGGCTCCTCGCGCGGTACGGCGCGGTCTGGAACGCGTTCACGAGCGAGGACGTCACCTGCTACTTCGAGACCGTCCCGAAGGAGCGGTTCCCCGTCGCGCTCGACCTCGAGGCCGACCGCATGCTGAATGCGCTCGTCTCGCCCGAGGAGACCGAGGCCGAGCGCACGGTGATCGTGAGCGAGCGCGAGGGGCTCGAGAACGACCCGTCGTTCCTCCTGGGCGAGGAGCTGCAGTCGGTCGCGTTCAGCCGCCACCCGTACGGTCAGGGCGTCATCGGCAGCAAGGACGAGATCCAGACGATGCCGCGCGACGCGCTGTACGAGCACTACCGCCGCTTCTACGCGCCGAGCAACGCGTACGTCGTCATCGTCGGGGACGGCGAGGCGGCCTCGCTCCTCGACGCGGCGGCCGGAGCGTTCGGGCCGCTCGCGCCCGGCTCGCCGGCGGCGCCCGTGCGAGCGCCCGAGCCGCCGCAGCATGGCGAGAAGCGGCTCGTCGTCCGTCGCGCCGGCGGGGCGCTGCCGCTCGTGCAGATCGCGTTCAAGTCAGTGCGCGCGTCGGATCCGACGATCCCCGCGCTCCAGGCGCTCGGCGTCGCGCTCGCGGGGTCGTCGGGCGGCGCGCAGGAGGCCGCATCGGGACGGTCCTCACGCCTGTATCGCGCGCTCGTCGCGACCGGCCTTGCGACGGAGGCCGAGGCGGGCGGCGGGCTGAACAAGGACCCGCACCTCTTCATGGTCGAGGCGAGCCTTCGGCCCGACGGCGACCACGCCGCGGTCGAGCGCCGCATCCTCGAGGAGCTCGCGCGCGTCGCGGAGGAGCCGATGGACGAGGCGGAGTTCGCGCGCGTGCGCCGCCAGCTCCTCGCCGCGAACGCGTTCCCGAGCGACACGGTCACGGGGCGGGCGTTCCGACTGGGCCAGCTCCTCTCGACCGGCGCGGCGTCGTCGATCGGCGAGTGGTACGAGCGGCTCGCGGCCGTGACCGCGGACGACGTCCGCGCCGCCGCGGCGGCGACGTTCGTCGAGGCATCGCGCACCGTCGGCCACTTCGTGCCGACGACATGAGCGCAGTGGTCGCCGCGCCGTTCCAGGTACACCGCGCGACCGCGGGACGTCTCTCGGTCGGCGTCGCCCCGATCGCGGGGCTGCGATCCGTCGCGGCCGTCCTGGCGCTCGAGGCGGGGCAGTGGTCGGAGCCGGCGGGCCGCCCGGGCATCGCGCGCCTGGCGGCGCTCTCGCTCCTGCGCGGGACGTCCGAGCGCGATGCCGCGACGTGGTCCGCGGCGCTCGACGACCTCGGCGCCGTCGCGCGGATGGACGTCGGCGGTCACGCGGCGTTCCTCTCGGGACAGTGCCTCGCGGAAGATGTCGGCCCGTACCTGCGCCTCGTCGCCGAGGCGCTCCTGCGGCCGGCGATCCCCGACGCCGAGGTCGAGCTCCTCCGGACGCAGACGCTCGCCGTCCTGGACGAGGAGTCGCGCAACACGCGCGGCGCCGCCGACCGCGTCTGGCGCGAGCTCGCGTATCCCGACGGGCACCCCTTCCGCAGCCGCCCGCTCGGCTCGGAGGAGGTCGTGCGCGGCGCGAGGCTCGCCGAGCTGCGGGCGTTCCACGCGCGCGAGATCCTCGGCCGCGGCGGCGTGCTCGTGCTCGCCGGCGGGATCGACGCCGACCGCGCCGTCGCGGCGGCGCAGGACGCGTTCGGAGCGTGGCCCGCGGCGGAGCGCCCCGCCGACCGCGCCGTCGCGGCCGCAGCGATCGACGGCGTACGCGAGCACGTCGAGGTCGTGCCCGACAAGACGCAGTCCGACGTCATCCTCGGCTGGCTCGGCCTGGCGCGCGGCGACCCGCGCTTCGTCGCGGCGCGCGTCACGAACATGGTCTTCGCCGCGGACACGTTCGCGAGCCGCGCGGGCAAGGTCGTGCGCGACGAGCTCGGCCTCGCGTACTACGTCTTCAGCACGATCGCGACGACGAAGGGCCAGGGGCCGTGGGTCGTGCGCATGGGGGTGAACCCGCGCAACGTCGAGCGCGCCGTCGAGACGACCCTGCGCGAGCTGCGCGTCGTCCTCGAGGGCGGCTTCACGTCGGACGACCTCGAGCTCGCGAAGGATAAGATGACGGGCGAGCTGCGCGTCGCGCTCGAATCGCCCGGCGGGATCGCGCAGATGGTCCTCGAGGCCGAGCTGTTCGGTCTGGGCCCCGACCACCACGCGCGCTACGCGGAGCAGATCCGGGCGGTGACCCGCGAGGAGGTCGTCGCGACGGCGCGCGCATTCCTGCCGGACGACCGCTACGCCCTCGCGATCGCGGGGCCGCCGCTGCCGCCATGACCTTCACGCCGATCGTCCTCGAGGCCTTCCGCGCGAAGCACGAGGTCGAGATCGAGACGACGTCGGCGGCGGGCGAGACGCATCGCGTGATCGTCTGGATCGTCGTCGCGGCCGGCGTCCCCTACGTGCGATCCGTCCGCGGGCCCCGCGGGCGCTGGTGGCGAGAGCTCTCGCGCTCGGGCCGAGGGGCGATCCACGTCGGCGAGCGCCGGATCCCCGTGAAGGCGACGGTCATCCGCGACGACGCGGAGATCGCCCGCGTGAGCGCCGCGATCCGCGAGAAGTACACGCGCCCGGTCGCCTCGGTCCAGGCGATGGTCCGCGACGAGGTGCTCGCGACGACCGCGCGGCTCGAGGCGGACCAGGGAAGTCGCACGCGTCCGTGCGCGACGGCCACGCGACCGTCGGCGCGGAGGTCGTTCACGAGCCTGTCGACGCGGTCGTCGGCGACGAGCTCACGGAGCCTCGCGAGCGGGACGGACCGCCGCTCAGCCACGGCTCGCATGATCGCGCCGCGGACGCGGCGGTCGCTCGTCGCGAACGCCGCCTGACGGCGCACCGAGGGGGTCGCGTCGGCGCCCTTCGCGAGGCAGAGGTCGTACACGGGGCACTCGCCGCAGCGCGGCGCGCGCGCGAGGCAGACGGTCGCACCGAGGTCCATGAGCGCGTGGTGCCACCCCGACGCATCCGAGCGGGGCATCGTCGTGGCGTCGATCACGACCGCCTCGCGCTCGCTCACCGTCCCACCCCTGAGCGCGCGGCCGAGGACCCGCCGGATGTTCGTGTCCGCGAACGGCACGGGCGCGCCGGTGCTGAAGCACGCGACGGCGCCGGCCGTGTAGGCGCCGATCCCCGGGAGCGCGTCGAGGCCTGCCGGGTCGGCCGGCAGGCGGCCGAGCGACGCCCGCGCGGCGCGGTGGAGGTCGCGGGCGCGGCGCGGGTAGCCGAGGCCGCTCCACTCGACGAGGACGTCGCCCAGCCGCGCCCGCGCGAGCGCGCGCGCCGTGGGGAAGCGCCGCAGGAACCGGCGGTAGGCGGGGATGACGCGCGCCACCCGCGTCTGCTGGAGCATGACCTCGGACACGAGGATCCGATACGGGTCGCGCGTCCGCCGCCAGGGGAGGTCGCGTCCGGAGCGCGCGTACCAGTCGACAAGCCGCCGGCGGAAGATCTGGGCGCGAGCGCTCGGCGTGTACAATGTCCGGACACAAGAGGCTACGCGGGAAGGTGCTGAGGGCGTCGCCCTCAGGGCCTTTTTTAGTCGGACGGCACCGCGGGGCGAGACACCCGGTCAGAGGGGGTCCACACACATGAACAGCGACAAGCCCGTCTACGTGTCTGCCGAGAAGCTGCGAGAGATGGAGGTGGAGCTCGAGCAGCTGCGCACCGTCAAGCGCGCCGAGGTCGCCGAGCGCATCCACAACGCGATGGAGTTCGGCGACTTCTCGGAGAACTCCGAGCTCGAGCAGGCGAAGAACGACCAGGCCTTCCTCGAGGGGAAGATCCTCTCGCTCGAGCAGATGATCAAGAAGGCCGTCGTCATCGAGCAGAACGGGCACCACGACCGGGTCGAGGTCGGGAGCAAGGTGACCGTCGAGACGGACGGCGAGCGGACCGAGTACCAGATCGTCGGCTCGGCGGAGGCCGCGCCCGGCCAGGGCAAGATCAGCAACGAGTCGCCCGTCGGCCGCGCCCTCATGGGCCATCGCGCCGGCGAGAGCGTGAGGCTCACCGTGCCGGCGGGGTCGATCCAGATGAAGATCGTGAGGGTCGGCTAAGGTCACGGACGACCGATGACCTTCTGGGCCGACGAGGAAGCGGCCCGGCTCGATCCGGGCCGCGACCACGTCATCCGGGACTCGAAGACGCCGTCCGGGACCGTGCCGGTCTCGGGGCTGCGCGGCCCCATCATCACGGACGCCCTCTACCGCACCTTCAAGCGGCGCGGCCTGCGCATCCGGTACGTCTTCACGATCGACGACTACGACCCGATGGACTCGGCGTCGATGAAGCTCGTCGCGGGGATGGCCGAGCACATGGGCAAGCCGTTCTTCGCGATCCCCTCGCCGGACCCCGCGTACAGCGATTTCGCGCGCTACAACGCCGAGCGGTACCTCGCGACGTTCCGCGCGCTCGGGATCCATCCCGAGGAGATCCACTGGCTGCGCGACCTCTACCGCGGCGGCGCGCTCGACCCGCAGATCGACCTCGTGCTGCGGAACGCGTCGACGATCCGCCGCATCTACGCCGAGGTCGCGAACGTCCAGAAGGACGAGCGCTGGCTCCCGATCGCGGTCATCTGCGAGAGCTGCGGCCGCATCGGGACGACGATCGCGTACGGCTACGACGGCGCGACCGTCGCGTACGAGTGCCGCCGCGATCTCGTCGACTGGGCCGAGGGCTGCGGTCACTCGGGGCGCATCTCACCCTTCAAGGGGAACGCGAAGCTCTACTGGAACCTCCAGTGGTGCGCGATGTGGGACCACTTCGGCGTGACGTACGAGGAGGGCGGCAAGGACCTCCTCACCGCGGGCGGATCGCGCGACCGCGCGAACGAGATCTACCGCGAGGTCTGGAAGAAGGAGCCGCCGGCGGGTCTCGTCCACGAGTTCCTGAACGTGGGCGGAAAGAAGATCTCGAGCTCGAAGCCGGAGCTCTGGGCGAAGCTGGGGATCGCCGCGCACGAGCTCGTCGGCCTGTACCCGCCCGAGCTGGTGCGGTTCCTGATGCTGCGGACCGACCCGAAGCGCCACATCGACTTCGACCCGACGGGCATGAGCCTCCCGCGCCTCGTCGACGAATACGACCGCTGCGCCGAGGCGTATCGCGCGAACGCGGAGGACGACCTGGCGAGGGTGTGGTCGCTCTCGCAGGTCGAGGAGGACGCCGCGCCGATCGCCTTCCGTGTCCGGTCCTCGATCGTCGCGGACTGGCTGCAGATCCCGAGCGTCGATCCGCTCGAGAAGGCCGCCGAGCGCAAGGGCGCGCCGCTCACGGCAGCGGAGCGCGCCGACCTCGAGCGCCGCATCGCGCTGGCGCGCGTCTGGCTCGAGCGGTGGGCCCCTGACGAGGCCAAGTTCCGGGTGCGCGACGACCCGCCCGAGGAGGCGGGGATCTTGAGCGCCGCCCAGCGCCGGTTCCTGGCCCGCGTCGCCGAGGAGATCCGAGACCGGGACGATCCCGACGACCTCCAGCAGCGGCTCTATGGTCTCGCGCGCGAGGTGGGACTGGTGGAGGGCGAGAAGGTCTCGAAGGACGCGTTCGGCGCCATCTACCTCGCGCTGCTCGGGCGTCCCACCGGGCCGAAGGCGGCGTGGCTCCTCACGACGCTCGACGCCGATCTCGTGCGGCGCCGCTTCCGCGAGGTCGGTGCCGAGGGCGCGCGGACATGAACGGCAAGCTCCCCGTCGCGATCATCTGGCACATGCACCAGCCCTACTACAAGGACCCGCAGACGCGCGAGTTCGTGCTCCCCTGGGTGCGCCTCCACGCCTCCAAGGACTACCTCCACATGGCGCGCCTGCTCCAGGAGTTCCCCGGCGTGAAGGTGCACTTCACCATGGTCCCGTCGCTGCGCGAGCAGCTCGAGGACTACGCGCGCGGCGCCGACGACGAGGACACGCGCGTCACGATGCGCACGGTCGAGGGACAGCTCGCCCCCGACGAGAAGCGGCACATGCTGCGGCGCTTCTTCTCGATCCATCACGGCAACGTCATCAGCCAGTACGACGAGTACCGCCGCCTCCTCCAGATGGCGATGGTCTCGGGCGACCGTCCCGAGCTCTTTTCGGACGACTACTTCGTCGACCTCGCGCTCTGGTTCAACCTCGCGTGGATGGACCCCGGCGACATCGACGCCGACGACAAGCTCGCGGCGCTGCGCGCGAGGGGGCGCAACTTCACGCGCGAGGAGGTGCGCTACGTCATCGGGCGCCAGCGGTTCATGGCGTCGGGCGCGCCGCACCTCTATCACCGCCTCGAGCGCGCGGGCCAGGTCGAGATCCTGACCGTGCCTTACTACCACCCGATCCTCCCGCTGCTCATCGACAGCGGCGCCGCGCGGCGCTCCGACCCCGAGGCGCTCCTTCCCGAGCCGGCGTTCCGCCATGCCGAGGACGCCGCGGTGCAGCTCGAGGAGGCCGTCGCGTCGCACCAGCGCGCCTTCGGCGTGAGGCCCCGCGGCGTGTGGCCGTCGGAGGGGTCGGTGTCGCCGGAGGCCGCGGACGCGATCGCGGCGGCGGGGCTGCAGTGGTTCGCGTCGGACGAGGGCGTCCTCGCGCGGTCGCTCGGCACCGAGCTGCACCGCGACGAGATGGAGGCGCTCCTACAGCCCGAGCTCCTCTACCGCCCGTACCGCCTGCGCAACGGCGCGTGCGCGATCTTCCGCGACCGCGTCCTCTCCGACCGCATCGGGTTCGCGTACGGCGGGATGGACCCCGGCGACGCGGTGAACGACCTTATCGGCAAGCTCGCGCGGGCGCGCGAGCGCCTGCCCGAGGACGGCGGCCCCTACCTCGCGCCGATCATCCTCGACGGCGAGAACGCGTGGGAGGGCTACCCGAACAATGGGAACGACTTCCTGCGCCGCCTGTACGGCGCGCTCGAGCGCGACGACCGGTTCGAGACGGTCCGCGTGGGCGAGTACCTCGAGGCGAACGCGCCGCGGGCCGAGCTCGAGGACCTCCACTCCGGGTCGTGGATCGACGCGAACTACCGCGTGTGGATCGGCGAGCGAACGCACCTCGCCGCGTGGACGGCGCTCGAGATGACGCGATCGTTCGCCGAGCGGCAGTGGGGGTCGCTGCGGCAGATGCCGCCGAACGTGCGGCAGGCGCTCATGGTCGCCGAGGGGAGCGATTGGTTCTGGTGGTACTCGAGCCGCAACTCGGGCCCCGAGGACGCCGTGTTCGACGCGCTCTTCCGCGCCAACCTCGAGGTCGTGTGGTGGTTCGCCGGCGGCGAGCCGCCCGAGATCGTACGCCAGCCCTTGCTCGAGCCCGGACGCATGGGCGCGGCCGTCGGGGCGATGCTGCCCGGGAGGACCTGATCGAGGTCGAGCGCGCGTGGCGGGCGGGCTACTTCCCGAGCAGCCTCGCCGCGTCCCACGTGATCTCATAGCCGTCGAGCACGCGCGGCCACGAGTAGCGCACCGCCGTCGCGATCCCGTCGGCGCGCATGCGCGCCGCGAGCGCGGCGTTCGCCGCCAGAGCGTCGAGGTGCGCGCCGAGCTCGCGCGGCTCGCCGCCCTGTACGACGACGGCGTTGCCGTACGGGACGGCGTAGTCCTCGCCGGTGCGGCCGACGAACGCGATCCCGCCGCACGCCATGACCTCGAGCCCGACGAGCCCGAACGGCTCCTTCTCGGAGTTCGCGAGGACGCCGTCGGCCGAGGCGTACAGCGCGCGGAGCGTGCGCTCCGAGACGAAGAAGTCGAGGAACAGGACGTCGCCCTGCGCGCGGGCGATCGCGCGCGCCAGGTCGGCTGGCGCCGCGTCGGCGCCGAGCGCGACCCGCTCGAGCGCGAGCCCGCGCGCGCCGATGCGCGCGAAGACCTCGGAGCGGAAGTCCGAGCGGCTCCCGCGCATGATGAGGCGCGGGCGGCGTCCGGCGGATCGCAGCTCGGCGACGGCGTCGACGGCCCAGTCCCAGCGCTTGTCGGGGTCGAAGCGCGCGACCTTCACGAGCGTCGGGCGGCCGCCGAATGCCCTGCGCAGCGCCGCACGGTCGGTGGCGGGGACGCGCTCGAGCCAGCGCATCGCGATGCCGTTCGGCAGGACCGCGGCGTCGGCGCCCTCCTCGGCGAGCGCCTCGCGCATGAAGCGCGAGACGGTCGTGACCGTGACCGCGCGCGTGAGCGCGCCGAGGTCGATCCGGTCGAGCCCGTACGTGTTGTTCGCGTTCCAGAAGAGCGAGGCGGCCGCGCGGATCCCGCGGCGCTCGAGCGCGTCCGCGGTCGCGGCCGCGGCGTCCGCCGTCTGCCAGTCCTCGAAGAGGACGACGGCGCGATGCCCCGCGGCGGCGAGCGGCGCGACGACGTTGGCGGCGAGGTGCTCGGGGACGGTGCGCGAGAAGTCCTGCCACTTGCCGATCTCGCCGTCGTACACGTCCCGCGGGTGGTGCGCGCTGATCCACTGCCCCCATCGCTCGAGCCGCAGGCGTCCGTCGCGGCGCTCCTCGGCCGCCGGCAGCGACGGGTCGCCGACGAACAGGTGCCGCGCCTCGTACCCCCGGTCGACGAGCGCGTCGGCGAGACCGTTCATGCGCGTCGCGAGCCCGCCGACGAACGAGTAACGGTCCGGGCCCTCGAACGCGACGAGCTGGACCACGGGCCGCATGCGGCGAGGGTACGCGCGGCGCCCCGACGTCGTCTCCGTCAACATACGCGGCGATGCGACCGATAGATCGCGTGCGCAACGATCCGGGCGAGGTCCGCCGCACGTGCGAGATCCGCGGCTTCGACGCGCCGCTCGACCGGATCGTCGCCAACGACAGCCGTGCCCGCGCGCTGCGCGCCGAGTCGGAGCAGCTGAAGGCCGAGCGCAACAAGGCCAGCCGCGGAGGTCCGCCGAGCGAGGAGGTGCGCGCACGCATGCGTGGCATCGGCGAGCGCATCAAGGTCATCGACGCCGACCTCGCCGCCATCGACGCGCAGCTCGAGGCCGACCTTCTTTGGATCCCGAACGTCGTCGATCCGGACGTGCCGCCCGGGAAGGGAGAGTCGGACAACCCGGTCGTCCGCGAGGACGAGCGCCGGCCCCTCGCGTTCGCGGGCGTCCCGCACTGGGAGCTCGGCGAGCGGCTCGGGATCCTCGACATCGCCCGCGGCGTGAAGCTCGCGGGGACGCGCTCGTACCTCTTCCGCGGCGCGGGTGCCGCGCTCGAGCGCGCGCTCATCACGTGGATGCTCGATCGGCACACGCGCGACGGATTCACCGAGATCTACCCGCCGCCGATCACGAAGCGCGAGACGCTGGTCGCGAGCGCCCACCTGCCGCACTTCGATGAGAACCTCTACCGCGATGACGAGGACGACGTCTGGCTCATCCCTACGGCGGAGCCGCAGCTCGTGAACCTGCACCGCGACGAGACGATCGCGTTCGAGGGCCTGCCGCTCCGCTACGTCGCGTACACACCCTGCTTCCGCCGCGAGAAGGCGAGCGCCGGGCGCGACGTGCGCGGGATCAAGCGCGTGCACTGGTTCGACAAGGTCGAGATGGTCGTGCTCTGCGCGCCCGAGGACTCCCGCGCGCAGCTCGAGGACCTCACCGAGCGCGCCGTGCGGATCGTGCGGGGGCTCGGCCTCGCGGCGCAGGTCACCGAGCGCTGCAGCGGCGACCTCGGGTTCACGGCGAAGAAGGGCTACGACGTGCAGGCGTGGGGACCCGCGATGGGGGAGTGGCTCGAGGTGTCGTCGTGCAGCGACGGCGGATCGCTGCAGGCGGAGCGCGCGAACATCCGCTTCAAGCGCGACCCGAAGGGGAAGCCCGAGCGGCCGCACATCTTGAACGCGTCGGGCGTCGCGCTCTCGCGGCTGATGATCGCGATCATGGAGAACTACCAGCAGGCGGACGGGTCGCTCGTCATACCGGAGGCGCTGCGGCCGTACATGGCGGGGCGCGAGCGCATCGCGCCGGGAGAGTTCTCTCTTTGAAGCGGCGCTTCGCGCCGCGCTAGCCGCAGGCGCTCTCTAGGCGGCCTTCGCGCCGGGCGCGTCGGTGACCGCACGCACGCGAGCGACGAGCTCCGCGACGTCGGTCGTGATCGGGACGACGGGCGCGCCGAAGCGCTCGCCGCCGGCGGGCTCGCCCACGATCGCGTCGAGCCGCGGGACGGCGGGGACGAGGTCGTACGAGAGGGCGTCGCACACGCCGTAGCCCGAGCGCATGAGCGCGTCGGCGATGACGCGCCGTGAAGCCGCGTCACCCCCGACGACGAGGACCACCTTCATCGGCCGCTCACGAACGCCACGAATGCATCGGCGGTGCCACGCCTGCGTGGATACCGTGGAGGCATGCCCGCGGACGATCTCCTCTTCGTCGTCCACAAGCACCGTGCGACGGCGCTCCACTACGACTTCCGCCTCGAGGCCGGCAGCGTCCTCGCGTCCTGGGCCGTTCCCAAGGGGCCGTCGCTCGATCCCTCGGTGAAGCGGTTCGCGCAGCAGGTCGAGGATCACCCCATCGAGTACGCGCGCTTCGAGGGCGTCATCCCGGAGGGCGAGTACGGCGGCGGCACGGTGATGGTGTGGGACATCGGGACGTACGAGCCCGAGGAGGGCGCCGATCCCGAGCGCGCGCTGCGATCGGGGAGCATACGTTTCACGCTTCGGGGCAAGAAGCTCAAGGGGTCGTGGGCGCTCGCGCGCATGCGCGGGCGCCAGTGGCTGCTCATGAAGATGCGCGACCGCCACGCATCGAAGACCGACGTCACGGTCGCGAAGCCGCGCTCGGTCCTCACGCGCCGGCTGCTCGCGGGGATCGCGCGCGACGGCGGCGGCAACGTGGCGAAGGCCGCTACCGGCGATCCAGCCAAGCGCGGAGCGCCTCGGACGCGAGGACGTCCGCGGTCCGGTCGCGCGCCCCGAGCGCACCGAGGGTAAGGACCCGCGCGAGCGATCAGCCGCGGCGCGCGCCGGCGAAGGCAACGAGGCCGCCGAGCACCGCGAGCGCCGTGCCGGCGAGAGGCTACCGCTGCGGGGATCTCTACGAACCCTACGCTCTGATCCGATGTCCCTCCGCCTTGAGATCCGCCGTCACGCGGAGCGAGCGGCAGGACCCGCGACCCAGCGCGCGCTCTCTGGATGAGGCGCTCACGCAGGAGCAGTACGACGGCCTCACCTCGCAGGCCGCTGTCGCGGAGCATCTGCGCACGAACTCCGCGGCTCGCGCCTTCGCCCAGGAGCAACTGACGGTCTGGGAACGATGGTCGCGACGCCTGTCCGATGGTCGGATCGGGCTGGTCGTCACGCAAGGCGGGAACATCGAGCTGCCGGCGGTGCTGCTCGCGACGCGCCTCGGGAGCGACGTCGGCCCACTGCCGCTGACCTACTGTGAAGGGGTAGCCGTCGAATACGCCGAGGGGGCGCCGGTCGCGCTCAGGCGCCTTCGCTCTTCGCCGGACTGACCCGCTGCCTGGTGCCTGGGCACCGCGGCGTTGTCGCGTTCGGCTGCACGTTGCGGATCGCCTCTAGGGCGGCGGCACTGGCGTGACCGATCCTCGACACGACGAGCCGCACGGCCTGGTCAGTGGGCTCGGTCTCAGGTGGTGGCGGCGCGTTGGCCCGGATCCTCCGCCGCTGTTGCGCGGTGCGCGGGCTGCACGAGCGCTGAAGCGAGCGAGCGCCAGAGCGACGCTCGACGCGCGAGGCGAAGGCCAAGAGGTGCGTGCACTCGAGCCGAGGGAGAGCGGGTCAGAGGAAGCGGCGAATGGCTGCGGCCACGCCCCCTTCCCACTGAGCGGGCGCCACCCACTCGACGGCCACGCGCACGGATGGCGTCGCGTTGGCCACGGCCACCGAGTGTCCCGCCACCTGGAACATCGGCAGATCGGCCTCCGAATCACCGATCGCGAGGGTGTCGGCGGGGTCGATCGCGAGGTGGCGGAGCACCGCCGTGAGCGCGTCGCCCTTCGAGGCTTGGGCGTGGACGAAGACCGCGCCGGAGAGCGTCTCCGCGTCGAAGAAGCGCAAAGTGCAGACAGGCTCGCTGGCGAGGACCTCGAGCGCGGCCTCGATCTGCCGGCCGAAGACGCCGATCTGGGTCACGCCGCCGTCGATCCACGGCGAGAGGTCGTCCACGTTCTCGGCCGTGTACTCACAGAAGGCCACCCGGGTCGTCTCGCGTCCGAGCGGCTCGTCCGGCCGTCGCCGCCGGACGATCTCGTTGCCGCGGACGACGTTCGGGTACAGGCCGGCCTCGACGAGCGCCGAGAGGATGCGGTGGGCGCACCCGCTCTCGATCTTCCGGTGCAGCAGCTCGACGCCCTCGGCCAGCTCGACGAGAGCACCGGTGTTGCCGATGGCCGGCCCGTCGAGCCCGAGCTCCGCCTGGAACTGACGGATCTGATGCGGCGTGCGCGCGCTCGCGATGAGCACGCGCACCCCCGATCGGACCGCCTCGCGTATGGCTTCACGGTCGGCGGCGGCGATCTCGAGCACGCCGGTCTTGACCAGCGTGCCGTCGAGGTCGAGCGCGATCGCCCTTATCGCCATCTCGCTCCGTGTCCGGCCCGGCGCTTGCCCGGCACGTCCTGGAAGTGTGCCCTACGCCGGCACCCTCCCGTGCGCGCGTCCCGACGTGAGTGAGCGGAGGATCCCAGGCTGCTGCGAGAGGTCTCAGCGCGGGCCGACGACGACGTCGCGACGAGCTTGCCATCGAGTCGACGCTTCCCCTCTATCTGGATCACTCCCGCGCTCGGCGCACCGCACCGCGTACCGTGGGCGCCGAACGAACCAGTGGCAAAGCCTCCCCGATATCGGATCGCGAAGCGCGCGACAATGAAGGTGCACCGGAGGGGTGCGGGAGCGGTTTATCCGGGCGGTCTTGAAAACCGCTGACGGCGCAAGCCGTCCGTGGGTTCGAATCCCACCCCCTCCGCATTTTTGTTCGGGAATTCGCGTTTTTCGCGCTCGCTCGAGGTGACGAGCGCGAGCGCGTACAGCCATTCGTACAGCCAACGGGTCGGGACAAGGCGGGACGAGTCGGGATGGAGCAGCGCGGTCTTCAGCCTCCTACCGTACTCAAGCGTGCCGAGTCACCAGCGGAAGGAAATCGAGGCGGCCCTCCGGCCCTCGAGCCACGAGGTCGCGCTGGCGTCCGAGGTGATCTTGGCGACCGTTGCGAAGGAGCAGCTCGCGTCGGCCGCGCACCTCCGGGATGCGGTCGCGGTGCGGCTGCGCGACGAGCCGGGGCCCAACATGGACGGGCTGGAAGGGGTCCAAGAGGACGACCTGCGAAGAACAAGAGCCAGCTGGTCCACGGCTCTTGCGCTCGCGCATCTCGAGTCGACTGGCCACCTGCTCCCATATGGGCCTCGGCGCATTCACGACTGGCAGCATGGGAACGTGCCGTATCGCAGCGGCGGGCTCAGCGCGGGCTACGTGATGGACCTGTTCAACTTCGAGCTCGCGGACGTCTACGTGCTGCCGCTGACTGGCCTGGCGCCCGAGCTCGACACGCCCGCCGTGTTTCTCGATCACCTACCACCATCGATGGGGAGCAAGGTCAGACGCGTCCTCTTCGAGGCGACTCAGTCTTACCGTGCTGGCCTTTTCGTCGGCGCCGAGATACTGCTCGCGACCGCGTCCGAGGCCGCGTGGGAACAGGTCGGTGTCGCCATCGCGAAGCACACGTCGGACAGGAAACTGAACGAACTACTGGCGGATCCGCTCAGTTCTGCTGCCCAGGTCCAAGCGCGGACGCTCGACCTGACTGTGTCGCTGAAGCTGGGTTCAGCCGCGTCACTCGCGGGTCTCGACTCCACCGCTCGCACCTATCGCGAACTGCGCAATCACGCCGTGCACGAGCCACAAGGGTCCTTCGACGAAGCGCTCTTCGCACGTGCCGCGGTCGGCACGATGCTTGTCGGTGCGGTTTCGTACTTCCAGCGCCTATACGGGATCCTCGAGAAGCTCTCAACCGGGGTGACCCAGTAGCCAGAGCGCCAAGTGAAGTACGAGTCCTTTCGCCTCTGCGCGGCCGATTAGCTTCAGCGTCCCATCACGCGGTCCATGCGCTCGACCGCGGCGACCGTGAGGCCAGGCAGAACGTGCTGGTAGCGCTTCACCATCGCGAGCGTCGAGTGGCCAAGAATCTCCATGACCACGCGCTCGGGGACGCCCGCGGCAAGGAGGATCGTCGCCGCCGAGTGGCGCAGGTCGTGGAAGCGCAGTCCCTTGCGCTCGCGCGTGCTGTGCGTGATCCCGGCCGCGCGGCAGACCTCGCGGAAGGGTCCCTCGTCGATGTAGCTGCCAGAGAGCGGGCGACCGGTGGTCGTCGTGAACACGAGGTCGTTGTCGACGAGGGCGATGCCGCGGTCGGTCTTGAGCGGCAGCGTCGCGGACCAGCTCGCACCGGCAGCCATGCGCTCGAGGCGCTGGCGCTGTCGATGCGCGCGTAGAGCCTCGAGGACGAAGCTCGTCTCGGTCGGCAGACCGATGGTGCGGTCGGAACCCCACTTGGGCCGCTCGTTCACGACGAGCCCTTCGCCGCGCGGCCGCCCCGGCTCGGCCTGGAGCTGGCCGAACACCCGAAGCCTTCCGCGTTCGAGGTCGACGTCCTTCCAGCGCAGCCCGAGGAGCTCGCCCTGGCGCATCCCGA
>CAZSRI010000044.1:0-17762 GCA_964609145.1 uncultured Chloroflexota bacterium
CGAGCGTCCCGTGGGGCGCGGAGGCGACGATCACGCCGCGCAGCGCGGGCGAGCCCTACAAGGTCGATCCGCGCGGCCCGGCGCACGACGCGATGCGCCGGGCGATGCGCGAGGCGTGGGGGAAGGACCCCGCGATGATGGGCGCGGGCGGCTCGATCCCGTTCGTCTTCGACTTCACGCGACTGTTCCCCGGCGCGGCGATCCTCCTCACGGGGGCGGGCGACCCGACGTCGAACGCGCACAGCGAGGACGAGAGCGTGTCGCTGGACGACCTCGAGCGCAGCTGCGTCGCCGAGGCCCTGTTCTTCAGCTTTCTGGCCCCTCGCTAGTCAGCGAACAGACCGGACCGATGGGCACTTGTCGCGCTCGCGCCGGTCCTCTTTGCTCGCGCGTGGCGGATCGACGCGGACGATCAGGTGACGCCGGAGTTCGGACGATCGATGCTGGTGATGCACTATCATCGACATCATGCGCACCACGATAGCGCTGCCGGATCAGCTGTTGAGGACCGCGAAGCGGGAAGCGCGCGCGCGCGGGCTCACGCTTGGGCGCCTGATCGAGGCCGCGCTCCGCAGGGAGCTCGCGCCCGACACCGGGCACGGCCCGGCGCCGCGGGTTCCGGTGTTCCGTGGCGGGAACGGCGTGCGGTCAGGGGTCGACGTGACGTCGAACCGCGCGCTGCTCGAGGCTCTCGACGAAGGACGGCCGATCGAGCAGATCCGTTGATCCTGCTCGACGTCAACGTCCTGCTCGCTGCTCACCGCGCCGATCACCCGCATCACTCGCTCGTGCGGCCCTGGCTCGACGATCTCTTCGCGCGCGAGGAGCCGTTCGCGGTCCTCGATCACACGTGGGCGTCCTTCATACGCATCGCCACGAACCGCCGGATCTTCACGATCCCGACCCCGCTCGACGACGCGTTCAGCTTCCTGCGTTCGATCCGGGCCCAGCGTCGGCACGTCGCGGTCGCTCCGGGAGATCGGCACCTGCAGCTGTTCGAGGATCTGTGCCGCGAGGCCGACGCCACCGGCGACCTCGCCGCCGACGCTTACGTCGCGGCCGTCGCGACGGAGCAGGACCTCGAGGTCGTCTCGCTCGATCGTGACTTCGCGCGCTTCCCGGGCCTGCGCTGGCGTCGCCCTGGCTAGAGGGAGCGGCGTCGCCCTTGCCTACGTCCCCGGCTTGAAGACCATGTCCCAGACCGCGACGACGAGGACCGCCAGCACCACGCCATAGCCGACGAGCCAGCGGTCGAGCGCGGCGACCGCGGCCGGAGACGGGACCGAGGCCGCGCGCTCGAGCGCGATCCCCACGCGGCTCAGGTACACGGCGCCGACGAGGAAGGCGAGCGCGAACAGGCCGAGAGCCAGCCGCACCCACGCCTGTGAGAAGTGGAAGTCCGAGCTGATCAGGACCATCCACACGCCGGTCACGAGGACGACGACCACCGCCGGCAGCAGGATGCGCAGGCCGACGTACGCGAGGGTCCGCGCGAACACGCCGAGGGCGTACGGATCGGCGCCGGACCGGGCGCGCAGGCCCATCACCGCGAGGGTCGCGCCGCCGCCGACCCAGACCATCGCTCCAAGGACGTGCAGCAGGTGAAGCCACTCATCCATCACATCCGCTCCTCTCCCCGTGGGACGCGCGAACGGTGCGGCATCTCCGTGAAGAGATCGTGAACGCGGCTAGACGGCGTCGACGAGCTCGTACGTGACCTTGAGGAACGCAACGCCGAAGAGTGGGATCGCGTACTCGTCGGAGCTGACGACGCGGTAGCCGTCGTCGACCATCCGCTGGGCATCCCGCTGGGCGGCGCTCAGCGTCTCGGGCTCGTGCGGGCTCCAGATCCCGAGCGACACCATCAGCGAGGTCAGCATGGGGCTGAGGAGCCCGAGCAGCGTCCATCGCCCGTACGTCCTGGTGACGCGTGTGGGCTTCGTCCGGCGTGACGGACCCATCGGTGAATCGATCCTAGTCCCGGATCCGCAGCAGCTCCGCCTCGATCAGCCGCCTGAGCCGATCGCGCGCGGCGCGGAACCCCGCGAGCCCGCGGCCGGCCGGGTCCGGGATGCTCCAGTGGAGCATCCGCCTCGCGCCGGGAAAGAGCGGGCAGGCCTCCTTCGCCTCGTCGCACGTCGTCACGACGAGGTCGAAGTCCTGACCCGCGTAGACATCGGCGTTCTTGCTGTACTGCCCGGACACGTCGATCCCGGTCTCGCGCATCACCTCAACGGTCTCGGGGCGCAGAAAGCTCTCGACGACCGCCGCGCTGTGCGCCTCGAAACGATCGCCGCCGAGATGGCGGAGCAGCCCCTCGGCCATCTGCGAGCGCGCGCTGTTCCCGATGCAGAGGAACAGGACCCGTTCCATGACCTGACCGTAGGACACCGGCCGAGCGGCCGCTGTCCCTCACTGCCGTGGCACCGCGGGATCACGATCCGATCACGCGCGCTCACGAGCGTTCCACCGGACCGCGCGATCCTCGTGACGTCACAAGACGAAGGGAAAGGTGGGCTCATGAGCGCACGAGCCTTCGCGATCGGCGCGGTCGTCACGAGCATCGTCCTCGGCGCCTGCGGCGGCGCCGGACCGGCTGGCGGGACCGCGACGGCGTTCGCCGGCGCCTGCGGCGTGCCCGTCAGAACGAAGTGCCCGACCGAGGCGCAGAGCCTCACGGGTGCGGGCGCGACGTTCCCGGCGCCGATCTACACGAAGTGGATCGACGAGTACGACAAGCTGACCGGCGTCCAGATCAACTACCAGGCCGTCGGGTCGGGTGGCGGCATCAAGTCGTTCACGGACAAGACCGTCGACTTCGGCGCCTCCGACGTGCCGCTCACCGACGCGCAGATCGACGCGATCACCTCGGGCTTCTACACGATCCCGACCGTCATGGGGTCGGTCGTCCCCACATACAACGTGCCCGGCGTGACGGCGGCCTTGAAGTTCACGCCTGACGCGCTCGCCGGCATCTACCTCGGCACGATCACGAAGTGGAACGACCCGAAGATCGCGGGCGAGAACCCCGCCGTGACCCTGCCGGACATGGCCATCCAGGCCGTGCACCGCTCCGACGGCTCGGGCACGACGGGCGTCTTCACCGACTACCTCTCGAAGGTCAGCGCCGACTGGAAGAGCAAGGTCGGCTCGGCGACGAGCGTCAACTGGCCGAACGGTGTCGGCGCGTCGGGCAACGCGGGCGTCGCCGGCGCGGTCAAGCAGACCCCCGGCTCGATCGGATACGTCGAGCTCATCTACGCGATCCAGAACAAGCTCGGCTACGGCGTCGTGAGGAACGCCGCGGGCAAGTACGTCGGGGCCTCGCTCGACTCGACGACGAAGGCATCCGACGGTGTGACGCTCCCCGACCTGGGGGACCTCAAGGGCAAGCAGGCGGGGATCTCGATCACGAACTCCGCGGACCCGGACGCGTGGCCGATCGCGACCCTCACGTTCCTCCTCGTGCCCAAAGAGGTCGCCGACACGGGGAAGGCGCTGGCGATCGTGCGCTACGCCTGGTACGCGGCGCACGAGGGCCAGGAGTTCGCGAGGGACCTCGGCTACGCGCCCCTCCCCGCCTCCGTTCGCAAGACGGCGGAGGACGCCCTCCGGTCGGTCACCTCCGGCGGACAGAAGGTCCTGAAGTAGCGGCGTCTTGACCGCGCGCATCGACCGGGCATTCGCGGCCGGCGTGACGGCACTGGCGATGCTGGTGCCGCTCACGCTGGCCGCCGTCGCGCTCCTCATCTTCGTCGACGCGTGGCCCTCGCTGACGCGCTTCGGCACGGCCTACTTCACGACGGCCCTGTGGGATCCAGTGAAGCTCGCCTTCGGTGCGGCCGCGTACGTCTACGGCACCATCGTCACGACGCTCGTCGCCGTCGCGCTCGCGACCCCGATCGCGGTCGGCGCCGCGATCTACCTCACGGAGTTCGCGCCACGCCCGCTGCGCGCCCCGGTCGCGTTCGTCATCGAGATCCTCGCGTACATCCCGAGCATCGTGTACGGGCTCTGGGGCATCTTCGTGATGGTCCCCGTCATGCGGAGCGTCGTCGAGCCCGCGCTGCTGGCGACGCTCGGCCGCGTGCCGCTGGTCGGGCGCCTGTTCGCGGGCACGCCGCTCGGGCTCGACCTGCTGTCGGGCGGCGTGATCCTCGCGCTCATGATCCTGCCGATCCTTACTGCGGTCACGCGCGAGGTCCTTCTCGCCGTCCCGCCGACACAGCGCGAGGCGATGATCGGCCTTGGCGCGACACGGTGGGAGGCGGTGACGCGAGCGGTGCTGCCGTACGCGCGACCCGGGATCGTGGGCGCCGTCGTGCTCGGCGTCGCGCGCGCGTTCGGGGAGACGATGGCCGTGACCATGGTCGTCGGGAACTCGTCCCGCGACATCTCGGGCTCGCTCTTCATTCCGGGGTACACCATGGCGTCCGCGATCGCGAACCAGTTCCTGGAGGCCGACACCGAGCTCTACTTCTCGGCGATCGTCGAGGTCGCGCTCATCCTGCTCCTCGTCGCGCTCGTCGTGAACGCGGTCGCGCGCCTACTGATCCGTCGCGCCGTAGCCGGTCGTCCCGCCGGGGCGGTGGTCTGACGGTGGCGGTGCGGGCCGCCGCGCTCGGCGGCGCCATCCCCGAGCGCCACCGGGTCGCGGCGCGGCGGCGCGTAGGGGAGCGCCTCGCCGTCGCGCTCCTCGCGCTCGCGACGCTCATGGCGGTCACGCTCCTCGTGACGATCCTCGCGTACGTCGTCGCGCAGGGGCTGCCGGCGATCGACGTCGCCTTCTTCACACAGCGTCCGAAGCCCTTCGGGGAGGTCGGTGGAGGTGTCGAGCCGGCGATCCTCGGCACGCTCCTGCTCGCCGCGGTCTCGGGCGCGATCGCGATCCCGGTCGGCCTCGCCGCCGCGATCTTCGTGGTCGAGTACCGCACCGGTCGCTTCGCAGCGCCCGTCCGCTTCGCCGCGGAGCTCATCGCGGGGCTGCCGTCGATCGTGATCGGCGTCTTCGTGTGGGCGTTCCTCGTGCGCGGCGTCGTCGGTCACTACGCCGGCATCGCGGGCGGCGTCGCGCTCGCCGTGATCATGATCCCGATCGTCGCGCGGACGGTCGAGGAGGTCCTGCGGCTCGTCCCGATGTCGCTCCGCGAGGCGGCCCTCGCCCTCGGCGCACCGCGGTGGAAGGTCATCCTCTCGGTCGTGCTGCCCGCCGCGCGGGCGGGCATCGTCACCGCTGCGGTCCTCGCGCTGGCGCGCTCCGCGGGCGAGACAGCGCCCCTCCTCCTTACGGCGCTCGGGAACGAGTTCTTGAGCCTCGACCTCCTCCGGCCGATCGACGCGCTGCCGCTGCGGATCTACCGGTACGCGATCTCGCCCTACGACGAGTGGCACGTGAAGGCGTGGGGCGCGTCGCTCGTGCTCGTGCTCGTGATCGGGTCGATCGGCCTGCTGCTTCGGGTCATCGCGCGTGAGCGGGTGCGGTGACACCTGCGGGGGAGGGGACGATGGTGGCGGTGAGGTTGGCGGAGCGGATGGGGACGACGGCGATCGATGCGCAGCCGGCTGCGCAGATGGAACGCGGGGCGGCCGTCCAGGTCGATCGCCTCTCCGCGTGGTACGGATCGACGCACGCCATCGACGGCATAGAGTTGACGGTACGGGAGCGCGAGATCACGGCCATCATCGGCCCCTCGGGGTGCGGGAAGTCGACGCTCCTGCGCTGCCTGAACCGCATGCATGAGACGGTCCCTGGCGCTCGCGCGACGGGGAGCGTCGTGCTCGGCGGCGTCGACGTCTATGCGGCGGGCGTCGACCCGGTCGAGGTCCGAAGCATGGTGGGGATGGTCTTCCAGAAGCCGAACCCGTTCCCCATGATGTCCGTCGCCGACAACGTGCTCGCCGGACCACGGCTGCGCGGCTGGAAGCTCTCGCGCGCGCGGGCCGACGACCTCGTCGAGCGGAACCTCAGGCGCGCGGCGCTGTGGGACGAGGTGAAGGACAGGCTCGGCCGCTCAGGCGCGGCGCTCTCGGGCGGGCAGCAGCAGCGCCTCTGCATCGCGCGCGCGCTCGCGACCGACCCGTCCATGCTCCTCATGGACGAGCCGTGCTCGGCGCTCGACCCGATCTCGACCTACAAGGTCGAGGAGCTCATGCGCGAGCTCGCGGGCGAGATCGCGATCGTCATCGTCACGCACAACATGCAGCAAGCGTCGCGCGTGAGCGAGCGCACGGCGTTCATGCTCGCCGGCGACGACGGCGTCGGGCGGCTCGTCGAGTTCGGGGCCACCGACGCGCTGTTCACGATGCCACGAGACCGCCGGACCGAGGCGTACATCACGGGGAGGTTCGGCTGATGGCCGAGGCTCGGACCAGCCACTCGCGCGCGGCGCTCGACCAGGGCAGAACATCCGCGAGCGCACGATCTACCAGGTGACGGGCGGGGTCCTCGGGTTCTCTCGGAAGCGATAGCCGACCCCTCGGACCGTCTCGATCCACCGCGCCCGCTCCGGGTCGTCCCCCAACCGTGAGCGGAGCTGCTTCACGTGCGTGTCGACGGTGCGGCGTCCGCCCGCGAAGTCGAAGCCCCACACGGCCTCGAGCAGCCGCTCGCGCGTGAAGACCTGGCCCGGGTGAGACGCCAGGAACGTGAGCAGGTCGAACTCCTTGGGCTTCAGGTCCACCTCAGCGTCGTCGCGCAGGACGCGGCGCCGCGCGGAGTCGACCACGAGCCCCGAGATCTCAATGACGCCGCCGGGCTCCGGCTCCTCGTGACGCGCCGCCGCACGACGGAGGAGCGCACGCGCACGCGCGACGAGCTCGCGGGTCGAGAACGGCTTCGCCATGTAGTCGTCGGCGCCGATCTCGAGCCCGACGACTTTGTCGAGCTCGGCGTCGCGCGCGGTGAGCATGAGGATCGGGACGTCGCTCGAGCGGCGGACGCGCCGCGCGACCTCGAACCCGTCGACCCTCGGGAGCATGACGTCGAGGATCACGAGATCGGGCCGCGAGCGCTCCATCGCCGCGAGCCCCTGCTCGCCGTCGTCCGCCGTGACGACCTCGTATCCCTCCTGCCGCAGGGAGTAGCCGAGCGTGTGCCGGATGTTGGGCTCGTCGTCGACGAGCAGGATCCGCGCCACACGGTCAGCGTATCGTCGCGATCGGGAGCGTGAAGGAGAACGTCGCGCCGTGTCCCGGCCCCTCGCTCTCGGCACGGATCCGGCCGCCGTGGGCGAGCACGACGTGCCTCGCGATGGCGAGCCCCAGGCCCGTTCCCGCGGTCGAGCGCGAGCGCTCGGTCTTGTAGAAGCGCTCGAAGACCCGCTCGAGGTCGCCGCGTTCGACCCCCTCACCCGTGTCGCGCACCTCGAAGCGCACGACGTCGCCCTCGGGCCGCGCCGAAAGCGCGATCCGTCCGCCGCCAGGCGTGAACTTCACCGCGTTGTGCACGAGGTTCGCGAGGACGGTGTCGATGCGCTCTCGGTCGGCGAGCACGTCGGGGGCGTTCGTGGGATCGGCCGTAAGCGCCACGCCGGCGCGGTCGGCGAGCGGGCCGAATCGTGCCACCGCGGCAGAGAGCAGCTCCGCGGGCGCTATGGGCTCACGCCGGAGCTCCGCGGCGCCCGCCTCGACGCGCGACAGCGTGAGCAGCTCGGTGACGAGCTGCGTGAGGTCGTCGATCTCGCGGTGCATCCGTCGGACGAAGTCGCGCGCGTCGTCGCGGCGATCGAGTGCGCCGCCCTCGAGCGCCTCGGCCATCGCCTTGAGCGACGCGAGCGGCGTCCGCAGCTCGTGTGAGACGTTCGCGACGAAGTCGCGGCGCACCGTCTCGAGGCGGCGCAGCTCCGTGAGATCGTGCGCGGTGACGAGCACGTCCGCTCCCGGCAGGCGGCGCGCGGCCACGCTGACCGACCGGCGCGGATCGGCACGCTCGATCGTCGCCTCGGCGCTCCCGTCGCGGCGGGCCGTCTCGATCGCCTCGATGAGCTCTGGCTCCCGCGCGACCTCGGCGAGACGCCTGCCCATGGGCGACCGCGCACCGAGCAGCCGCTCCGCGGCGGGATTGGTCAAGGTCACGCGGTCGTCGACGGCGACGATGAGCACGGCGTCGCCCATCTCGCGCAGGAGTGTCGCGAGCCGGTCGCGGTCGGCCTCGGCGGCCGCTGACCGCTCCGCGGCGGCCGCCGACATCGCGCGGAGCGACACGGCGAGCCGCTCGATCTCGACCGTCGCCGACACGGACCAGCCCGCGGGCGAGACCGCGCCAACCGACGCGCGCTCGGTCAATCGCTGAACGGCCGCGGCGAGGTCGCCGCCGAACAGCACCGCGACCGGTAGCGCGAGGAGCGCCGCGACGACCGCGGCGAGGACGAGCCCGCTCGCGCCGAGCGGCGCCGCGATCGCCGCCGACAGGAGGCCGATGGCCAGACCGACCGCGGTCGCGAGCGCGACGCGGCCCGCGATGGTCCGCGGCAGGAGTCGCATCGGATCGGTACGGTATCCGACGCATGCCGGGGATCGACCTCTCCCACATCGACATCTCCGTGAAGCCATGCGAGGACTTCTTCCGCTACGCGAACGGGAAGTGGCTCGAGCGCACGGAGATCCCGCCCGAGGAGGCCGCGTGGGGCGGCTTCCACGAGATCCGCGACCACAACCACGCTGTCCTGCGGAAGGTCGCCGAGGAGGCCGCGGCTTCCGGCGCCGCGAAGGGCACGGTCGAGCAGAAGGTCGGCGACTGGTGGGCGAGCGGCATGGACGAGGCGACGATCGAGTCGCTCGGCCTGACGCCGCTCCAGCCCGAGCTCGACCTCATCGCCTCGCTCGACGACCGCGCGAAGGTGCCGCTGGTCCTCGCGCAGCTCCACCGCGGCGCCGTCTCGGCCGGCTTCGGCGTGAGCGTGCAGCAGGATCCGGGCGACAGCACGCGCTACATCCTCTGGCTCCAGCAGGGCGGGCTCGGCCTCCCGGACCGCGACTACTACCTGAAGGACGACGCGCGCTCGCGCCAGATCCGCGTGCGCTACGTGCGCCACGTCACGCGCGTGCTGTCGCTCCTCGGCGACGACGATGACGAGGCGCGATACGGCGCCGCGACCGTCCTCACGATCGAGACTCGGCTCGCCCGCGACTCGATGACGCTCGTCGACCAGCGCGACCCGTACAAGACCTACAACAAGATGTCGGGGGCGCGGTTGGCGGAGCGCTCGCCGGGGTTCGAGTGGCGCGCGTTCCTCGACGGGATCGGCGCGACGATGGTCGACGAGCTGAACGTGCGCCAGCCCGGGTTCTTCACCGGCCTCGCCGCCGCCCTCGCGGACATCCCGCTCGAGCAGCTCCGGACGTATCTGCGCTGGCACCTCGCGCGGACCGCGGCGAGCGCGCTGCCCAAGCGCTTCGTCGACGAACACTTCGACTTCTTCTCGCGCGAGCTGCAGGGCGTGCCGCAGCAGAAGCCGCGCTGGAAGCGCGTCCTCGAGGAGATGGAGGGCGGCTACGGCGACGGCCCCATCGGCCACGAGATCGGCCGGCTCTACGTGCGCGTCGCGTTCTCGCCCGAGGCGAAGCGGCGCGTGCTCGAGCTCGTCGGGGACCTCCGCGCCGCGCTGCGCGAACGCTTCGCGACGCTCGAATGGATGGGTCCGGCGACGCGCCAGGCGGCGATCGCGAAGCTCGACGCGTTCATGGTCAAGATGGGCTACCCCGACAGGTGGCGCGACCACTCGCCGCTCGAGATCGTGCGCGGCGAGCACCTGCGCAACCTCTTCCGCGCACGCGCGTGGCGGCTGCGGCGCGACCTCGACAAGCTGGGGAAGCCGATCGACCGGACCGAGTGGTGGATGAGCCCGCAGACCGTGAACGCCTACTACAACCCGCGGCTCAACGAGATCGTCTTCCCGGCGGGGATCCTCCAGCCGCCGTTCTTCGATCCCGCGATCGACGACGCCGTGAACTACGGCGCGATCGGCATGGTGATCGGGCACGAGATGAGCCACGGCTTCGACGACGCGGGAAGCAAGTACGACGCGCTGGGGAACCTGCGTGAGTGGTGGACGCGAGAGGACCGCACGGCGTACGAGTCGCGGCAGGACCAGGTCGTGCGGCAGTACGAGGGCTACGAGCCGCTGCCGGGGCAGCGCATCAACGGACGCCTCACGCTCGGCGAGAACATCGGCGACATCGGCGGGATCAAGATCGCGTGGGCCGCGTTCCAGAAGGTGCTCGAGCGCAAGGGCCGCCCCGCGCCGATCGACGGCTTCACCGCCGAGCAGCGGTTCTTCCTCGGCGCCGCGCAGTCGTGGCGGAACAAGATCCGCGACGAGGCGCTGCGCGTCCGTTTGAACGTCGACCCGCACTCGCCGGCGATCGAGCGCGTCATCGGGCCGCTGTCGAACATGCCCGAGTTCCACGCGGCGTTCGGGTGCGGCGCGGGATCCGCGATGTGGCGCGAGGAGGCGCTCCGCCCGACGATCTGGTGAGGACTATTCCCGCGCGATCGTGATCCGGACCTTTCGCCGCATCCCGCCGCGGCCGATCGTGACCTCGCCGTCCCATGCCTCGCCGCGAGCGGCCTTCGCCCAGGGCGCCTCGCCCGGCTCGAACGACCGTCCCTCCGCGTCGGCCATGTCGAGGCCTCGCGCCATCTCCTCGAGCTGCCGACCGCGCTCCTGCAGGTCGTCGTTCGTCGTGTTGAGCTCCTCGACGGTCGCCTGCAGCTCCTCGTTCAGCGTCTCGAGCTCCTCGTTCGTCGCCTGGAGCTCCTCGTTCAGCGTCTCGACCTCTTCGGACGCCGCCTGCACCTCTTCGTTGCTCACCTGCAGCTCGTCGTTCGTCGTGCGCAGATCCATGTTCGCGAGCGCGAGGTCCTCGTTCGCCTCGATGAGCTGCCGGTTCGCCTCCTGCAGCTGCTCCACGCGCCTCTGCAGCTCGACGATCTCGCCGCGCTGCTCGCCGCGCATGCGCTCGAGCTCGTCGCGTACCCCTATGGAGTCGGTCACGTCGGTGATGATCACGACCGCCGTCTCCCCGCCCTCGATGCCCTCGACGTAGCCGGGGTGAGCCGCGAGCTCGAGGTGCCGCGCGGCGCTCTCGCCGTCGACAGTGAACGTGCGCGTCGCGGCCTGGCCCCGCAGGGCGCTGTCGAGCGCGGCGCGCAGCTCGGCGGGCGGGAGGACCGTCGCGAGGTGCACGAAGTCGTCGCCGATCCCCGCCGTGCGGATCCCGAGGAGGCGACGGGCGGCGGCGTTGATGTGCTGGACGTCGTACTGGCGGTCGACGACGACGATGCCGACCGGCAGGTTGACGAGCAGACGGTCCGCGCGGTCGAGCACCGAGGCGACCCTGCGCGCGTGGTCGGCGTGGTCCGCGGCGAGACCGAGCGCGGGCCGCCGCTGGTGCTCGGCGCGCGCCATGCCGCCCGGCTCGCGACGCCGCCGCGGCGGCGGGATGAGGATCCGCTCGCCGTGGCGCCGGTAGACCTTGAGGTGCGAGTCCTCCTGCGTGAACTGCTGCGGCAGCGGGTTCGTGCTCTCGGCGTTCCCGAGTACGAGGAACCCGTTGTCGCGGAGCGCGAAGGCGAAGAGCTGGAGCGTGCGCATCTGCAGCTCCTCGGTGAAATAGATGAGCACGTTGCGGCAAACGATCATGTCGACGCGCGGGAACGGCGCCCGCTCGGCGAGGTCGTGCTGCCCGAAGACGACCAGCCCGCGGATCGTCTTGTTCAGCTCGAACTCGCCGTCGCGCGGCAGGAAGTACCGCTGGATCATCGCGCGCGGGAGCTTCCGCAGCGACGTCGCGGGGTAGACCCCCTGGCGGGCGAACGCGATCGCGTCGGCGTCGACGTCGGTCGCGAAGATCCGAACGTTGAAGTCCTTCCGCTCGTCGCCCAGGACCTCGGCGACGAGGATGGCGATGCTGTAGGCCTCCTCGCCGGTCGCGCAGCCCGCCGACCAGATGCGGATCTCGTGTCCGTGCGCCCGCGCGCCGCGCACGAGGTCGGGCAGGATCCGGTCGCGGATGTGGTCGAACAGCGCCTGGTCACGGAAGAAGTCGGTGACCTTGATGAGGAAGCTCGAGATGAGCCGCTGGTACTCCTCGGGGTGCGAGCCCAGGTAGTGGAGGTAGTCGGCGAGGCGCCCGGCGCCGACGGCGGCCATCCGGCGGTCGAGGCGCCGTCGGATCGTCGGCAGCTTGTAGCTCGTGAAGTCGATGCCGTGCCGGTCGCGGATGCGGTCGAGGAGCGTCTCGACGAGCTTCGCCTCCTCGCCCTCGATCGTGACGTCCTCGCGCACGAGCTCCGCGAGGACCTCGCCGACGTTCTCGGGCTCGCTGAACACGTCGATCGACGTGGGCGGCAGGGCCGGCGGTACCGGGCGCTGGCCCGAGCGCGGCTTCTCGACGATGAGCGTCCCGTCGTTGTTCCCGACGGCGATCGCGGCCTCGACCGCGGCGGTCCCGGACCCGGAGAGGAGCACGAGGATCAACCGCTCCCCGTAGGCCTCCGCGGCGCTCTCCACGAAGCGCTCGACCGCGGGCTCGCCGTCCGTCCGCACGCTGATCCGCCCCTCGCTCACCTCGAGCGGCTTCGCGGGCGCGAGGTAGACGCCCCGCGCGAGCGGCCTCTCCGCCGGGAGGTCGAGCAGGCCGTGCACGTTCTTGAGCGCCGCGAACGCCGCCCCGTCGCGCTCCGGCGTGATGACGACCGAGGCGTCGAGACCTTTCGGTAGCGAGGAGAGGAGCGCGCCGAGCGAGGAGCTCGGTTGCGGCGCTAGGACGACCACGAGATGGCTGGGGCGCGTCGCCGTGCTCATCCTCGGGACCTTCTTCCAGCAATGGCTCGCCGCGTGCAGCCGCTCATCGGATGGCGCGGAACCCGGCCCGATGGTAGACCTGCACCCGGAGAGCACCGAGGTGCCCGTTCGGCACGACGTGGTCGTCATCGGCGCATCGGCCGGAGGCGTCGAAGCGCTCACCGCCCTCGCGCGGGCCCTGCCGCACGACCTGCCCGCGGCGGTGTTCGCCGTCATCCACATCTCCCCATCGGGAACGAGTGTCCTGCCCGAGATCCTTCGTCGCGCGGGCCCGCTCGTCGCGCTCCACGCGGGCGACGGCGAGCCGGTCTATCCGGGGCGCATCTATATCGCGCCGCCCGACCGGCATCTCCTCGTATACGGCGGCCGCGTCCGGCTCTCGAGCGGGCCACGCGAGAACCGCAACCGGCCCGCGATCGATCCGCTGTTCCGCAGCGCCGCGCGCTCGTACGGCCCGCGCGTGACCGCGGCGCTCCTCTCCGGGACGCTCGACGACGGCGTCGCCGGCCTCGGCCAGGTCCGCCGCGCCGGCGGACTCACGATGGCGCAGGAGCCGCACGAGGCGGCGTTCCCGGGGATGCCGCAGGCGGCGATCGACGCCGGCAACGTCGACCGCGTCCTGCCGGTCCGAGAGCTCGCCGTCGCGATCGACGTCGCCGCGCGCAGCGGCGAGCGCGTCGAGACGGTGAACGAAGCGGCGCCGGCGGATCAGATCGAAGCCGGCGCGTTCCCCTCGATCGACCGGACCGACGGCGCGGTGGGCTACTCGTGCCCCGATTGCGGCGGGTCCCTCTGGATCGAGGCGACGGATCCGCCGACGCTCCGCTGCCGCGTGGGCCACGCGTTCACCGAGGAGGCGCTGGCCGACGGGCAGCACGAGCAGGTGGAGCACGCGCTCTGGGCGGCGGCGCGCGCGCTGGCCGAGCGCATCAGCCTCGCGAAGCGGATGCTCGACCGATCGCGGCGCGAAGACCGTCTCGCGCTCGCCGCGCGCTACTCCGACGAGATCGCCGAAGCGGAGGCGAACCTCGCGGCGATCCAACGCCTGCTGTTCCGTCCGCCCGAGGAGCCGCTCGAGGAGACGGGTTCGGCCTAGCCGGCGCCCCGCGGCGTCGTGGGGCCGCCCCCGGTCGTGGCCCGGCGGCGCGCGCGACGGACCTCCCGCAGCTGCGCGCGGATCCTGTCGAGGAGGACGCGGTTGTCCTCCCGCAGGCGACGGCTCTCCGCGAGGAGGTCGGCGAGACGATGCGCGCGCGGCGCGGCCGATCGCGGGGCCCGCGGCCCACCATTCGTCAATGTCGCGAGCGAGGTGCGGTTCGGGACGGCGAACTTCAGCAGCAGCCGGCTCACGAGCGCCTTCACCGCCTGCTCGCCCACGCCGAGGATCTCCGCGATCTCCTTGTTCGACTCGCCCATGCGGACATGCCGGAGCACCTGCTCCTCGCGCCGCGTGAGCCGGACCTCGGGCGGCATGGCTACTTTCGTACATGGTCTCACGATGACTCGTGTTCATAGCCGGAGGGAGATGCTCTGGGCCTCGTGAACGACGGTCATGATGGCAGGGCGCATGTGCGGCTGCGGATGCCGCCCCTCCTCGGCGGGCTCGTCGAACTGGTCCTCCGGCACGTCGACTGCGCCGTCTCGGTCGCTCCGTCGGCCCCCGAGCACGCGCGCGCGGGAGGCGGTATCCCCGACGCGCTGCTCGTCGACCTCGACGTCGGCGCGTCCGGACGCGACGGCGCGCGGACCGTGGTGGGCCTGACGCGGCGGTGGGAGACGCCCGCGCGCCTTGCCGCGGTCGAGGCGGGGATCGACGATCTCGTCCGCGTTCCGTTCTCGCCCGACGAGATCGTCGTGCGCACGATCGCGGCGCTGCGGCGCGCGACGGGACGCACGGCGACGATCGTGCCCCGGTCACGCGTCGGGGCCTTCGAGCTCGACGTCCTCGAGCGCGGCGTGCGCCGGGACGGCGACCTGGTGCGGCTCACCGTGCTCGAGCAGACGCTGCTGTACCTCTTCCTCTCGCATCCGGGCGAGACGCTCGAGCGGGCGTCGATCCTCGCGAACGTGTGGGGAACGGACAGCGCCGTCACGAGCAACGTCATCGACCGTCACATCCGTGACCTGCGGGTGAAGCTGAACGAGCGCTGGCGCGAGCCGACGCTCATCGAGACCGTTCCGGGCGTGGGGTACCGCTTCATCGGTCAGCGAACGGGAGGCATGCACTAGGAGATCGCGCCATCGCTTGATCGATCGCCCGTCTTGACATGAGGACAGGTCACGCACGGAAAGTGTTCGGTCGGGCACCCGGGAGGGACTGCCGGGTAGGAGAAGGGGAGCGATCCGTGGAGTCGCCGGTGGCGTTCGAGTGTCGTGCGCCGTCGCACCGGACGGGCGAAGGGGGCGGTCCGGACAAGCTGACCGTGCATCTCGGTCAGTGGGCGTACTGCCCGTTCGACGCGCGCGCCGAGGGGCACGAGTGGGAGCCCACCGGCGGCGTGCCGCTCGCGATGCTGCGCCAGGGAGCGCGGCGCGAGAGAGAGGCGGCTCGATGAGGACGCCTCTCCGGCCGCGGCCGGAGCGCGGCAAGCAGCGGTCGCGAGCGCGCGTGCTCGTGATCGACGACGACGACGCGGTGTGCGACATCCTCCGCCAGGCGCTCTCCGACGAGGGATACGCGGTCGCGACGGTCCCGCACGGCGCCGCCGCGCTCGAGCTCGTGCGGCATCACCAGCCCGCGGTGATCCTCTGCGACCTCCGCATGCCGATCATGGACGGCTGGTCCTTCGTCGAGCAGTACCGGCGCGTCGCGCGGCCGCCGGCGTCGATCGTCATCCTCAGCGCGGTGAGGGACATCGAGGAGAGCGCGAGGCGGCTCGGCGCCGACGGATCCGTCCGCAAGCCGTTCGAGCTCGACGAGGTCGTCGAGCAGATCGAGCGTTGCATCGCGGCGTCCTGAACGGACCGCGCTACTCGATCGCGACCACCTGCTCACCGACGACGGTGAACACCCACCATTGCTCGTTGCTCTGCTCGTCGCGCATCACGTACACGTAGAAGCTGCCCTTCGGGTTCGCGCCGCCGCCGATGTACCGCGAGCCCGAGCAGCGCCAGTCGCGCGACGACAGAGCCTGCTTGATCGCGCCGACGTCGCCCGTGAGCGGCGGGCCGATCCGCGCCGCGAGCGCGTCCGCGTCCCCGGCGCAGAACGCGTTCGCGAAGTCGCCGACCCACGCCGGCGGCGCCTCGGTGCCGAGCACGGCCGTCGGCGCGCTCCCGCCCGCGGCCGCGAGCGCATCGAATGACCGCTCGGCCCTGGGGCCGAGCTCGCGGTACGCGAGCCCGCCCCACACGAACGCGAGGACGAGAGCCGCCAGGGTGCCCGCGACGGCGCGCATGCCGCGTCGGCGAGCGGGAGGAGGCGGCTCGACCGGGGTCGAGGCGACGCCGTCGGAGGGCGCCGCGGTCTGAGCCGGCCGTGGCTCGTCCACGGACAGGAGCGATGCACCCGATGTGCCCGATACGCATTCGTCACATGGCGGTCAGGTCCGGGGGATGAGCAGGTAGAGGGCCGCGGCGGCCGCGAGGGCGCAGCCGAGCGCGACCGCGAGGGCGTACTCGGCGCTCGCCGCGACGAGCGCCCCGCCGAGGGCGGAGCCGACGGGCATGCCGATGAAGTTCAGCGACATCGACACGGCGAAGCCGCGCCCGAGCCACGCCGGGTCGGTGCGGCGCTGCCGCAGCGTGAACATCGGGACGTCGTAGAGGCCCTCCATCGAGCCGCGCAGGAGCATGGCGACGACGATGACGCCGATGACGTCGGGGCGCGCGAGGATCGTCGCGGTCGACACGGCGATGCCGAGGGCCGCGACGATCATGAGGATCCGCTCCCGGCCCTCCGTGGAGATGCGGCCGATGAGCATGACCGAGACGAACGCGGCGACGCCCATGCCCGCGTAGACCTGACCCACGAGCGCGGTCGTGCCGCCGGGCCGCTGGAGCAGGATCACGGGCACGGCGATGTAGAGGATCCCGCCGGCGACGTTACCGACGGAGACCGCGACCGCGAGGCCGCGCAGCGTCGGGTGCCGCAGGACGTACACGAGGCCCTGCCACGCCGCGCGCAAGAGATGGCCCTCCGTCGCGCCGCGCACGTCGACGTCGGGGACCCCGATCGTGACGACGGCCGCCGCGCCGAACGCGATCGCGGCGGCGATGAGGCCGCCTTCGCCCTGGAACGCGGCGACGACCGCGCCGGCGACCGCCGGCCCGACGATCGTGGAGACGGCGTAGCCGTTGCTGTCGATCGCGTTCGCGCGCTCCCAGAGCATCCGCGGGACGACGAGCGGGAACAGCGTGCGCATCCCGACCGTCGAGAGCGGGAACGTGAGGGACTGCAGCGCTACGATCCCGAGGAAGAGCGGGACGGGGAGCACGTCCGCGATGGAGAGCGCGGCGAGGAGCAGGAGCGCCGTCATCGCGACGGAGTAGTCGAGAAGGATGAGGCGTCGTCGTCCGTAGCGGTCGAGCAGCGTCCCGGCGATCGGGCTCACGAGCAGGCCGGGGACGAGCGAGAGGAACGTCGCGACCCCGGCGAGCTGCGGCGAGCGGTAGCGCTCGAGGACGAAGAGCACGAGGACGAGCGCGACCATCTGCGACGCGACACGGCCGAGGAGCATCCCGGCGACGAGGCGCGCGAAGCCGCGGATCCGGAAGAGCTCGTGGTAGGACGGGGTCAGGTGCCCAAGGCTACGCGAGCGCGGGCACGGTCGCCGATCGCCGTCAGACTGGTGACGTGCGGCGCACCGACGTCCGGAACATCGCGATCATCGCGCACGTCGACCACGGCAAGACGACGCTCGTCGACGCGATGCTGCGGCAGAGCCGCATCTTCCGCGAGGATCAGCAGGTCGCGGAGCGCGTGCTCGACTCGAACGTCCTCGAGCGCGAGCGCGG
>CAZSRI010000045.1:0-17635 GCA_964609145.1 uncultured Chloroflexota bacterium
CCCCGCGCGTGCGCGTCCTCGACTGGCACGCCGAGGCGACGAGCGAGAAGGTCGCGATGGGGTGGCACCTCGATGGCCGCTTCTCCGCCGTCCTGGGGACGCACACGCACGTGCCTACCGCCGACGCGCGCGTCCTGCCGAAAGGCACCGCGTTCGTCGCGGACACGGGCATGGTCGGCCCGCGCGACTCCGTCCTCGGCGTGCGCACGGACATCGTCCTCGACCGCTTCCGCACGTTGCTCCCGAAGCGCTTCGAGGTCGCGGACGGGCCGACGGTGTTCAACGCCGTCCTGGTCGACGTCGACGAGGCGACCGGACGCGCGCGCTCGATCGAGCGGATAGACAGGGTGCTCGAGCGAGGATCCGGCGCTGTCGGTCCGAGCCGCTCCGCATGAGCGTCGCATATCCGGTCGACCTGCACGCGCACTCGCTGCGCTCCGACGGTGCGCTCGGGCCGGCCGAGCTCGTCCGCCTCGCCGCGAGCCGCGGCGTGCGTATTCAGGCGCTCTCCGACCACGACACGCTCGCAGGCGTCGCCGAGGCGATCGCGGAGGGCGAGCGCCTGGGCGTGCGCGTCATCCCCGCGACGGAGCTGAACACCGAGTCGACGTGGGGCGACGTCCACGTCCTCGGCTACTTCCTCGATCCGAACGACGACACGCTCGAGGAGCGCCTCCGATGGCTGCGCGAGAACCGCGGCCGCCGGATCGAGCTCATGGTCGAGAACCTCAAGACGCTCGGCTACCCCGTGAGCCTCGAGCGCGTCAAGGAGATCGCGCAGGGCGGGTCGCTCGGGCGACCGCACCTGGCCCAGGCGCTGTTCGAAGCGGGGCACGTCGCGTCGTACGACGCGGCGTTCGACACGCTCATCAGCACGACGTCGCCGGCGTACGTCGCGCGCGTCGGCCTCACGCCGGTCGAGGCGGTCGAGCTCATCCGCGCGCGCGGCGGCGTGCCGTCGCTCGCACACCCCGGCACGGTCGTCGGGCTCGACGAGCTCATCCCGCAGCTCGCCGCCGCGGGGCTCGCGGGGATCGAGTGCTACTACGGCTCGCACGCGCCGGATGCGACGATGCGCTACCTCGCGCTGGCGGAGCGGTACGGCCTCGTGCCGACCGGCGGCAGCGACTTCCACGGGCGCGGCGAGCATGGGGCTCCGCCGGGCGGACCGCCGGTGCGGGAGTCGTCGGTGGCGGCGCTCGAGGCGCGGCGGGTGCCCCTCGCCGCGGCGACCGCCTAACATGCCATCCGGGTCGGGGGTGAACTGATCGTGGCAGGCGCACTGCGCCCGTCCGTCCTCCTCATCATCTTCGCCTCGCTGCTCTTCATGCTGACCGGGTCGCTCGACTCGGTGACCGCACTGAAGGTGTGTCCCGCCGCCTTCGCGTCGCCGGGCTGCCTCGACGCCGCCGCCGCGCCCATGGAGTCGATCGCCTTCGGCCTCGTGAACCTGTTCGTCGCGATCCTCATCGCCCGCGGCAGCGAGCGGATGCTCGCGTTCCGTATCGCGCTCGCAGCGTTCTTCGTCATCGAGCGGCCCGTCACCGCGGTCGCCCTCGGCTCGCATTCGACCGCGTCCGTCGGGCTGCACGTCACGACCGCGTTCGTCGAGGCCGTCATCCTTCTGCTGACGCTCCGCGTCTGGCGGCTGGGCCACACCGCGGTCGACATGTCGGCCTTCTCGCTGCCCGTCTCGCCCGACGAGCACCCCTCGCGCGCGACCCGGTGAGCGTCGAGGCGGTCCGCGAGGCGGCAGAGCGCCTCGCTGCGCAGGTCGGCCGCGTCGTCGTCGGAAAGGAGCGATCGACCGAGCAGCTCTTCGCCGCGCTCCTCGTCGGCGGTCACGTCCTCATCGACGACGTCCCCGGCGTGGGGAAGACGACGCTCGCGCGATCCGTCGCGCGCTCGCTCGACCTCGACTTCCACCGGATCCAGTGCACGCCAGACCTCGTGCCCTCCGACATCACCGGCGTCTCGGTGTTCGTGCAGAGCACGTCGCGCTTCGAGTACCGCGCCGGTCCCGTGATGTCGAACGTGCTGCTCGTCGACGAGATCAACCGCGCTACGCCGCGCGCGCAGTCCGCGCTCCTCGAGGCGATGCAGGAGGGGCAGGTGACGGTGGACGAACGCACGCATGCGCTCCCGGAGCCGTTCTTCGTCGTCGCGACCCAGAACCCGATCGAGCTCGAGGGTACGTTCCCGCTGCCCGAGGCGCAGCTCGACCGGTTCGTGCTCATGCTCGACCTCGGCTACCCGAGCGCGGCCGAGGAGGACCGCATCCTCCAGGTGCACGGCCCGCGGCAGGTCGGGCCGGACTCGCTCGCGCCGCTCTTCGACCGAGAGCGGATCGCGAGCCTTCGCGAGGCCGTGCGCGGCGTGCGCGTGGGCGACGCCGTTCGCCGGTACGTCGTCGACGTCGTCCGGGCGACGCGCGGCGCCGACGGCGTCGAGCTCGGGGCGAGCCCGCGCGCCGCGCTCGCGCTCTTCCGCGCGACGCAGGCGCTCGCCGCGATGCGCGGCCGCTCGTTCGCGCTGCCCGACGACGTGAAGGCGCAGGCCTCCGCGGTGCTCCGCCACCGCCTGTTCCTCGACGCCGATGCCCAGATGCGCGGCCGCACGCCCGCCGCGGTCGTGAGCGAGGTCCTCTCGCGCGTGCCCGTGCCCGCGGAGCAGGTGGCCGCGAGCTAGCCGCATGGTGGCGACGCTCCGCGGCCGGCTCGGCGAGTTCCCGTGGGCGTGGCTGGCGGTCGTCGCCGTGCTCGCCGCGTTCACGCGCGCCCCCGCGCTCATCGTGATCGTCGCGCTGGGCGTCGCGGCGTGGGCGATGGTCGAGGCGACCGGACGCCTCGCGCTCGTCGCGCTCGACGTGGATGCGACGCTCGAGCCGCGCCGCCTCATCGCGCGCGAGACCGCGACGCTCACGGTGCGCGTCACGAACCGCAAGCCGCTCCCCGTCCCGTGGGTCGAGGTCAGCGTCGAGCTGCCCGAGGGCATCGCGCCACCGCGTCGCGAGGGCCGGCTGCCGTCGCGCGTCGCGCGCGCGACGTTCGCGCCGCGCGGCGGCGAGCGCGTCACGCTGCGCTTCCGCCTCGAGGTCGCGCGCCGCGGGGCGTACGTCGTCGGTCCGATCCGCATCCGGTCGGGCGACTGGCTCGGGTTCACCCAGGAGGAGCGGCTGGTGCCGCTGGCGCTCGAGATCGTCGCGCATCCCGCGCCCGTCGGCGTGACCGACCTCCACCTCGCGGCGCTGCGTCCGCTCGCCGAGATCGCCAACCGCAGCGGGCTCGTGCCCGATCCGCTCCGCTTCCGGGGCGTACGCGAGTACCGCGGCGGCGACCCGGTGAAGGAGATCCACTGGAAGGCGTCGGCGCGGCTGCGCGCGCTGCACACGAAGGTGTACGAGGCGGCGACGAGCCTCGACGCGATCTTTCTTGTGAACGTCGCGTCGTACGACCAGTACTGGCTCCAGATCGATCCCGAAGGCGCCGAGCTCGTCATCGCGGCCGCCGCGGAGCTCATCCGCTTCGCCGGCGACGCCGGCCGCCAGGTGGGGCTCATGACGAACGGGCTCGACAACCTCACGCACCAGCGGCCGCGCTCCGCGCTCGCGCGCGGGCCGCGCGCGCTCACGCGGTGCCTCGACATCCTCGCGCGCCTCGGGCCGTACGCGGGCGCGGCGCCGGAGACCGTCTTCCTCAAGGAGCGCGGCCGGCTCTCCGTCGGCGCGACGCTCGTCTGTCTCACCCCGAACGTGCGCCCGCGCTTGGCGCAGGCGCTCGTCTCGCTACGCCGCTCGGGGCACCGCGTCCTGGCGATCGCGAAGGACCGGCCCGAGCCGGGCGTGACGCATCACCTGCGCGGCGGCGACGTCGCGCTCGTCATCCTCGACGAGACGGGCGTGGGGGAAGAGGCGCTCCGTGCGGGGTGAGCGTCGCGCCGCGGTCGTCGTCCTCGCGTCGCGGGCGTTCAGCCTCGGGAGCGCGCTCGCCGTCCTCGCGGCGATCCTCCAAGCGCTCGCGTCGGGGCGAGAGCCGCTCCCGCTCCTGCCGACGGCGCTCGGGCTGGCCGGGATCACGCTCGTCGTCACGGCGCTCCTCCGCGAGCGAGGGACGGCGCGGCAGAGCGCGGGCCTCGTCGTGCTCGTCGTCGCGGCGTGGGCCGCGTGGGGGATGGCCCTTCCCGCGCGCGCGCCCGACCTTCTCGCTTCGCTGACGCGGCTGCTCGGCTTCGGGATCCTCGGCGAGGTGTACCTGTGGCGGGCGCTGACGGTCGCGCGCGCCGCGCCACGGTGGCGCGACGTCCGGGACGACGCTCTCCTCGCGCTCGGCGCGATCGCGTTGGCGTCGCTCGCGCCGACGGCGGACGACGCCGCCTTGCCCGGGCTCGCGCTCGCGGTCGCGTGCCTCGGCGCCGTCGCGCTGTCGCTCGCGCGTTCGACCGAAGAGATCTCGCTCGGCGGCGGCGAGATCCGGGGGCGCTCGCTCTCCTCGCCGGCGACGGGCATCGCGTTCGCGCTCGGCATCCTCGCGGCCGTCCTCGCGTTCGCGCTGCCATCGCTCGAGACGCTCGTCTCCGCGGCGGCGAACGCGGTCGGGCCCGCGTTGGACGATCTGCTCTTCCTGCTCTTCCTGCCGCTCGGCTACCTCGCGGGCGCGCTCGTCGCGTTCGGCCTCTGGCTGCGTGAGCACATGCCGCTCTCGGTCCTCGGCTTCCAGATCCCCCAGGCGCCGTTCTCCCCGGAGGACGACGCCGCTCGGCTGCACGAGATGGAACAGGTCCGGCCCTTCGTCTTCGGCGCGGTCGAGCTCGTCGTCGCGCTCGTCGCGCTCGTCGTCGCGATCGCGCTCGTCGCGCGGCTCGTCCAGGATCGCCGCGCCCTGCTCGGGGAGGGTGCGACGCTCGAGCGCGAGGGGATCGAGGCGATCGGCCTCGCCGAAACGCTCCGTTCGCTCTTCCCGAAGCGAGCGATCCCCCGGCGCGCGCCCGCCGACGACGGGACCGCGGCCGGCGCGGTCCGGCGGCTCTATTGGCGCCTCCTCGAGCTCGCCGAGCGGGAAGGCCCCGGGTGGCGCTCGGCGCCGGAGACGCCGGCCGAGCACGAGCGCCGTCTCGCGGCGGCCGCACCGCGGTGGCGCGCGGCGGGACCGCTCGTGCGGGCGTTCGAGGCGCTCCGCTACGGGGAGCGCGAGATGGACCCGGCGACGCTCGAGGCCGCGCGCGCGGCGCTGCGGCAGGTGGAGGCGTCCGGCTGACCGTCGTCGCGATCGTCGGCCCGACGGCTTCGGGGAAGAGCGCGCTCGCGCTGCGGCTCGCCGAGCGCGAGCGCGGCGAGATCGTTTCGGCCGACTCACGGCAGGTGTACCGGGGCATGGACGTCGCGACGGCAAAGCCGACCGTCGAGGAGCGCGGGCGCATCCCGCACCACATGATCGACGTCGCCGATCCATCGGAGCGCTACGACGTGTCGCGCTACCAGCGCGAGGCGCGCGCGGTCCTCGCCGACATCGCGCGGCGGGGGCGCACGGCCATCGTGGTCGGCGGGACGGGTCTCTACGTGCGCGCGCTGCTCGACGGGCTCGACCTCGCGTCGCTGCCGCGCGACGAGGAGGTGCGCCTGGCGCTCGAGCGGGATGCCGGGCGCGAGGGCGGCGCCGCGATGCACGCGCGGCTCGCGGCGATCGACGCCGACGCGGCGGCGACGGTCGATCCGCACAACGTGCGCCGCGTCATTCGCTACCTCGAGATCGCGACGGTGGCCGGCGGGGTGAGCGCGCTCTGGCGCCGCACCGACCCGGTCCCCGCGTTGCGGATCGGGCTCGATCCGCCCCGCGCCGTCCTCGCGCGGCGCATCGGGGCGCGCGTGCATGACATGGTCGCCCGCGGCGTGCTCGACGAGACGGCGCGGCTGCTCGACCGGGGCCTCGACCCGAGCCTACCGAGCCTGAGCGGGCACGGGTACCCGCACTGGATCCGGCACTTCCGGGGCGAGATCGACCTCGGGACGGCGATCGCGCTCACCGTCCGCGACACCAGGGCCTATTCGAAACGGCAGATGACCTGGTTCCGGAAGGATCCCGAGGTGCGCTGGTACGACCCGACCGGGACCGACCCGCTCGGGGAGGTCACGGGATCGTTGCGCGGGCTGCACTCGGCGCGCGACCAGTAGCCGCATAGTGGAGGAGATGTTCGACGCGATGGTCCCGGCCGAGCGGGCGTACCTGCTCGGCCTCGACACGGGCGAGCGCGGCTACGGCGCCGAGGCGTCCCTTGACGAGCTCGGTGCGCTCGCGACGACCGCGGGCGCGACCATCGTCGGCCGCGCGCTGCAGCGCCGCCGCGCGCCGGATCCCGAGACGTTCGTCGGGAAGGGCAAGGCCGAGGAGGCCGCCCTCGAGGCGAAGCGCCTCGCGGCCGACCTCGTCATCTGCGACGACGAGCTGAGCCCGCGCCAGCAGCGCGCCCTCGAGGAGCTCATGGACGTCCGAGTCATCGACCGCTCGACGGTGATCCTCGACATCTTCGCGAAGCGCGCACGGACGAAGGAGGGCCGGCTGCAGGTCGAGCTCGCGCAGCTCGAGTACCTGCGCCCGCGCCTGCGCGGCATGTGGCGCCATCTCGAGCGCCTCGGCGGCGGCGTGGGCACGAGAGGTCCGGGCGAGACACAGCTCGAGAGCGACCGTCGGATCGTCGAGCAGCGGCTCGCCGACCTGAAGGCGCGCCTCGCGGCGGTGGCGGCGCAGCGCGAGCGGAGCCGGCGCTCGCGCTCGAAAGACGGCCTCTTCCTCGCCGCGCTCGTCGGCTACACGAACGTCGGGAAGTCGACGCTCCTCAACGAGCTCACGGGCGCCGAGGTCGTGGTCGCCGACCAGCCGTTCGCGACGCTCGACCCGACGACGCGGCGCATGGCGCTGCCGGGCGGCACGGTCGTCCTCCTCTCCGACACGGTCGGATTCGTGCACAAGCTTCCGCCGACGCTCGTCGCGGCGTTCCACGCGACGCTCGAGGAGCTCGTCGACGCGGACGTGCTCGTCCACGTCGCCGACGCCTCCGACCCCGACGCGCACGAGCGCATGCGCGTCGTCGACGACACGCTCGCGCGCCTCGGGCTCGCGGACCGCGCGCGGATCCTCGTGCTGAACAAGGCCGACGCGCTCCGCGGTCCCGACGGCGATGCGCGGCGCGAGGTGCTCGCGACCGAGCTCCCGCGAGCCGTCTTCACCTCGGGACGGACGGGGGAGGGGATGGAGGACCTGCGCCGCCGCATCGCCGAGGAGGCCACGCGCGGCTGGCGGCGCGTCGCCGTGCGCCTGCCGTACAGCGCCGGCGCGCTCCTGCAGCGCGTGCGCGAGCGCGGCTCGCTGCGGCGCGCCGACTACGGCGAGCGCGGCATCGAGGTCGAGGCGGAGGTCCCCGCGAGCCTCGCGGCGGAGCTCGAACGCGCGGGGGCAACGGCCCGCCTGGCTTGACACCGTCCGAGCACGCTCGGTCGCCATACTGGCGGCCGTGCTTTCACGACGTCTCGCGATAGCCCTCACGATCGCGCTCTCGTCTCTTCCATTTGCGGGTCGGCCGGCCGCGGCCACGGAGTGCCCGGACCTGGGAGAGGCGACATCGACGGTCTACCTCCCGAACATCACGAAGACGCTTGGCGGTCCGAACGGCTGGGTCACGCCGTTCATCGTCCAGAACGTCGGCTCGGCGGCGACGACGCTCGAGGTCTCGTTCTACGGCTTCAGGGACGGAAGCCTCGTGACGTGCCGGAGCGTGCCGGGCCTGCTCCCGGGGACGTCGTTCGCGGACGTCCCCAACGACGACGCCGATCTCCCCGAGGACTCGCAGTTCTCCGTCGTCGTGCGATCGTTCGGATCTCAGGTCGTCTCCGTCGTCAACGAGCACCAGGGCGCGGGCTCGCGCGCCGAGGCACTGTCGTACGGCGGGCTCGCGTCGGGATCGACCACGGTCGCCCTGCCGTACCTCTCGAAGGGCCACCGCGGCTGGGTAACGACCATGGTCATACAGAACCTCGGCTGGGCGACGGCCTCCGTCATCGTGCAGCTGCACAGCCTCGACGGGCAGCGCTCACCGATGCTTACCCGCACGATCGCCCCCGGCCGCTCGGCGGCGATCGACCCGACGGTGGAGAGCGCGATCGAGCGCGACGACGAGCTCTCTGGTCTCGTCACGGCGACGCAGCCTCTCGGCATCGTGGTGAATGCGCACAACGACGCGGCGACGGTCGCCGCGCCGATGGCCTACAGCTACAACGGCGTCCCCGTCACGTCGGCGGCGAAGACGTACCTGCCGTACCTCGAGAAGGAGGATCTCGAGGCGTTCGGGCCGGGCTCCGCGCAGGTGTACGTCCAGAACGTCGGCGCCGCGGCTGCCACGCCGGTGCTCACGTTCCGCGCCATCGGCGGGACGGCGACGGCCACGATCGCGGCACCCGCGCCGGTGAAGCCGGGCGAGACGTGGGCCTTCGACCCGCAGATCGCGAAGGTCGTCGGCGGCTACCAGCTCTGCCGCAACGCCGGGGCAGGGAAGTGCATCGATCCGGGCCAGCACGCCCTCGTCGTGACCGGGGGAGCTTTCGCCGTGCTCAACGCGATGATCACGAGCACGACGGCGCTGGGCTTCGTCGGGACCGCGACGACCGCGGCGCGGTACTACCTGCCGAACATCACACGTGCCCTCGGCGGGGACACAGGGTGGACGACGCCGATCGTCGTGCAGTCGGCGGGCGCGACGAGCGCGACGCTGCGCTGGTACCGCTTCAGCGACGGCGTCCTCGCGCTCACGCAGACGGTGGGATCCCTGTCGAGCGGCGCGAGCGTCAAGATCGATCCGCGCGGCGTCGCCGGGCTCGCGGACGGCACCCAGTACGCCGTGGTCGTCGACTCGTCGGGGCCGCTCACGGCGGTCGTGCTCGAGCAAAGCACGGCGGGCGGCGACGGCGCGATGGCCTACGAAGGCTTCCCTGCGCTCGTGGCGCCCGCCGTCGTCGCCGGCATCTCGGTCTCGCCCGCGACGGTGACCGTCGCACCCGGGATGACGCAGCAGTTCACGGCCACCGCGAAGGACGCCGCCGGCGCTCGGATCCCGAACGCTGCGATCACCTGGTCCGTCACGCCGACGTCGCTCGGGACGATCAGCGCGAGCGGACTGTTCACGGCGGGCAGCACGGCCGGAAGCGGGACCGTGACGGCGCGGTCTGGCGCCGTCAGCGGTACGTCGACCCTCGTGGTCGGCGCGCAGACGACGACGCGAGGTGGGGTCGCGTTCACCGTACAGGCGACACCTTCTGCGGACGTGTACGCCGAGACCGCCATCACGTGGGCCGACGCCACGACGATCGCGACGCAGGTGACGAGCGACCTGGCCGATGTGCAGGCGACGTACGGCCACTCGTTCGCCACGCGCCAAACGGTGTACGTCTTCGCGACGACGAGCTCCTATACGAGCGGCCTGCAGACCGTGCTCGGGTTCACCGCCCAAGAGGCTATCCAGCTAGGGACGTACAGCGGCGGGGTCTTCTCGACGGGCACGACCGAGAAGGCGGTGGCCGTCAACTGGTCGAAAGCGCGAAAGATGACGCCGCTCGCCACCTTCCGCCACGAGCTGACCCATGCAATGATCGACCAGGTCGCACGACCCCGCGTCGACGGCGACCTGCCGGCATGGATCGACGAGGGCAGCGCCCGCCAGGAGGAGTTCACCATCGCCGGGAGCGCTTGGTGGTCGATGGTGAACCGGTATAGCGCGGCGTCCGCGGTAGCCGTGCGCGACTCCTTCGCCGTTGCCGACCTCGTCTCGCAGAAGGCGTGGAACGCCCGCATCGGGGACGCCCAGGACATCGAGTACTTCGAGGCGTCGCAGCTCGTCGGGCTCCTCCGGACCGATGTGGGAACGGCCGGCGTGACGCGCATCTTCGACCTGATGGGGAAGGGGAACACCTTCGATGCGGCCTTCCTTGCCGTCACCGGCAAGGGGGTCGCCGAGTTCGCGGCCACTGCCCCGACCCGGCTTCAGGCGCTGGCGACCTCGTACCCGGGCATCGCGACGGCGAGCGACACGTCGGCGGGCGGCGGCGTCTCCTACGTCCTGTACGGGTTCGCTCCGAACTCACGGGTCACGCTCCTGGTCGATGGCCTGACGAAAGGCTGGTCGAACACGATCACGTCGTACGCCGTCGATGCGTACGGCACGCTTTGGGGCTACCTCGGCTCCGCTTGGCCGCAGGACACGTACACCTTCACGGCGATCGGCTTGACGCCACCGGCTTCCTCGCAGCCCGGCACCACCGTCACCGTCAGCGTCACGGCGGTGAAAACGTCATCGGCGATGACCGCAGCGTCGGCGGGCGGGCTCGCGGGCGGACCAGCGGAGCTCGGCGGGCCCTAGGACCTTCCCGTCACGATCGGCGTCTTCGGGTCGTTGCCCCATTCCTCCCACGAGCTGTCGTACGTGCGCACGTCCTCGCGGCCGAGCGCTGTGAGCATCAGATGCGTGAAAGCGGCGCGGACGCCCGCCTGGCAGTACGTGATCGTCCGCGTGTCAGGGCCGAACCCCGCGTTCGCGTAGAGCTCCTCGACCTCGTCGGCATCACGGAGCGTCCAGTCGTCGTTCAGGGCCTCCTTCCACAGGATGTTCACAGCGCCCGGGATGTGGCCGGCGCGCGCCGCGCGGACCTCCTCGCCCGTGTACTCGCTCTCGCGGCGCACGTCGAGGAGCCAGGGGTCGCCGCGGCGCACGGCGTCGAGGACCTCCTCTTTCGACGCGATGACGCCCTCGCGCGGATGCGCGGCGAAGCGGGCGGGCGCGACGGTCACCTCGCCGCTCTCGAGCGGCCGGCCCTCGCGGACCCACTTCTGGATGCCGCCGTCCATGATCGCGCAGGCGTGGTGGCCGTAGCGGCGCAGCACCAGCCAGAGGCGGGCGGCGTGGTGGCCGCCCTCGGCGTCGTAGCCGACGACCATCGTGTCGTTGGAGATCCCGAGCCTCGACATGAGCCGCTCCAAGCCGTCCGCTCCGATGAGCATCCATCGCGGGTGGCCCGACGGCGGGGGAGGCGCCGCGAGATCCGTCGTCCAGCAGACGTAGGCGGCGCCGGGCAGGTGTCCCTGCAGGTACTCGGGCCGGAGGTCTCCCTCGAACGAGGAACGGCAGTCGACGAGCCGGACGCGCGGATCGCCGAGCTTCGCCGCGACGTCCTCGGTGGACCAGATGAGCTCGGGACGCGCGAAGGGACTCACGGCTGCAATGATGCGCGCATGCGCCGCGGCGATCTTCGACGTGCCCTCGCGCTCGTCCGGCGCCGCACGCACCGCGGCCCGCCGCTGTGGGTGCGGCTGATGGAGAAGGCCGAGTGCCATCTCTGCGCCGAGGCGCACCGCGCGCTTCGCCGCGTCGCGCTCGACGTCCCGCTCGAGATCGAGCGCGTCGACATCCTCACGCTGACCGAGGCCGAGCGCGACCGGTACGTGCTGCGGATCCCCGTGCTCGTCGTCGGGGACGAGGAGCTCGACACCGCGGGGCTCGAGGACACCGCGATCGCGCGGTGGCTGCGCGACGTGGGAGATCGATCCGCGCGGTAGCGCACGGCGTATCACGGTCGATGGCGCGCTCGTTCGTGCTGGTCTCGTAGGTCAGTGACCTTCCAGCCACCGCTCGATCGTGCCGCCGTGGTCCGCGTAGTGACCTGGGTCGTAGAGGATCCGCCACGGGGGCCAGCCTGGCACGGCTTCGACCAGGCCTCGCATCCGACCCGGGTCGTTCAGCTCGTCGTCCGTCATCGCCTGTAGCTCGGCAATGAGGGCGCGGTAGCTCTCGCGGTACTCACGCTCCACCTCTTCGAGGCTATGCGTACGACCTTCGGCGACGACCGCGGCGTTCCGCTCGTCCTCGGTGAGAGACCAGAGGTCGGACCCGGTCAGCGCGCGCGCCCTTGCCGCGCCGAGCGCCTCGCGCTCACCCCACGCCACGTGCCAGAGGACGTCCTTCACGCTCCAGCCGCCGGGCAGGTCGGGCTCGGCGACGAGGTCCGCTGGTACGCGCGCCAGGATAGCGTCGAACGAGGCGCGATCCCGCGCGATCAGATCGAGGAGTTCCAGCTTCGTCATGGCCCGCTGCCGAAGATCCACGCGCTCGTGCTCCTAGGCGCCGGACGAATCGGCCCGTTCCGCGTCGTCGAATGCCTTGCGCAGGTGGGGATCGCTGACATGCAGATATCGAGACGTCGTGGCTAAGGACGTGTGGCCCGCGATCCGCTGCGCCACCTGCACGCCGCTGTGACGAGCCAGCACTGTGAGCCGGCTGTGCCTGAGCCAGTGCGGCGAGACGCGGAACGGCAGCCCCGCGCGCTTCGACGTGACGTCGATGACGCGCTGGACCTGCCGGACGGACAGCGCGCGCAGCTCCTTGCGCGTCGTGCCGACGAAGAGCGCGGGATGGTCGTCCGTGCGCGTCTCGAGGTAGCGCCGCAGCCACGCCGCGGCCTCCTCGGTGAGGAGGACGAGCCGCGAGCGGCCGCCCTTGCCGATGACCTCGGCCTCGCGGCGCTCGAGGTCGATCTGGCGGATCGTGAACGCCGCGAGCTCGGAGACGCGAACGCCGGTGCCGAAGAGGACCTCCGTGATCGCTCGGTCGCGCAGGCCCGTCGGCTTCGCCAGGTCGACGGCCCGGCGCAGCCGCTCGACCTCGTCGCGGTCGAGGTGGCGGATCTCGACGTCGCGTTCCTTCGCGAGCTGGAGGGTGTCCTGCGGGTCCGGCACGTCGAGCTTGCGCTGCCGCAGCGCGTAGGTGAGGACGTTCCGCAGCGCGATCGCATAGAGGTTGCGGGTCCCCGGTCCGATGGCCCGGCCGCTCGCGGGGTCGCGCCGGCGCGAGAGGAAGAGGCGGTACTGGCGCAGGCGCTCGTCCGTCACGTGGCGCGTGTCGAGGCTCGCCGCGTCCGTCTTGACGCTGAACGCGAGCCAGTCCATGAACGTGTCGAGGTACGCGGCGTAGCGCCTGACGGTGAGCTGGGAGCGGCCGGAGATCTCGAGGTCCTCCAGGTAGTCGTGAACAAGTGCCCGCAGCGCTCCCGCGTGTCCAGGGCCTCCCCTGGATGGCGCGTTATCTGGCTTGTGCGACATACCCACTGGCGGCAAGGTAAGGGCTCGTCCGCCGACTCGTCAACCCCCTCCCGACCGGGAACCGCACCGCAGAGGACGGCGTCAGGTCGAGCAGGTGAAGATCCTCGCGCTCATCGCCGCCGCGGTCGTCGGCTGCGCCTGCAGCCTCGTGACGCCGCCGCCGAGGCCCGTCGCGTCACCTCTGCCGGTCGTCGAGCTGAAGTACCGCGTCATGGACCAGGTCGGCCGGCCCTGGTACTGCGACAGCGACTTCTACCCGATCGCCCGAGCCTCCGAGGTCGACGCGGCGAAGCAGCACCTCGTCGAGATGCAGGCGGACCCGAACTGGTCGGCGATCCTCGCTCACAACGGCCTCGCGCCGGGCGTGCCGCTCCTCGACACCGAGCTCCTCGCCGTCTACCACGACTGGAAGGACCTGCAACGCGTGGCGCTCGAGCCCGCTGGGAGCGCGTACACCTTCACGCTCCTCGTCCGAGCGGCGACCGCGCCGAAGCAGGGCGAGCGCGTCGAAGGGCGCATCGATGCCGGCGGCGCGATCGGCATCTCCAAGCGCGATGCCGCGCCGGCGCCGAACTGCCCCATCTGCCTTGCCTCCACCACCGGCATCGATACGCCGAGCGGGCCGGTCGTCGTCACCGACCTGCGTGTCGGCGATCTCGTGTGGACCCTCGACGAGCGGGGCCAGCGCGTGGCCGCCCCGCTGATCGATACGGGCAGCGTCGAGGCGCCGGCCGGCCACGTGGTCGTCCGCCTCACGCTCGCCGACGGCCGCGTGGTGACCGCGTCGCCCGGCCACCCGCTCGCGGACGGCCGCTCGCTCGGATCGCTCGCCCCGGGCGACCTCGTGGACGGCTCGGCCGTGATCGCGCTCGAGCGGCTCCCCTACGCCGGCCGCACCTACGACGTGCTGCCCGCCGGCGCGAGCGGGGCGTACTGGGCGGACGGCGTCCTGCTCCGGAGCACGCTCGAGCGCTGACGACCACCCCGGACTGTCTCCAGGAGGCGCACCGTATCGAAGCCGCGCCGAGCCTGGAGCCGCAGGTCGTCGGCGCTCAGTCGGTACAGGGTGTACGGCGTGATCGGCGAAAGGTCGCGCGTGATGAGGTACACGCCTCCGCTGGCGATGGTCCAGTCCACGACGTCGGCGCGTACCTCGTCGATGATCGACGGCGACGGCCACCGCGCGACGATCCGTCCATCGCGCGCGTCGATGCGCAGCACCGCGAGGCGGCCGGGCTCGTCCGCCAGGGTCTCATGGAGCACGGCGTAGATGAAGCGGTCGTCGCGGAAGCGTGGCGACCAGTCACCACGGACCTCCAGCATCTTCGCCGCGGCCGTGAGCGTGCCGAGCCGTAGCGCGGGCCGGTCGGTGTAGAGCGACAGCGTGCGGACCCTGCGGCTCTCGACCTCGACGAGCGACAAGCGCTCCGTACCGTCCAGCTCGGAGGACAGCACGGCGATCGTGCGTCCGTCGGGCGAGAGCGCGGCCGCGGGACGCAGCACGCGGTATCCCATCGGGTCCGGGTAGTAGCCGACCCGCGTCGGCACCGGGACGCTCCACCGCCCGGCGCCTTTGGCGTCGAACGCCGCGACGGAGACGTTCGGCAGTTCGGGACCTTCCTGCGGTCCGACCCGACCCGGCGCGCGCAGCCACTGACCGCCCGAGGCGACGAGCGCGTACGTCGCATCGCCGACGCTCGTTTCAGAGCACGACGGCGCTGCCGGAAGCGGTCGCGCGACGAGGTCGACGAACCACGTGCCGGCGGGTGCCTTCGCGAAGATCTCAGTGGTCGGGCCGCGCTCACGCGCGAGCTGCGTCCCACCGCGCTCGACGCCGCCGTTCCCGACGATCCACACGTCGCGGGCCGACGACGGCGACGGAACGGCCGCCGCTGCCCCGCGGTCGGCCAGCGTGAGCGGATCGATCAGGCGAGGTCCGTCCACGGCGCGAAGGCGCGGCTCGCATCCCTGGGCGGGGACGTCCACCGTCGGCGCGGTGGCCCCGATGCGCAGCTCCACGCTCGGCGCGCCGATGAGCACCGCCGCGGTGGCGAGGGTGACGAAGAGCGCCCGCACGAGAGGACTACCCGCCCGGGCGGGCATAGGTTCCCGCGCCGGCCGAGCGTCAGGGCGCACCCTCGCCCGTCGCCGCCCCGGAACCCGGCGGCCGGCGCGACGTTGGGATGGACGTGAGGCCTGCGCTCGCGGCCCTGACGGTCCTCTTGGGCGCTTGCGGGACGCCTCTGGCCGCCGGAGGCCCCATCGCCAGCCCCTCTCCCCGGGCTTCCGTGACCGCTTCGCCGCCGACCGCGCTGCCGAGTCCGCCGCCGAGCGCGACCGCCGTCGCGACCGCAGGGCGGACCCCGACGGCGACACCCACCGCGACGCCGACCCCCTCGTCCGCGCCGACGCCAGCGCCGACCCCGACCGGCACCCCGTCCGCGTCGCCGTTGGCGATCGTCGAGCTGAAGTACCGCGTGTTCGACCAGGTCGGGCGGCCGTGATACTGCGACCCGGACTACTGGCCCCTCGCCCGGGGCGACGAGCTCGAGCTGGCGCGCCAGCACCTCGCCGAGATGCGGGCCGACGCGGCGACGTGGGACGCGATGCTCCGGCACAACGGCATCGCGGCGGGCTCCACGCTGACGGACGCGCAGGTCCTCGCCGTCTATCGCGACTGGAAGCAGCCGCGCTTCTTCCAGTTCCAGCCGGCGGGGGATCTCTACACGTTCAGCATCCGCGTTCAGCTCGGCGGCGGCGACAAGGCGAGCGCAGGAGTGCTCGTCGAAGGCCGCATCGACGCGTACGGCGCGGTGACAGTGCTTCAGCGCACGCCCGCGGGCCCGCCGAACTGCCCCATCTGCCTTGCCTCCACCACCGGCATCGATACGCCGAGCGGGCCGGTCGTCGTCACCGACCTGCGTGTCGGCGATCTCGTGTGGACCCTCGACGAGCGGGGCCAGCGCGTGGCCGCCCCGCTGATCGATACGGGCAGCGTCGAGGCGCCGGCCGGCCACGTGGTCGTCCGCCTCACGCTCGCCGACGGCCGCGTGGTGACCGCGTCGCCCGGCCACCCGCTCGCGGACGGCCGCTCGCTCGGATCGCTCGCCCCGGGCGACCTCGTGGACGGCTCGGCCGTGATCGCGCTCGAGCGGCTCCCCTACGCCGGCCGCACCTACGACGTGCTGCCCGCCGGCGCGAGCGGGGCGTACTGGGCGGACGGCGTCCTGCTCCGGAGCAGGCTCAGGCCATAACGCGCTCGTACACGACCGACTCCCACAGCCAGCCACGCCGGCGGAACGTCTCGCGGAGCCCGTGATCCGCGGCGATGCGCGCCATCTCATCAGGTGGATGCACGAAGACCCGGAACGAGCAGCGCGTGAGCCAGAACCAGACGTTCCCGAGTCGCAGCGCGCCGCGTATGAGCAAGTTCGAGCGCGGATACGTGAGCGCGAGCGAACGCTTCGCGCGGTCGGCCGCGGGTCGGAGCATGCGACCCAGGAACGGGTAGCAGCACACGACGCGGTGCATCACGACGACGTCGGCCGGCTCGAGCGACGGCGCGAGCACGGCGAAGTCGCCCACGACGCGGTCGACGCGCTCCGAGACGCCGGCCTCGGCCGCCAGCGCGCGCGCCTCCTCCTCGTACTCCGGCGAGAGCTCGACGTTCGTCACGTGCCCCGCGCCCGCGCGTAGGAGCTCGAGCCCGATCCCGCCGACGCCGCCGCCGACGTCGAGCACCGTCGATCCGTCGACACCGTCGGCGCACAGCCGCTCGACGAGCTCGCGCGCCGTTCCGTCGAGGCCCTTCTTGCGGTACGCGTTCGCGTTCCGGCGCGCCTGGTCGCCGCTGAAGAGCCGACGGTACCCACGCGGGTCGCAGCAGCCGCTCATCGCGGGGAGGGTACTCGCGGGCTACAGGACCGCGGCGATCCTCGCTTCGCCCAGCTCCTCGAGCGATCGGCCCTTCGTCTCTTCGGCGAGCCCGAGCATCGCGAGGGCCGTCAGGACCACGAGGGCCGTGAAGAAGGCGAAGACGCCACTCTGCGCGACGAGGGGCACGAGCCAGGGCACGGCGAACGGTGCGAGGATCCCGCCGATCCGCCCCACCGCGGCCGCGCTGCCGGCGCCGCTCGCGCGGATCGCCGTCGGGTAGAGCTCCGGGCTGTAGCTGTAGACGACGCCCCATGCCCCGAGGTTGAAGAACGACAGCGCCGATGCCCACACGAAAGCAGCCGTCCCCGTCCCGGCGTTGCCGAAGAGGAACGCGGATGCGGCGGTCCCGAGGAGATACACGACGAGGGTGGGCTTGCGGCCCCACCGGTCCACGAGCCAGGCCGCGCTGAAATAGCCGGGCACCTGGGCGATCGTCGAGAGGAAGAAGAACTCGTTGCTCCGCACCTCCGACAGCCCGCGCGCGAACAGGATGCTCGGCAGGTACACGAAGATCCCGTAGTACGTGAACGTGATGCCGAACCAGAGGATCCACAGCGTCGCCGTCCTCC
>CAZSRI010000046.1:0-17317 GCA_964609145.1 uncultured Chloroflexota bacterium
CAGCGTCGACGACCCGGTGCGCATGTACCTCAAGGAGATCGGCAAGGTCCCGCTCCTCAACGCCGAGGAAGAGGTGAACCTCGCGAAGTCGATCGAACTGGGGGAGCAGGCGCTCGAGTCGCCGTCGCTCGCGGCGGTGCACCTGTACGAGCTCGGCGTCGAGGTGAAGAAGCGCATGGCCGTCGGCCGGCGTAAGGAGTACGTCGACGAGGCGACGCGCTTCACGACGAAGGCGCTCCGGTCGGCGCTCTCGGACGCGGAGCAGTCGAAGGAGCTGCGCAAGCTCACGAACCGGCTCCTGAAGCTGCGCGACCCGCTCGCGGCGGAGCGCGACAGCAAGGAGATCTCGAACGAGGCGCGCGTGCTCCTCGAGGAGATCGTCGCGGTCATCGACAACGCGAAGCGCGATCCGGAGCGGCTCGCGTTCCGCATCCTCCCCGCATACACGAAGGTGCACGGCGCTGCCGAGGGCGGCGAGCAGACCGCGGTGCTGCAGCAGCTCGGCGCCGAGATCCGCACGATGCTCGTGAAGCAGCTCGACAGGCTCGTCGGGTCCGACCCCGACGAGCAGCGCGCGCTGCGCCGCCTCGCGGACGAGCTCATCCAGAAGGGCGACGATGCGCGGCACAACCTGACGGAGGCGAACCTGCGCCTCGTCGTGTCGATCGCGAAGAAGTACATCGGCCGCGGCATGGGCTTCCTCGACCTCATCCAGGAGGGGAACATCGGCCTGATCCGCGCGGTCGAGAAGTTCGACTACCGCAAGGGCTACAAGTTCTCGACGTACGCGACGTGGTGGATCCGCCAGGCGATCACGCGCGCCATCGCGGACCAGGCGCGGACGATCCGCATCCCGGTCCACATGGTGGAGACGATCAACAAGCTCATCCGCGTCTCGCGCGGCCTGCTCCAGGAGCTGGGGCGGGAGCCGACCGCGGAGGAGATCGGCGAGCGCATGCTCATCACGCCGGACAAGGTCCGTGAGATCGTGAAGGTGTCGCAGGAGCCCGTGTCGCTCGAGACGCCGATCGGCGAGGAGGAGGATTCCCACCTCGGCGACTTCATCCCCGACAACCAGGCCCTCGCGCCGAGCGACGCGGCGAGCCACAAGCTCCTCAAGGAGCAGGTCGAGTCGGTGCTCGAGGGGCTCACGACGCGCGAGCGGCGCGTGCTGCAGCTGCGCTTCGGCCTCGAGGACGGTCGCACCCGCACCCTCGAGGAGGTCGGTCGCGAGTTCAACGTCACGCGCGAGCGCATCCGGCAGATCGAGGCGAAGGCGCTGCGCAAGCTGCGGCACCCCAGCCGCAGCCGCAAGCTCAAGGACTACCTGGAGTAATGGAAGGGGTCGACCAGGGCGAGCTGGAGCGCCTCGACAGCGCGCTCCGGCTCGCCGAGTCGGCCCTCGAAGAAGCCCTCGAGGCGGCCGAGAACCTCGGATCCTTCGACCAACGGTTCGACGTCCCGCGCGCCCTCGGGGGCGCGCAGCGCCTCGTGGGCAACGCGCGCGAGGCGGTCGACGCGGCGCGGAGGAAGTGATCCGCCAGGGCGGCCCGCGGGGCGCTACGTCTTCGCCTGACCCCAGCGCCCATAGCCGACGATCTCGGAGAGCGGCTTGCGGCCGCGGACGCGGCGCATCGGTCGTGGGTCTTCGCGGGACGTGGCGCGGCCGAGCATCACGATCGAACGGGCGGTGCGGTCCTCGGGGATGCCGAGGACCCGCTTCGCCTCGGCCTGCTGCGACGGGTCGCCGAACCACGCGACGCCGCCGCCGTAGCCGAGCGAATGTGCCGCGACGAGTATCCGCTCGGTGACGCGGCCCTCGTCGTACGCGCCGGTCGTGCCGGCATCGTCGAGGACGATCGCGATCCCGAGCGGCGCGTTCACGATCCATGCGATGTTCGGACGGAGCGCCGCGAGGCGGCCGAGCGCGTCCCGGTCGGTCACGACGACGAAGTGCCACGGCTGCTCGTTCTTCGAGCTGCCCGTCCACCTCGCGACGTCGAGGACGCGGCGGAGTACGTGGTCGGGCACCGGATCCGGCGCGTACTGGCGGATCTGCCGGACGGTGCGGACGGTCTCGACGAGGTCGGTCATTGACGGGAGCGTACCTGTCCTGAGCGCGCACGAACGTCGACGGACCAGGGAACGTCGGCGGGGAGCACGTCTCGCAGGATCGGCTCGAGCGTCGTGATGTACGACGCGAGGCGTAGCGCAAGGTCCGCGCGGAGCTCGCCGTCGAGCGCTCGTACGTGACCGGCTCCCAGACGCGCGTCCAACCCTTGTTCCACGGCTCGATGCGCGCGTGCGGGAGCGCCCCCGCGATCGTGCGGCGCTGCGCCTCGAAGGCGCGAGCAGCCGCGCGTCAGTGAGCTCGTCGGCCTCGAAGTGGAGGCCGATCTCGATCGTGTTCGGCCGCGGTCGGTGGCACGCCTCGTAGTGGATGTCGCGGTCGCCGTAGTAGATCTTGACCAGGGAGAAGCCGCTGGCGGTGCGGAACTCACGGAGCCGCGGCGGAAGCAGCCGACGCGTCAATGGCGGAAGCGACTTCGGGTGGAGCAGGCTCGTCACGCTGGCAAACGCAGGCGCGAAGACAGTCGATAGAATGAAGGGGCGCCGCCGAGAGGCGGAGCGTGCGGTCCGGTGTAGCTCAGTGGTAGAGCAGGCGGCTCAAAACCGTGGTCAAGGGCAGCCCCTTGGCGAAAGTCAGGGGTGTTACCGGGTGAATTGCGGGGAACCTACAGCGTGCTGTCGCCAAGGCGATCCGCAGCCAAGCCCTGAGGGACGCTTCAGGGAAGGTTCAGAGACTATGCGCCCGGCGCCTAAGGCCTCCAGGGCTATGGCGAAGAGATAGTCCACGCCCGAGGGAAACCTCGGGGTAGGTGTAACCGCTTGGTCGGAGGTTCGAATCCTCCCACCGGAGCACTTCGGGGACCGTCGGCGGGGCGGTCCCCTCTTCGTGTCCGAGACTCGATCACGCAAGCCGCGGCCGTTAGAATGTTTGTTCGGTATGATCCAGACGTGCCAGCGGTGCCGGCGCCCGTTCGAGAGCGAGGCGGTCGTGGGCGGCAAGATCGTCGACCGCCGGAGTCCGCGCGATCTCCTGCGGATGCTGCGGCAACTCGGCGTGGTCGACATCTAGGATCCGGCGGGGAGCGGCCCGCTCCGCCTACGCGCGCGCCTTCGCGGTCTCCGGTGACAGAGCCTCCCAGATGGCCTGCACGTCCTGCGCACCGAACACGAGCCTGTTGTTCGTGGCCAGGTACGCCAACTCGATGTTGACCTCGTGCTGCGCGATCTTGCGGAGCTCGCTCGCCGCGGCACCCGGCTTGTCCTCGACGTCGACGAGCACGACCTCGCGCTCCTTCTTCACCTTGATCCCCGCCGCCCCGAACGCTTCTCGCGCCTTCGCGGCGTCCTTGATGAAGAGGAAGTGGACGGTCGGACCGCCGTCCGTCGTGCCACAGATCCCGTCAATGTTCACTCCGCTGTTGGCGATCACCTCGGTCGCCTTAGCGAGGGCGCCCGGGCGATCCTCGAGCGTGACGCTGAAGTCGGTCCCCTTCGTGAGCACACGACACCTCCAGTCCGTTCCGCTGTGACCGGCCGCTCCCCCGACCACCATGTCACGACGGTCAAGCGGTGCGTGGGGGCAGGGCGGTCGGCAGAGCGAGCGATGCCGACGCCGCGGGATGCGATCTGATATGGTCTCAGCCCCCACATCGTGAGGAGGTAGCCGTGCTGCGGGCCGTCGCGGCCGTCGAGGAGCGCCCATGGCTCGCGCTCGGCGCGGTCTTCCTCGCCACGCTCCTCTTGGGCTTCGCGGTGCCGGCGGCCGGCTCCATCTACCTCCGCTGGACCGAGGATCCGATCGCCTACTCATACCGCACGACCCTCAGCTACACGAGCGCGGTCGTCGGCGACGCTTTCCTACTGCCGTTGGTGAACGTGTTGATCAGCGCTCAGCTCTGGGAATGGCGGCGTCGGCCTCACCCGAGCGAGATCGCGCTGTCGATGTTCGTGGGCGGGGGTCTTACGGTCGCGGTCCAGCTCTACCAGGCGGCGAACGCGCTGTTGAACTGGACGATGCCCGCGCCGTACTCGTGGACGCCGCTCGGGTACGTCCACGACGGCTTCTTGTTCGCGGAGCTCTCGTTCGTGATCTTCTTCTGGGGCCAGGTCGGGCTCGTCGCGCGCGACCAGCCGCGCGCGATCTTCTCGCGACGGATCCTCTTCGTCGTGCTCTGCAGCCTGGTGTTCCTGCGCTTGCTTTTGGGGGATTACGGCTACTTCGCGTAGGCCGCGCTGGCGGAGCGCTCGAGCCGCACGACGAGCTCCGGCGAGGGCAGCGGCCGTGATGCGTGGAACCCCTACCGGCGTCGCATCCCACGGTCGCGCGTTCGTCCGCGGGCGCCGCGTCGGCCCGCCCGAGGAGGTCATCGAGCCCGAGGCCTTCGACGTGCTCGTGCGCCGTGGCGCGCCGGAACGCCTCGTTCGCTCGTGCTTGGCGATCCGCTATCAGGTCGCCTGCTCGGCCGCGAACAGCTTCCCCGGATTCATGATCCCGAGCGGATCGAGCGCGGCCTTCACCCGCTTCATCGTCTCGAACGCGGCACCGTGCTCGAGCGGCATGTAGCGCTGGCGCACGGCGCCGGTCCCGTGCTCGCCGGTCACCGTCCCGCCGACCTCGAGCGCGAGGCGGTGGAGGCGGTCGGCGAGCTCATCTGCGCGCCGCACCTCCTCGGGGTCTTCGGGGTCGATGACGATGCCCGAGTGGACGTTCCCGTCGCCGAAGTGCCCGTAGAAGAGGACGTTCACGCCCGTCTCGGCGCCGATCTCGCGGCCGCGGCGGATCGTGCGCGGGATCTCGGAGATCGGGACCGCGAGGTCCTCGCCGGCGAAGATGCGGTGCTTGCCCGGGAAGACGAGCGCGGTCGCCGCCGCCAGCCCGCTCCGCGCCGCCCAGAGGCGCTGGATCGCGGCCTCCTCCTCGGCGAGCCGAGTGAGCGTCGCGCGGCGCTGAACGATCGCCTCGGCCTCGCGCACGGCGGCGGCGACGCTCGCTCTCGTGCCCTCGATCTCGATGAAGAGCACGGCTTCGCCGTCGGGCAGCGCGAGCTCAGGCTTCCACCTCATGAGCGCGCGGACGGCCGAGCGGTCGAGGAGCTCGGCGGTGCCGGGGAGGATCCCCGCGGCGAAGAGGTCGTCGAGCGTGCCGACGGTGTGCTCGAGCGCGTCGTACGCGGCGAGCACGACGGCGCGCGCCGGCGGCCGCGGCTGCACGCGCAGCCGCAGCCGCGTGATGATGCCGAGCGTCCCCTCGGAGCCGACGAAGAGCTTCGTGAGGTCGATCCCGCTCGACGACTTCAGGGCCTTCGAGCGCTCGCCGCCCGTCACGATCACGCCGCCGTCGGGGAGCACGACCTCCGCGCCGAGGACGTACGCCGACGTCGTGCCCCAGCGGACCGCGTGCGGCCCGCTCGCGTTGTTCGCGACCATTCCGCCGATCGTGCAGGAGCGGCCGCTCCCGGGGTCCGGTGGGAAGAACAGGCCGTGCGGCGCGAGCGCCGCGTTGAGGTCGACGTACACCATCCCCGGCTCGACGACGCACTGCAGGTCGGTGCGGTCGATCTCGTGGACCCGGCGCATGCGCGCGAAGGAGACGACGATCCCCCCGCGCGCGGCGACCGCGCCGCCGGTCTGCCCCGTCCCCGCGCCGCGCGGGACGATCGGTGTCCGCGTCTCCGCGGCGAAGCGGACGACGGCGGCGACCTCGGCCGCGTTCTCCGGGATGACGACGACGTCGGGCATCCGCCGCGCGCGGAGCGACCAGAACGACGCGTCGTACGCGTAGGGGATGAGCGTCTCGCGGTCGTCGAGGACCCGCTCGGCCGGAAGGATCGCGCGCAGGCGCGACGCGAGCGAGGCGATCTCCGTGACCACTCGACCGTATCCTAGGCACATCGCCACCGCTCTCCCCCGGGTCCGTCACGAGGACGTCGCGACATGCGTGTCGTGCGGTCTCTGCCTGAACGACTGTCCGACGTACCGCGTCCTCGGCGACGAGGCGGACTCGCCGCGCGGGCGCATCCACCTCATCCGAGCGCTCATGTCGACCGACGCTCGGCCCGATCCCGGGACGGTCGCGCATCTCGAGGCGTGCCTCGTGTGCCGCGCATGCGAGACGGCGTGCCCCTCGCTCGTCCCGTTCGGGCGGATCATGGAGGGCGCGCGCGACGAGATCGCGCACCGCCGTGGTGTCTCGCCGGTCGAGGCCGCGCTCGTCGACCTCGTCACGCACCATCGCCTCCTCGCGTTCGGTGCCCTCCTCGCGCGCCTCTACGACCGCAGCGGGATCCGCGGGCTCATCCGGCGCCTGCTGCCGCGCCGCCTCGCCGGCATGGATGCGCTCCTCCCGGTCGCGGAGGGCGCCCCGTTCGCGCCGACGCCGCGCCGGGACGCCGACGTCGAGCTCTTCGCCGGATGCGTCATGCGCTCGTCGTTCGGCGAGACGCAGCGCGCGGCCGCGCGCGTCCTCGAGCGCGGCGGTCATCGCGTCGGCTCGCCCGCCGGGCAGACGTGCTGCGGCGCGCTCCACGCGCATGCCGGCCTCGGCGACCGCGCCCGCGAGCTCGCGCGTGCGAACGTCGCGGCGTTCGGCGCGAGCGACGGTCCGATCGTCGTGACGGCCGCGGGATGCGGCGCGCACCTGAAAGCGTACGGCGAGCTGCTCGCCGACGACGGATCGCGCGCGTTCGCAGCACGCGTACGTGACGCGAGCCAGGTCGCGGGGCCCGCGGACGCTCCACGGTCGCTCGGTCGCAGGGTGCGCGTCGTCTACCAGGACGCGTGCCACCTTGCGCACGGGCAGGGGATCCGCCGCGAGCCACGCGACCTCCTGCGCGCGGTCGAGGGCGTCGAGCTCGTCCCCATCGCCGATCCCGAGCGCTGCTGCGGCTCCGCAGGCGTGTACAACCTCACGCATCCTGACATCGCCGACGAGCTCGGCCGTCAGAAGGCCGCCGCCATCCTCGCCGCCCGCCCCGACGTCGTCGTTTCGGCCAATCCGGGCTGCATCCTCCAGATCCGCGCGGGCCTGGAAGCGGCCGGCGTGCGCGTGCCGGTGGTGCACCTGATGCGCTTCCTCGACGATCCGGAGGCCGCGCTCCGGTCCTAGCGAGCGGGCGCCGTCTCAGGGATGCGGCGCCGCCTGGGACGTGCGAAAATGGACACACCCATGAGCGTTTCGAGGTCCACGTATCGCCATCGCCTCAGCTCCGAGGACGTTCGCAAGAGCCGGATCCTGATCACGAAGGACGCCTGGAAGCTCTTCCCAGAGCCGGGTGAGCGCGTCGCGCTGCGCATCGGCGCGCGGCGCTTCGACGCGGAGATCAAGTCCGAGCGCTGCGCGTGCGTTCCGCCCGAGCACGAGCACTACCACCTGACCTGCCCGGCCCTCAAGGGACAGGCGGGCTTCAAGAGCGGCGCGCTCGTCGTCATCGCTAAGGACTCCGACGGGGGATACCGTTTCGTCGAGGAGCGGGGCTAGACTCGGACGATGCGTCCGGGTCCGCAGATCGCGTCACTTCGGGAAGCGGGCTGATGCAGACGTACATCCTCATGCACGCGTTCGGCACGCTCCGTGACGAGCTCGACCGCTCGGACCGAGGGAAGCGGACCTACTCCGGGTGGCTCCGCCAATTCGTCGCGGACACTCCCAGCCGCCTGACCGAGATCGCGCGGCTCATCGACCTCCTCACCGAGAACGGCTGGAAGGTCACGGGGTCGCCGTACGACTGCGACGTCATGCTCGAGCGCGCCACCAGCCGTGAGACGGCCGAGCAGGAGCTGCGCCGCGCCGAGATCTGGGACCGGCTCATGCAGGTCGCCTCGCCCGACGACGACGGCCACATCGTGTGGCGCGAGCACCCCGAGGGACGCCCGGCACCGCGGCGCCGCCGGCGCGTCCGCCGCCCGCCCACCCGAGAGCAGGGCAGCTAACTCCCATCCCGCATCCGCTCGGCGACGAGCTCACCGAGCTCCACGTCCACCTGGGCGGCGCGGTGGACCCCGCCGACCTCTGGCGGATCGCGCACGCGCAGGGCATCCGCCTCCCGACGAAGGACTACTGGGAGTTCGTCGACCTCATCACGCTGACGAAGACGAAGCGCCGCTCGTTCGAGGACTTCCTCGAGCTGTACCACTGGACGGAGCTCATCCAGTCGAGCCCACTGGCGGTCGAGGAGTCGGTGTACGCGGTCGTCGGCGGGGCGTACCGGAAGGCGAACATCACGACGCTCGAGCTCCGCTACAACCCGATGAAGCGGAACCGCGGCGGGGAGCAGGACCTCGACCACATCATCACGGCCTCGTTCCGCGGGCTCGACCGCGCGCTCCTCGAGTACCCGGTGCGGGCCGGGATCATCTTCTGCCTCGACCGGCAGTTCGACCACAGACTGAACGAGATCGTCGTCGAGAAGGCGATCGCCTATCGGCAGCGCGGCGTCGTCGGCATCGACATGGCCGGCGGGAAGAGCCCGGCCTTCCACTACCGCGACTACGCGCCGCTCTTCCGCCGTGCGAAGCGCGCGGGCCTCGGGATCACCGTCCACGCCGGCGAGGACGAGGGGCCGGAGTCGGTCGACGAGGTGCTGCGCTACCTCGAGCCCGACCGCATCGGCCACGGCATCCATGCCGCGGAGGACCCCGCGCTCGTGAGGCGCCTCGCCGAGCGCGGGGTGCTCCTCGAGATCTGCCCGACGTCGAACCTCGAGACGAAGGTCGTCCGCGACGCCGAGGAGATGCGCTCGCTCATCGCCGTGTTCCGCAAGCACAAGGTGCGATTCAGCTTCAACACCGACGGCCCCGAGATGCTGCGCACGACGCTCCGCGACGAGCTGAAGGGCGCCGTGCGCGCCGGCTATGTCAGCCGGGACGAGCTCGCCCAGTGCGGGACATGGGCGCACGAGGCGTCGTTCGTCGTGCGGCGCGACGCGGGGCTCGTGGGCCGATCGGCGGCGCGCTAGCCGTGTACGGGCAGGCGCGCGCCGCGTTCATCCGGGTCGCGATCGTCGCGGCGGCGTGGTCGCTCGGCGAGCTGCTCGCGCTCCTCTACGCCCCCGGCCTCGACCTCGTCCTGGCGGCGATCCTCGGCGCGGCCGCGTACGTCGCCACGAGCGACATGGGGTCGTCGGGAGGCGGCGGCGGGCCGGCGTACTGGCGTGGCCAGCGCATCGACCGCAGCCGCTGGCGCCGCTGACGCGCTCCGCTCTCCGGGGCGGCTACGAGGTGGGCTGAGCCGCAGGCCCTGCCCCGGTGTACAGCCGCGGCGAATGCAGCATGTCTTACGGCCGGATGCGCGGGTCGAGCGCGATGGGGACCAAGCGCGACCGGACCCGGGCGAAGTCGGGGTGGGCGGGGTTGATCAGGAAGTTCCTCTCTTCCGGCACGAGCGACGGGCTGACGCCCAGGACCGCGCTCGGGACGGCGAGGAGCAGGGTGGAGCCGGAGGCCGCCCAGCGCGTGCCGATCTCACCGAGCGCGTCGGGCGCGGGGAACGAGGCCCACGCGGCCGGCAGTTCGTCGTCCCGCACGCGCTCGATCGCGGCGTCGTCGGGCACGTCCGCGAAGTGGGCGTGGACCGGCCGGCCCACGCGGCCACGGTCCACATGGGCCAGGAACTCGAGCGTCGCGAGGGCGCACGTCGCGGCCGCGTAGATCACCGCCGTGCCGGGGCGGTTCCAACGCCCACCGACGCGTCTGGCGCCCTCGCCATCGAAGGTGCCGTGGGTCGAGAGGCGCCAGAGGCGCATCAGCTGTAGACGCCGAACTCGATCCGCCCGAGGACGTCCTCGACCTGCCGCGCGCCGAGGTCGCTACTGACGAGCTCGATCGGCCTCTTGCCGCCGAGGACCAGGTTCGCGTCGCGCAGCCAGAGGCCGGCTCGTTGCTCGTCGCCGAGGATCCGCGCGGCCTCTGCGGCGACCCGCGCGACGCGCGCCAGCCGATCCGACTCGTCCGAGTGGAGCCGGCGCTCGCGCTTTCGGCGCGCGAGCGTGCGGAGCGGGAGCCCGATCGCCGCCGCCGCGTCCTCCCGGCTCAGGCCGAACCGCTCGCGCAGCGCGTCGAACGAGGTGTACGGGAGGCCCGACTCGATGCTGCGGAGGAGCGCCTGCGGGGAGGCGACGTCGCTCTTGAGCGTGCTGCGGCCGCCGAGGACCGAGGCGATGCGCTGGGCGGGAGTGAGGGCCATGTGTGCCATATCGTACCGAGCGATGGGCAGATCGGCACGAAGCCCGCAGGAAAGGGAGGCGCCCTCGCTCTCTCGTCTTGCAGTTCCATCCCCCGCTTGACTGCCGAACGTCCGTTCGGATACGGTCCCGATTATGGGGGGCGGGCGAACAGCCCCAGCTTCCGAGTTCGACGCCGAATTCGTGGCGTTGACGGGACTTGGCGAGGACGCATCGCCGTTCCCCTGGCAGCGAGCGCTGTTCCAGAAGTTCCTTATGCGCGACTTTCCGCCGTCGTGCGACATACCCACGGGGCTGGGAAAGACCTCCGTCATTGGTATCTGGCTGCTCGCACTCGCGCACTCGATGCAAGGCGGGGCGTTCGACGGCTACCCCCGTCGGCTCGTGTTCGTCGTGAATCGTCGGACCGTGGTCGATCAGGCGACGCGGGAGGTCGAAGACTATCGTCGGGCGCTCACGTCGCGGACCGAACTCCAACCTGTGTCGGCGGCGCTTCGCCACGTCGCGTCTGCCGCGGCCGGCGCGCCGATCGCGGTCAGCACCTTGCGCGGCGAGTTCGCCGACAACGCCGAATGGCGTACGGATCCGACACGGCCGGCCGTGATCATTGGTACGGTCGACATGATCGGCAGCCGGCTTCTCTTCGCGGGATACGGATGCGGCTTCAAGAGCCGGCCGCTTCACGCGGGCTTACTCGGGCAAGACGTCCTCCTCGTGCACGACGAGGCGCACCTTGAGCCGGCATTCCAGCAGTTGATCGGATCGATACGCGAGGAGCAGAGCAAGCGGGACCTGCGGCCTCTCCGCGTCATGGCGCTCACCGCCACAACTCGCTCGGTGGATGCAGCGTTCTCCCTGACGAAGGCCGACCTCGACGACCCCGCCGTGACAAAGCGTTTCCGGGCAGAGAAGTGGGTCGCGTTCTCTTTCACAGACGGGCGCAACGTAGGCGAGGAGATCGCCAGTGTGGCCCTCTTCCATCGGGACTCCGGCAAGGCCGTCCTCATCTACGTCAGAGAGCTCGAGCAATTGGGGCGGACCGTCGAAGCCCTCCGCGAGGCCGGGGTCCCCCGGGATGCGATCCAGATCCTCACCGGAACGCTGCGCGGGCTCGAGCGTGATGCGCTCTCACGCAGTGATCCGGTCTTCGCGAGGTTCATGGCGAAGTCGGACCCAGGTCTCGAGCGCAGGACTGGCACCGTCTACCTGGTTTGCACCTCAGCCGGAGAGGTGGGCATCGACATGTCCGCCGACCACCTCGTCTGTGATCTCGTCCCATTCGACAGCATGGTGCAGCGGCTCGGCCGCGTTAATCGCTTCGGCCAGGGGACCGCTCTCGTAGATGTCGTGGAGGCGCCGGCCGGTTCATCCGACCCCGATCTCAGGCGAACGAAGCCTCTGGAACTCCTAGGGCGCGCGTCGGAGCGGACCGGGTCTCTCCTTCGTCGCCTTCCGGTGGGCGAGAACGGACGGCACGACGCGAGTCCGGCGGCTCTCGCCGAGCTTCCCCCTGACGACAGGCGTGACGCGTTCACGCCTGTACCACGGATCTTGCCGGCGAGCGACCTGCTTTTCGACGCCTGGGCGCTGACGTCCATACGGCGATCGTTCGTGGGGCGGCCGCCTGTAGCCGGGTGGCTTCACGGCATTGCCGAGTGGCAGCCTCCTGACACGTATGTGGCGTGGCGTGCGGAGGTGGAGATCATCGGCCCTCGCCTGCAGATCTTCTACGATCCCGCGGACCTGCTCGAGGACTTCCCGTTGAAGCCCGTCGAGACCTTGCGCGACCGGTCCGATCGAGTGTTCGACCACCTCCGCAAGATCGCCACGAGGCAGCCGAGCGCGCCAGCCTGGCTGATCCAGGATGACGGCTCCGTCGAGTTGGGTGTCTTAGGGGATCTCGTTGGGATCGGCCAGTCGAACACGCGACTCAGGGCGCTGGAGAGCAAGTTCCACGACAGGACCGTCGTCCTTCCGCCGTTCGTCGGCGGCCTCGAGGGCGGAAGGCTGAACGGCGACGCTCCGTTCGGTGAGCGCGGGAGCTACGACGTCTCTGACCAATGGCTTGGCGAGGACCGCGAGCCGCGACGCGCGCGCACGTGGGATGACGAGTCGACGCCTTCCGGGATGCGACTCGTGCGCGTCATCGACACGCAGATGGGTCTGGAAGAGCAGCCTCAGGAGGAGGGCCCCCGGATCTGGCGCTGGTACGTGCGGCCGCGGTCGGCTGACGACGATGGCTCGCGTACCGGTGCCGCGCCGCAGTCGCTCGACCTGCATCTCAGCCGGGCCGAGGCGGCGGCGGCGGCGATCACGGAGAGGCTTCACCTCGGAGCGTCGGAGCGCGCAGCTATCCGGTTCGCCGCTCGGTGGCACGATCGAGGCAAGCACCGGGCCGTGTGGCAGCGCTCCATCGGCAATCGCGACTACCCCCAGCAGGTGCTCGCGAAGTCGTCCGACTCGACGCGAACGCTCGACGTTGAGGGCTACCGTCACGAGTTCGGCTCCCTGCTCGACGTCGCCACCCTCCCGGAGTTCCACGTCCTGAGCGCGGAGGCTCAAGACCTCGCCCTACACATCATCGCCGCCCACCACGGCAGAGCCAGGCCGCACTTCCCAGGAGACGAAGCGTTCGATCCGGATCATAACGCGGAGGAGGCGACCGACCTGGCAGGAGAAGTGCCCCGCCGGTTCGCACGCCTGGAGCGCCGGTACGGGCGCTGGGGACTCGCGTACCTCGAGTCACTTGTGCGTACGGCCGACGCCCTCGCGTCTCTGCCCGAGCGCGTTGGGAGCGGAGCCTAAACGTCGGATGAAGGACCGAGACGCCGACATCGTGCTGGATCTCGACATCCGGAACCCCGGCCACTTCTTCGCGTGCTGCGGGCTGCTCGAGCTCGCGGGCCGGAAATGGCAGGGCAGTGAGGGATGGTTCGAGACCGGTCGATTCCTGGTGGCGACCTCTTCCGGCCGACGCGACGGGCTCGGCGCCCTGCTGAACGACCTGTTGCTCGCATCGCCCCTCGTCGTGATCACCGAAGACGCGGAGCAATACGACGCGAAGGTGCGTCCGCTCGTATTGCTGCCGCTCCGTATGCGCCTGGACTGGTGGCTGGAGCCCGGTTCGACCCGTGCGAGTGTGCTGAAACTGTGGGGCGGGCAACAGGACGCGAAGAAGATCTTCGAGGGTCTCCAGGGCGCGTGCGTCGATGGCCCGAGGGGCGCGCACACCGTCGTGCCGCCCATGGATGGGACTCTCCTGCGATGGCGGTCGAGTCTGACCGGTCGATTTGGCATCGACCCCGGGCCCGCTTGGGATGCGCTCGATGTCGGGTTTTCACCCAACGACCAAGAGATGCCGGTCCTAACGGCTCCAGTGACGGAGCTATTGGGGGCCATCGGTCTGCAGGGATCCCGGCCGCAGCCCTCGCCGAGGCGGCGCGAGTTCACCTATGGGGTGTGGTCGCGCCCGCTGCCCTTCCGAGTGGCGCGAGCGGCGGTCTCGGGGGCTCTTGCTGACCGGCTATTTCGCTTCGCGGTGGTGGATCGAGGGCAGTCGTATAGGGCGTTCACGTACGCCGAGCCCATCGAGTCTTGAGGAGGGAACGCGCAATGACGATCGATGAGACCTGGTCCCAGCGGACTGACGAGTGGTTGGGAGCCGACGGGCCAGCGGCTCTGCTCTGTCGCCAGTGGCTCATGCCTGTGGAAGGGCCGGATGGCGTTGTTTTTCCACCGACGTTCGCTGGCGCGGACGGCGGGAAGTCTGACTACAACATCGACAAGCTGAGCGACGGCACTCAAGTGGCCTTGATCGACAGCACCGGTTCTCAAGCGAACCGGATGGAGCCGCTCTTCAAGGACGGGAAGTATGCCCAGCTCGTGCCGCAGGTGCGGATCAGGGCAGGCGACCGCGTCGTCCACCTCCTCGATGCGGGGCACCGTGCGGCTGACGCGATCGTTCGCTACTCGAGCCTCGGTCCGCAGCTGACGGCGGCTTTCCGACAGATCGAGGAGAACGGGGACGCCAGGCCACTGGCCAGGATCGCGCCCACCTCGTTGGTCTTCGGCGCCTGGGACTCGCGAGACACTGAGGTGAAGATCCCACGAGTGATCGCGGCCACGATCAGAGCATGGGATGTAGAGCCGCTCAAGCGTTCGGCTCAGTACAACCCGCCCATCCGCTACGCCGACGAGGGGCTGATCGACGAGGCCGACAGCGAAGCCGTGCAGAAGGTGCTGTCTCAGCTCGGGTTCCGGGATGCCCCCGCGGTCGGCACGCCCGGCGGCGTTCGCGTTCGCGGGGAGATCCGTCGGGAGGTGGTCCTAAGCCTCATTGGTGTGCGGGCCCTGGGTCCTTCTGGAAGCGACGGCGACGCACTTCGGCGTTACATCCTGGCGCTGGCGCTCCTCGCGGCGACGCACGAGCGGGCTCATGCGCTGCGGCAGGGCTGCCTGCTGGTGCGGGACGAACGGCACGCGGACGACTGGACCGCGGTCGGAAACGACGGCTCAAGGGAACAGATCGCCCTAGACGCGTCCGACCACTCAGCCCTCCTTGGGTTCGCAACCGAGGCGGCAGCTGCCTTCGGCGTCGATGTGAGTCGCGACGCCACGGCCGATCCGGTTTACGACTTCGAGCGGGTCGCCGCCAAGGGGGCGATCGCTGAACGCTCCGAGAAGCGGAAGAAGGGCCCCAGTGCCCGCGCGGGCGGGCGCGGCCGATCGGCCAACTGATGTCGCGCTGGTTGGCCATCGAGGCTACGTTCCTTAGCGGTCGGTACCACGGTCGGCGCGGAGAGGGCAGGGAAACCGACTGGCCTCCCTCTCCCTACCGCTTGTTCCAGGCTCTGCTCGCCTCGGCGCACCTCGGGTCGCGGACCGTCCAGTGGTCGAGCGCGAAGGAGGTCGCCTTTCGCTGGCTCGAGCGGCGTCAACCGCCAGAGATCCGAGCTCCTCGGGCATACAGCAGCTCAGCGTTCCGTCTCTCCGTACCGAACAATGACATGGACATCGTCGCGCGCGCGTGGGCACGGCGGAGCCGGTCACGCCGGAGGCCCAGCGAGCTACGCGCCGCGAAGACGCTTCGGCCGGTCGCGCTGGAGGGCGATGCTACGGTGCGATACCTCTGGCCGATCACTGACGGCGAGTGGGAGGGATGCCGCGAAACTGCCGAACTCATCTGCGACGAGTCCCGGCATCTCCACCATCTCGGGCTCGGCGTGGACCTCGTTGCGGCCCGTGGACGGATGCTTGATGACGTGGCCACGCGTGCGCTGCCAGGAGAGGCATGGTCGCCCGGCGCGATCCCGAAGCGGACGCGGGTGCCGGTCGATGGCTCCTACGCTGAGCTCGTAGACCGGTACGCGGCCTTCGTGCGGCGGCTCTCAGCTGGAACCGTGGACGTGTCGCAGCCACCCCGATGCGTCGGGTGGGTCGGGTACCGTCGCCGAGCGGCGGAGCTGCCCCACGAAACGTACGCATTCGGTCTGGTGCGCGAGGGCGGTGGATGGGCGTCATTCGAGGCGCTCAAGGTCGCACACGTCTCGGCTTGGCTGCGCCACGCAGCGCGCGAAGCCGCGACGAGCCTTGGCTTTGACTTCCCCTTCATCGACCGCTACGTGAGCGGGCACAGCAATGACCCGAACGGTCTGGCGGAGCGGCTCACGTACGTTCCGCTTCCTTCCATCGGTCACGCCCACGTCGATGGACGCATTCGCCGCGCGCTGTTGGTCCGTCCGGCGCTGACGTCCGATCCTCGTGCCGACGCGATCGTGCGGTCTCTTCAAGGGGCCGTCTTGAGGGATGAAGCAGGCGTTGTGAGGAGCGACCTTCAACGGCTCGATCACGCGGCGCGGGACGGCGTGTTCGCCACCTACCTATCGCGCGGGACGACGTGGGGCTCAGTCACTCCGGTCGTGCTGCCGGGTTTCGACGATCGAGACTTCCGCAAAGCCACAGGTCTCGTGTTGAAGGCGTTGGCCCAGGCCGGTTGCCATACGCCCGTCACCGAGGTGACCCTGCAGCGGCTGCCGGTATTTCCCGGAGCCGACCGCGCTGAGCGGTACTTTGTTCCTTCGTACCTACGCCTCTACCCGCGGACGCATGTGATCCTTAGCTTTTCGGAGTCCGTCGGTGGCCCGCTCGTCATCGGAAGCGGCCGCTACGTCGGTCTCGGGCTGATGGCGCCGCTCTATGAGTGAGGTCCACGTTCGACCTCGGGACGCGGTACTCGATGAGGTCGTGCGTAGGCTCGTCGCGGCGTTCGGTCCCGAGCGCGTCTACCTGTTCGGGTCTACCGCGCGCAGCGAGCGAGGACCGCATAGCGACTACGACCTCATGGTCGTTGTCCGCGAAGCCTCCGAGCCGAGCTATCGGCTGAGCCAACGGGCGCATTCCCTTCTGTGGGACCTCGGCACGGCCGCAGACGTCCTCGTCTGGCCTGCGGATCGATTTGACGGGCAGCGGCACCTTCGTGCATCGCTTCCTGGCACGATCAGCGTGAGGGCATCCTCCTGCATGAGTCTTGATGCCGCGAAGCTCGCCGAAGCGAAGAGGTGGCTGGAGCGGGCGAAGAGCGATCTACGCGCAAGCGTCCAGCTCCTTGAGGCGCAGCCGGGACTCGTTGGCGCCGCCCTCTTCCACGCGCAGCTGCCGCGGGGAAGCCACTCAAGGCGCTCTTGGCGTGGCACGACGTTCCGTTCAGGAGGACGCACGACCGGGGGAGCTCGGGAGGCAGGTCCAGGCGCTGGATCCCACACTGGGGGAGTTCGCCGTCCGAGCCGAGCGCCTGGCCGTCTTCGCGTGGATCTTTCGGTATCCGGGCGAGACCACGGAGCCACGGTCGAGGAGACCACAGATGCGCTCGCGACCGCGCGCGGCGTGTATGAAGCAGTCGTTGGTCGCCTCCCTTCGGGCGAGACGTGAGCGAGACGACCGGATCCGATATCGGTCCGACCGGCTCGACTGCCGATGAGCCAGCGTCTAAGGGCGTGACCATGGATCGGCGGGAGCAGCCGCTCCTCCCGGCTCGCATGGTCAACGAATACGTCTACTGCCCGCGGCTCGCG
>CAZSRI010000047.1:0-17308 GCA_964609145.1 uncultured Chloroflexota bacterium
CTGAAAGCAGGCAAAGGACTTAGGATTCCGTCTCTGGGGCCCGGTGATGTGTATCAGAGACAGGCCCGCACCCGTCAGCGCCACCAGTGCGAGGACGAAGAGGGCCATCACCGCCGCCACCACGCCCGCCACGATCAGGTTCCGCTTCATGACCTCACCGTCCCTTCGCTCGCGGGAGCAGACGCCCGCCGAACGAGTTCGCGAGGACCGTCGACACGCTCGCGATCATCGCCGCCATCGCCCACGCCGGGTGCACGAGTCCGGTGACCGCGAGGGGCACGCCCACGCCGTTGAACAGGAACGCGAGCGAGAGGTTCTGCACCGTCTTGCGGTAGGACGCGCGGCCGATCTGGAAGGCATCGAGGACCGCTCCGAGGCGCTCGCCGACGAGGACGATGTCGGCCGACTCGATGGCGATATCCGTGCCCGCCCCGATGGCGATGCCGACGTCGGCCTGCATGAGCGCGGGCGCGTCGTTGATGCCGTCGCCGACCATCGCCACACGCCGCCCGGCCTTCTGGAGCCGGCGGACCTCGGCGGCCTTGTCCTGCGGCAGGACCTCGGCGCGGAACTCGCCGATGCCGAGCTCACGCGCGATCGCCGCCGCGGTCCGGGCGTTGTCGCCGGTGAGCATGAGCGGCTCGAGCCCCGCGGCCCGGAGCTGCGCGACGGCCTCGCGGGCATCGTCTTTCAGCGCGTCGGCGATGGCAATGAGTCCGCTCGCTGTGCCATCCGCGGCGACCACGACGACGGTACGCCCTCGCTGCTCGTGCTCGGCGATGCGCTCGCTGAGATGGTCGAGGCGGACGCCGCGGGACGCGAGGAAGCGCGGGCTGCCGACCATGACGCGCGGGCCTTCGACCGCCGCCTCGACGCCGCCACCCGGAGTCGCGACGAAGTCGGTGGCGGTGGGCACGGCGACGTTGAGCGCCGCCGCGCGATCGGCGATCGCTCGCGCGAGCGGATGCTCCGACGCGCTCTCCGCGGCGGCCGTCGCGCGCAGGAGGTCGCTCTCCGAACGGTCGAGCGGCTCCGTCGCGACCACCTCCGGCCGGCCGCGGGTCAGCGTGCCGGTCTTGTCGAGGACGACGGTGTCGACGTCCTTCAGGACCTGGAACGCCTCGGCCGAGCGCATGAGGATCCCCCGTTCCGCGGCCATCCCGCCGCCGCGGATGAGCGCGAGCGGCGTGGCCATGCCGAGCGCGCACGGATAGCCCATCACGAGCGCGGCGAGCGCGGCGAAGACGGCACGGGCGGGGTCAGGGCGTCCGGTGACCAGCCACGCTCCCCCCGTCCAGGCGAGCACCCCGAGCGCGGCGGCCGCGATCACGGCCGGCACATAGACCTCGAGCACGCGGTCGACGAGGATCAAGATCCCCGGCTTGAGGGCGCGGGCTTCCTCGACGTGCTGCGCGACCTGCGAGAGGAAGGTCTCCTCTCCCACGCGGGTCACGCGCACGAGGAGCGTGCCGGTCAGGTTCATCGAACCGCCGATGACGCCGTCGCCGGCCTCCTTGCCCTCGGGGAGCGACTCGCCGGTCACGAGGTGCTCGTCGACGCTCGATCGGCCGTCGACCACGACGCCGTCGACGGGGACCGAGCTGCCCGGGCGGATGCGCACGAGGTCGTCGAGGCGCACCTCCTCGAGCGGAAGCTCGACCTCGCGTCCGTCGCGGAGCACGCGCGCCGTCGGCGGGACGAGCGCGAGGAGCCTGCGGACGGCCTGTGACGCGCGTGTTCGCACGCGGAGCGAGACGTATCCCGAGAGCAGGTGGTAGGTCGTGATGAAGACCGCGACCGCGAAGAAGTCCATCGCCGGGAAGGTCGGGAAGGCGAAGCCGAGGAAGCCGCCGACGAGGCCAGCGAATGCCCCGAGCTCGAGCAGCACGTGCTGATTGAGGATCCGCCGCCGAAGGCTTGCGACGGCCATCGTGAGGATGTGCCAACCCGGACCGAAGATGACCGTGAGCGCGAGTGTCGGCATGAGCCATGCGACGAACGGCCTCGCCGCCGCGGGCAGCCACCCGAACAGGCCGAGCAGCATCGCCGCGACGGCGACCGCCGCGGCGAACGCCGCGAAGCGCAGCTCTCCGAGCTGGGCCGCGAGCTCGGCCTCGTCCTCTTCGACCGTGCGAGGGCGGCTCGCGTCGCGCAGCGTGTACCCGAGCTCGAGCAGCGTCGACTTCAGGCCCTCGGCGCTGACGACCTCGGGCTCGTACTCGATGAGCGCCTCTTCATGCGCCAGGTTCACGCTCGCGCTCCGGACCCCCGGCGTTCCGCCCATGGCCTGCTCGATGGTCCCGACGCAGAACGAGCAGTGCAGGCCGCCGATCTTCAGCTGGAGCTTTCGGACGCCGCTCTCCGCCGCGAACGCGTCGGGCGCGTTCGTCCGGGCCCGCGCGTCGAGGGCGGTCGTCACGTTCCGGGCGAGGCGGGGAAGCCGATCCGAGCGAGCTTGCGCGCGATCTCGTCGCGACCCGGGCCGCCCTCCGCGACGGTCACGCGGACGCGCTGTGTCTGGTGGCTCGCCTCGACGTGCGTGACGCCCTCGAGCCGCCCGAGCGCGTGCGTGATGCGTCCCTCGCAGCCGTCGCAATGGATGCGGCGGTCGCGTACCTCGAGCTCGTAGTCGGTGCTCACGCGTTGGCTCCCTGCTGCCTGCGTCGGCGCGCGAGCGCCGGGAGCTCGAGCGCGCTCAGGTCGATCGCCGCGTGCTCGACGATCCGGCACACCGCGGCTCCTCGGGTCGATCGTCCGCGAGCGCTCCGGCGCAGCCGCGCGAGCTGTCGGCGGAACGCGGTGAGCTGGTCGAGCGCCTCGTCCACTCGCCTGATCTGCAGGTCGAGCAGCCCGCGGACGTGCTCGCACGGCTGGGTCCCGGTGTCGTGGAGGACGAGCACGCTTCGGATCTCCGCGAGCGACAGCCCCAGACGCTTCGCCCGGCCGACGAACGCGAGGCGGTCGGCTGCGGACTCGTCGTACTGGCGGTACCCCGACGGACGCCGGCGCGGCTCGGGCAGCAGCCCGACCGCCTCGTAGTAGCGGATGGTCTTGGCGCTGAACCCCGTCCGCTCCGCGAGCTGGCCGATCGTTAAGGCGCGGGCGGTATCCCCGCGACTGCGCGGACTGGGCCTACGCGCTTCGGCGCCCGAAGAGAGCACCCCTCAACCGTAACTTTCCAGTCCACTGGAAGGTCAAGGATTCGCGTGTTGTCACGGAGGGTCGGAGCGAAGGAGGACAACGGTCACTCGGCGCAGCAGGAGAGCTTCTCCACGTCCTTGAAGAATGAAAGCGCAGCGATCTTCAGGGCCTCGGCCATCGTCGGGTAGACGTGGACCATGTCGATGAAGTCGTGCACCGTCGCCCCGAAGCGCAGGCCCATCGCCGCTTCGTGGATCACCTCGCCGGCGTCCCGGCCGACCATCGAGACGCCGAGGACCTTGCCGCTCTCGGCGTCCGCGACCATCTTGATGAGCCCACGTTCATCGCGGATCGCTCCCGCCCGGGGCACGATGTGGATGGGCACTGTGTTGCAGCTGCATCGGTAGCCTGCCCCGTTCGCCTCCTCGTCGGTCAGACCAACGGTCGCGATCTGCGGGTCGGTGAAGATCGTCCGCGGCAGCACGCGGTGGTCGGCTTTCCGCGGCTCGCCGCCGAGCGCATTCCCCGCGGCGATGTTCCCGTCGTGCGCGCCGACCGGCGTCGCCATCTGCGCGCCGGTGTGCCGGCCGATGACGTCGCCGGCCGCCCAGATATGCGGGACGCTGGTGCGCAGGTGCTCGTCCACCTCGACGAAGCCGCGGTCGTCGCGCGCGACGCCGGTCGTCTCGAGGCCGATGTCGTCCGTGTTCGGCGCGCGTCCCGTCGCCACCAGCAGCCGCTCGGCGCGGATCTCGCCCTCCTCGGCCGCGACGGCCACGCCGTCGCCCTCCCGGCGCACGCCACGCACATGTGTGCCGAGGCGTAGGTCGACGCCTTCGCCCGAGAGGACGTTCTCGATCTCGGCCTGGACCTCGGGCTCGTATCCCGTGAGGAGCTGCGGCGAGCGCTGGATCAGCGTGACCGCCGTGCCGAGGCGCTGGAAGAGCTGCGCGAGCTCGAGGGCGATGTACCCGCCGCCGAGGACGACCAGTGAGCGCGGTTGCTCCGTGAGCTCCATCGGCTCGTCGCTCGTGAGCAGGTCGCTCGTGAAGTACGGCACATCCGCGAGGCCGGGGACGTTGGGGACCGCAGGACGGCTGCCGGTCGCGATGAGCACCTGCTCGCCGACAAGGCGCTGTCCGTCGAGCGCCGCGGTGTGCGGATCGACGAGGCGCGCGTGTCCCTTCACGATCTTGATCCGGTCGCTCTCTTCAACGATCGAGTCGTACTTCTTCTTGCGGTACCCATGGATGACCTCGTCCTTGCCCTCGATGAGCGCTCGGAAGTCGAGGTCCAGTTTCTTGCCCCCGAGGCCCGGGAAGCGCGGGTGCTGCGCCTCCCAGTAGATGCGCGCGGCCTCGATGAGGTCCTTCGACGGCAGGCACCCTCGGTTCACGCAGGTCCCGCCGATGGTGCGGCTCTCGGTCATGACGGCCGTCTTGCCGAGCTCGGCGGCCTTGATCGCGGCCGCGAACGCTGTCGAGCCGGAGCCGAGAATGACGAGGTCGAACCGTTTCTCGCTCATGTCGCGGTCGCCTCCTCCCTGATGTCCGATCGCGCTGCGGGGACTCCGCGCGCAGCGCATGTCCGGGACCGCCCGCGCGGGCTCACTGCGTGCGGAACGCCTTCTCGATCTCGCTCCTGAGGACGCCAAGGTCGGTCGGCCCGATCGACGAGAAGGCCAGCCGGCCGGCGCTGTCGATGAGGATCTTCGTGTCCGTCGCGGTGATCCGGTAAGCGCGCGTCGTGCGCTGGTCGGGGTCGAGGGCCCCCAGCAATCGTTGGGCCGCGCGTGCGGTCACGCAACAGGCCGAAGGACTCGCGGTCATCACCGGGATCGACGCTCAGCACGACCTGGCGCAAGCCGCGCGCGCCGAACTCCTGCTGGAGCTGCGCCAGCTTGTTCACCTCGGGGATGCAGCTCGCGCACCAGGACGCGGTGAAGAGCACGAGGACCGGGACGTCCACGCTCGCGGGCGAGATCGAACGTCCTCCCATCGATCGGCGGCGCTGTGAAGCCCGGCGCAGGCGTCCCATCGCCGCCGCGGCCACGAGCCGCCGTCTGGGGACCGGCCTGCGTCAGCGCGAAGGCGGCCACGAGACCCATGAAGACCACTCCGAGCGCCAGACCGGCCTTCCGGCCGACCTGCGACCTGGTCGCCTGCCGCCGGCCCTTTGGATCTCATCGATTTCGACCGATGATACGTTCTTCGCCGGCCGAATGGCGCGGGCGTGTGATAGGCGCGATGACTTGCATCGACTTTCCCCGATAGACTGACGGCGTGAGCCCCGTTCGGGCGCTGCGTATCGCACGCCGGAGACCGCGTACCGCCAGCGACGAGGCCGTCGCGCGTTTCTTCCACGGCCTCTCCGACCCCACGCGGGTCCGCATCCTTCGCTTCCTCCTGGCTGGACCGAAGACGGCCGGCGAGATCGTCCAGCACATCGGCCGCCACCAGTCCAGCGTCGCGTCGCACCTCACCTGCCTGCGCTTCTGCGGGTTTGTCGAGGCTCGCCGTTGCGGCCGGAACGTGCTGTACGAGATCGTCTCGCCGGACGTTCGTCGCATCGTGGCCATGGGCGAGCGCTACCTCGAGACGCACGAAGAGCGGATCCTCGCTTGCCGGGTCATCGCCGCCGAGGAGGCGTAGCGGGTGGCTGTCCCCTTCGGCCTCGCGTTCACCGCCGGGCTGCTCGCGGCGCTCAATCCCTGCACGATCGGGATGCCGCCGGCGTACGTCGCGCTGCGGACCGGACCGGTCCCGGCGCGGGGCGTCGCCGGCGCCGTCCTCGCGCAAGCGAGCGGGCTCATCGTCGGCTTCGTCGGGACGTTCTCGTTGATCGCCGTCGCGCTCGCGGTGTTCGGTCGCGGGCTCCTCGTCGCCGTGCCCTTCCTTGCCGTCGTAGCGGAAGGAAGGCCCCGGGGCGGGAGGAGGCCCCGCTGTGGATGACGCCACCGCAGGAGCGCCTCCATCCCGACGATCCTTCGGGTCCGCAGGTCGGCCTGCGGCTGGTAGTGGAGGAGCAGCTCGTCGCGCCGCAGCGCGTGCCGGATCTCGGCGACCAGCGTAGGGCGGCCGGCGTCGCGCGGGTCAGCGCTCGGCTCGTAGAACGCCCAGCCGGTCCCGCGCTGCTTCGCCGCGTACATGGCGACGTCGGCGTGCCGCAGCAGCGTGTCAGCGTCGGCGCCATGCTTGGCGAGGGCGATGCCGACGCTGGCCTCGACCTCGATGTGGCGACCCTGGACGACGAAGTGCGCGCGCAGCGTCGCGCGGAGCTCCCCGGCGATGCGGTCCGCGTCGGCGCGATCGGCCCCGGCGCCACGACAGCGAACCCGTCCTCGCCGAGGCTCGCAACCGGCCGGTCCTGCGCCCGGGCACGCAGCCGCGTGGCGACCTCCCGCAGGAGGTCGTCGCCCGCGGCCTGCCCGAACGCCGCGTTCACCTCCGTGAAGCGGTCGAGGTCGACGACGAGCAGGGCGATCGGACGCCGCGCACGCAGCAGCCGCGTCAAGTGAGCGTGCAGCGCCGCCCAGTTCGGTAGCCCGGTCACCGGGTCGGTCCGACCGCACACGCGCCGGTCGCGCCGTGCCGGCCGCACGGTCGTCAGCGCGAGCGCATCGCGATCGGCCGTCCGCACAGGGCCTCGCTCCGCCGCCCGGAGGCGCTCATCCGCAGCACGCCGGCAGCTCAGAGCACGCCGCAGCCCGCGCACAGCAGCACACTTTCCCCTCCGCTGATCGGCTCCCCTTCCGCCGGACGGAAGGCGCGGCCGCAGAGGAAGCATCGACCCTCGCCGTCGGTCGCGACCGTGCGAACCTGAGAAGGCGCGGGCCGCCTGGTGTCGTCGGGCGGTGGGTCGGCGCTCATCGCGTGGCCAGCAGCCCGATCAGGCTCAGGGCGGTCGCGTCAGGCGGGACGAAGCTGAGCGCGACCCACGCCAGCGGCGGGGCGAACGCGACATGCGCGACGAACGGGACGATGGGGAACCAGGCCGGGAAGCGGACCATCGGCATCATCGGCGGCATCGCGACCATCATCGCCAGCCACACGAAGGAGCCCCAGGCGATCGCGAGCGCGAGCGAGCCGGACCCGACGAGGAGCGCGTACTGCGCGCCAAAGGTCGCGCCCATGAGGAAGTGCCAGCCGTAGCCGTAGAGGTGGATGCGCCGCCACGTCACACCGGCCTCGTCGACGGTCCGCGCGAGCGCGACGTCCGCGAGCCCGCGGAAGGTGGCCATCGGGACCTGGGGCATGCCGCGCGGCTGTCCGTAAGGGACGGTGAGGCTGCCGCCCATCGCGCGCGACATCGTGCCCATCACCGCCTGCCGCGCAGCGGCGGGCGCCTCGGCGAGCAGCGCCAGCTGCGTGCCGAGCATCGCCTGGCGCAGCTCCTCCGGCAGCCGCGACAGGCCCGCGAGCATCCCGGCCACGACGATCGACCGGCGCCGCTCGGAGAGCCGGCCGAGCGCGGCGACACGCGGCGCCAGCGCCTGCCGGCGGTCGTCCGCGGAGAGCGCGGCTGTCACCTCGACCATGCGCGCGATGAGGTGCCGCTGGACCGTGGGCGCGAGCCCCGCGAGCAGTATCCCGAACATCTTGGGCATGTCGAGCGGGAAAGCGCCGGCGCGCACGCCCGCGAGGCGCACAGCGTCGAGAGCGACCGTTCCGAGCACTCCGCCGAGGGCGCCCCACAACAGGAGCGTCGCGAGGGGACCGCGCGAGGCCAGGAGTATCGCGATGAGCGCGATGGCCCAGGGCACGCTGAGGACCGCGAAGTACCGGCGCGCGGGGACGTCGAAGAGACGATCGAGGAGGAGGCCGCCGACGGGGATCGCGGTGAGGGCGAAGGCGATCAGCCAGAGCAGTTCGTTCATGCGGCGACCGTCCCCTTCCCCGCCGACGCTCCGCTGAACGCGGCGCCGCCGGCCTTGACGATCGCCTGAACCGCTGCCGCGGCGTTCGCGACCGTCACGCCGCGCCCCGCTCATCCGACGCGGGGTGGGCGGCCGCCGGCAGCGACGCCGGGCCGGCGGGGAGCGGCATCGGTCCGACGGGGGGGCAGCACGAGTGGTAATGGCCCGGGATGTCGGCGGCCGTGCGGTGCTGCCACAGCATGGCGGCAAGCGTCCCCACGAAGGCGCCGAGGACGTAGGCAGCGATGCCGGCCCAGGTGCTCGCCCCTTCCACCACACGGACCAGCACGTACACGTACATGAAGCCCTGGATGCCCTCGAGCGCGGCGGCCGCGATCGGACGCGCCCGCGCGACCATGCGCAGCTTCACCGTGTTGAGCGCGTACGTCGCCGCGACGAACGTGACGACGAGCGCGACGAGCTCCATCACGCTCACGCCGGCGCGGTCATGCGCTGGACGAAGCCGCGGCGCGCGGCCTCGGGCAGGTCGGCGACCGCCGCCATCGTGTCCGCCATCGCCCGCACGCGGACCGGCTCATCGCACTTCCCGAGCGCCCGCTGCATGCAGGCGATGAGGTGACCCTGGTCCTCCTCCGGGAGCGTGGCGAGGATACGGACGCGCTCGCGCGCCATCAGCGTCCGCGTCGGCGCCGGGACCGTGTCGAGGGCTTCGAGCATTGCCCGGACGTAGTGCGAGGCGCGCCGCACGCTCATGTCCGCGAGGTGCGCGAGGATCCGGCGCAGGGTGCGCTCGCGCTCCTCGGGGGCGAAGGTCGGGAGGAGGACGGCCGCCATCTGGGCGACGAGGGCCCGACGCTGCTCGTGCTGCGCGAGGACTCGGAACGGGATCAGCACGACGAGCCCCCAGATGACCAGCGCGACACCGACCCAGTTCCACGGCCCGACGACGAGGCCGCGGAGGCCGCCGAGGACGAAGCCGCCCTCGGGCCAGCGCGTGATCGAGGCGCTGGACGGCGCTGGCCCGGCCGGTCCGCCGGCGGCCTCGAGCGGCCGGTAGCCGGCGTGCTGCACGTCGCCGATGCCGGTGGCGAGGATCGACAGGAAGCTCCAGGCGACGATGAGGATCCCGACGGCGTATAGGAGCTCCTTGACCCAGGTCTGGGCGAGGGTCTCGCGGATGAACGGCTCACCGATCCTGCGCTTGTAGCCGCCGCGCACGAAGACGAGGAACGCGGTCCCGGCCGCGATGCCCAAAAGGGGCACCCAGCTGAACTCGTGGAGGGTCGTCATCGACCCGACGAACGGGGCCGTCCCCATGAAGGCGTTGTGGAAGCCGAAGGCGATGCCGAACACCCCGCCGACGAGCAGGAGCTCCCGGACGGCGATGGACGTCCAGCCGCGCCACTCGCCGTCGCGGATGCGGCGCACGCGCTGGAGGACCTTCAGCATCCCGCGGATCGCGATGATCGGGATGAAGCCGAGCGCGATCGCCCACAGGATCGCCCACCAGTTCCACGCCGGCAGCGGCACCGGCACGTCCTCAGGCGGTGGCCCGCCGAGCAGGTAGCGCAGGCCGAGGATGAGCGAGAGCGTGCCCGTCGCGAGCACGCGGCCGTCGCCAAAGATAAGGTCGGGCCGGAACACCATCGGGAGCGGCGGTCCGATCGCGGCGCGCAGGCTCGGGAGGATGCCGAACACGGTCAGGACGACCGGCAGCAGCAGGAAGGCCACGAGCTTGGCCCCGTACGGCAGGTCGGACTCGAGCGCTATCCCGGTCACGATGATGTAGGCCATCGACCACACCCCGAGCAGGAAGAGCCAGGTGCGGTAGGAGAGGTACTCGGGCTCGCCCTCGAGGTCGCGCGCGACCGGCCAGAGCATGATGAGCGTGACGCTCGCCCAGGGGACGACAGCCCAGAAGATGGGCGCGCTCGTCGCGGACCACGCGGCGAGGAGCGCGAGCCAGAGGATCGCCAGGGCGGGGAGGATCTCGGCGCGGAAGGTCGGCAGGAGCGGAGACCGCTCGGGGCCGACGCGGCGGCGGCGCGCGAGGTCGTCCCCGCCGAGGACGACGTGCGCGTGGACGAGCCGCAGCACGATGGCGGCGAGGCCGATCGTCGTGAGGAGGACGAGCGGCGCGAGCGGCCACGGCCACGGGACGCCCTGCACCGCCGCTAGCTCCCGCCGTGGGCGGCCATCGCCCGCATCATCTGTTGCACCGCCTGCTTGCCGGTCGCGGAGAGTGTGGGCACGATCTCGCTCACCAGGTCCATCTCCGCTTTGGCCCGCTCGGGACCGGCCTGCGACAGCAACGCAAGGTGCGTTCGGATGAGCGCCCCGCGCTGAGCGTCCGACAGGTCGCCGAGCGCCTCGGTGCGCGAGGCGATGAGCTTCCTCACGTCGCCGGGTCCGAGCGTGCCGAGCGCTTCCATCATCTGCCGCATCGCCGCCGAGCGCTCGGCGTCGGGCAGGCCCGCGAACTGGATGAGCCGCTCGCGCATCATGGTCCGCCGGTTCGCCTCATCGAGGGTCGCGAGCGCGGTGACCATGCTGCGCATGTCCATCGCCATGTCTGGTCTCCTTTCGAGCGCCGCGGGGCTCAGGTCCCGGGTGCGACCCCAGGCTGCGGATCTCGCCTGACGGCGTACGAACGCCGCGCCGCCACCGGCTGAACAGCCCCTAAGATCCGACTTGGCCGTGAGCCGCCCTTAGAGATAGAGCGGCCGGCGTCGTGGGTGACGCCGGCCGCCGAGGAGGGGAAGGGCGCGATCGGAGCGCTATCTGTCCCAGACGTGTCCGCCCGGCAGCGACAAGACGCTCAGGACTTCGCCGGGGACGTGCGCGAGCAGCTCGGCGCGGAGGCCATTCCCGTTCGTGCCGTCGTGCCCGTCTTTCGCCGCCGCGAGCGCGAGCTGCACGTCGGCGGTGTCGCCCTCCACCACGAGTGCCAGGGCGCCTTCGCCGACCTTCTCGCAGCGCACGAGACGGATGTCGGCCGCCCTGACCATCCTATTCGCCGCCCCGAGGACGTCCGCGTAGCTGTGGCTCTCGACTACACCGACCGTTCGTGACATGGTCGTTGACCTCCTGTCCCGCGAGGGACCGTTGTGAGTGGCTCGACAATGGCTGCGCGGCCTGAACGCCTCGGGTCGCCTTCCCCATGCGGACTGACGCGGACCTGAAGGATCGCGACCCGGGCCGATCCCGGGCGGCGCACCGGCTCGCCTACGCCGCCGGGCTCGTGGGCGCCGGGGTCCGCACAGCGAAAGCGGCGAGGTGGCGGTTCGTCCAGCCGGCCGCCTCGAGCGGCAGCATGTGACCGACGAGGGAGGCGACGTGGATCTCGGCGCCGGGGTGCGCGGCGCGGAGGAAGCGGGTATCGGCTACGGAGACGATCCGATCCTCGGCGCCCCAGAGCGCGAGCGTCGGGATGTCGCGCAGCTCGTCGAGCTGCCCGCACAGCATGAATGCCGCCTGCTCCCCTCCCGGCACGACGAGGGCGCGGAGGCGCTGCCAGCCCCGCGGCTGGTTGGCCCAGACGATCGCGCGCGTGCTGCGCGCGCAGTCACGCGAGCAGCGGTCGAGGCGCGTGAGTGCCTCGACGAAGTGCCGGTCGTCGCGCCTCAACCGGCCGAGGCCGAAGCGCCGCAGGAGCCGCGCGTCGCCGCTGGCATGCGGGCGCAGCAGCGCGCGTCCGAGGAGCGGCAGCGCGAAGAGGCGGTATATCCACGAGAGGGAGCAGCCGACGGCCGCCGGCGCCAGCAGCGCGAGCCGCGACACGAGGTCGGGCCGGCGCAGCGCCACGTACAGCGCCACCCCGCCGCCCAGCGAGTGGCCGACGAACAGAGCACCCCGCACGCCGAGCGAATCGATGGCGGCGCTGACCAGGTCGGCGAGCTCCTCGAAGCACGCGTCCCGCGCGCTGAGCGGTGGTCCCACGCCGAAGCCGGGGAGCTGAACGATGTGTGTCGCGTGACCGAGGCTGCGGAGGAGGCGGATCTGGGGAGCGAGCGTGTAGGCGCCACCGCCGAGGCCGGGCAGCACGACCGCGGCCGGGCCGCCGACGCGACCCGACGTCAGTACCTTGATCCGATAGTGTCCGGAGCCGACCACCGACGCGTTCATCGGCGCAAGGGTGATCAGGGCACCCGCTCATGCGGCGCCGATGGCGTGGCCATCGCGCGCTACCCGTTCGGGTCGCCGGGCGCCGCGCGAGCCAAGCCCATCACCAGCCCATGCAGCTCGCAGCGCCTACCATCGTCGACCCTCTCGCAGCGGAGTTGCTCGGGTAGGCGGTCCGCGAGGAGCCCCGTCCATTCCGTGAAGAACTCGGCGTGACGCGGGCACAGTCCGACGATCGCCAGCGTCCGAAGCCGCGCGTCGAAGCCGAGATCGGCCAGCCGGACCCGCGACGGGCCCTCGCCCCAGCGACCCGGGATGGGCTCGCCGCTGGGGTGCGCGCTCTTCCATACGCGCTCGATCGCAATGAGGGCCTCGAGGGCGGATCTCTCGGCCTCCTCACGGAGATCGGCGAGTCGGCTCGTGGGTGCTCCTCCGTCGATCCTGCTCATGCCGATACAGTCGACCCGCGGACCGAGCCCGGCCTGACGCATCGCGGTCGGGGCCTGAAACACTCCTAGATCCTGAGGGTCGGACCGAGCGAGCGACCTCCTGAGGCGGCGGGGTCAGTAGCGGAGCGCAGCTCACGCACCCTGCGGCTCGAGCGCATGAGGTAGCGCGCTCCGGAGGGAGACGCCCAAGGCGAGCAGGGGCGCGCCGCAACACAGGACGACCGCCGGCACTGCCAGCGCGGGTGCGAGCATGTCGCCGATCCTGCCGCGATGCGTCATGCGACCGACGGCAGGTCGGCCTCGCGCATTCGGTAACCGACGCCGGGCTCGGTGAAGATGTACCGGGGTTGCGAGGGGTCCTCGCCCAGCTTGTGCCGTATGCGCTTCACGTAGGCCCAGACGTACTCGGCCTCCTGGCCGTACTCCGGGCCCCACACGCTCTCCAGGATCTGCCGGTGCGTGAGCACGCGCCCCGCGTTGCGGGCCAGGTACGCGACGAGGTCGTACTCGCGCCGCGTCAGCCGCACGTCGGCGCCGTCGAGGCGGACGCGCCGCGCCGCGAAGTCGACCTCCAGCGCCTCGACGCGGTACAGCGGGACCGGCGGCCCGCCGTGTGGACCCGCGCGGCGCAGGGCGGCGCGGACGCGCGCGAGGAGCTCTTCGATCCCGAACGGCTTCGTTAGGTAGTCGTCCGCGCCGAGGTCCAGCGCGCGCACCTTGTCGCCCTCGCGGCCGCGCGCGGACAGCATGATCACCGGCGCGTCCATCTCGCGGCGGATCGCTCCGAGGACCTGGAACCCGTCGGGGCCGGGCATGTTGATGTCGAGGATCACCAGATCCGGGACCACCTCGGATAGCAGCTTCAGCCCCTCCGTGCCGTCCGACGCGCTCCGCACTTCATAGCCACGAGCGCGGAGGTTCGTGCCGACGTACTTGTGCAGCGCGGCCTCGTCGTCGATGAGGACGACGAGCGGGTTCGGCCCGCTCATGCCCGCCCCGCGGTGGACCGCGCCGCGACGGGGAGCGACACGACGAAGCGCGCCCCGCCCCCCTCGCGGTCCTCGACCTGGATGGTGCCGCCGTGCGCCGCCACGGCGCTCTGACAGATGGCCAGGCCGAGGCCGACGCCGGGGACGGCCACGCCCGTGGCTGCCGACAGCCGCACGAACGGCTCGAAGATGCGCTCCCGCTCGCCGGGCGGGATCCCCGGCCCGCGGTCCTCGACGGCGAAGGACACGGAGTCGCCCACGCGGGCCGCCCCCACGCGGATCGGCGTCCCGGCGGGCGAGTACTTGAGCGCGTTCTCGAGCAGATCCACCATGACGCGGTCCATGGACGACGCGTCCACGTCGATCTCCGGCAGGTCGGCGGGCACGTCCACAACGACCTCGCGGCCATCGAGCAACTTGCCGACATGCTCCAGCGCAAGCGCGACGAGGGCCCATGGCGGCGTCGGACGGCGCTCGGAGACGTCGCGCAGACCCGCCTGCATGCGCGACATGTCCAGGAGGCCGGTGATGAGCCGATCGAGCCGCTCCGCCTCGCGCTCGATGTCGCGGAGGAACTCCTCGCGCGTGGCGGCGTCCCATTCGACGTCGCGCTGGAGCAGCGAACTGGCGAAGCCACGGATGTGGCCGAGCGGCGTGCGCAGCTCGTGCGACACCAGCGAGATGAGGTCGGCCTTCATCTCCTCGAGCTCGCGGTCCCGGCTGAGGTCGCGCAGGACCGCGACGCAGGACGCCGGGCCGCCGGAGGGATCGAGGATGGGCGACGTGCTGAGCGCGACCGGTACACGCTCGCCGTCCGGGCGCCGGAGGAACACCTGCGGGAGGTACACCGGGCGCTTGGCCTCGATGCAGCACTCGAGCGGGCGCTGCGCCTGCGAGAGGGGCAGCCCGGCCTCATCGGCCAGGCCGAGGGCCTCGACGTAGTTCCGGCCGACCACGTCGGAGGCGCGCCGGCCCGCGATGCGCTCGGCCGCGCCGTTGAGCCACAGGACGCGCCCGACGAGGTCGGTGCTGTAGACGCCCTCGGTCATGCTCTCGAGGATCGCGCGCAGCGGGTCGCGTTCCTTGTCCGTCACGCCCTCGAGGACCTTCATCGTGTCCACGCGACGAACGCTGCGGCGCGGCTCAGTGCGCCATCTTGGGCGGCGCGCTCGACCACGCGGCCTCCGCCGCCGACTGGACGCCCTCGGTGAAGGTCGGATGGATGAAGATGGAGTCGAGGAACGCATCGGTGGTGAGCCCGCCGTTCATCGCGAGGATGCCTTGGTGCACGAGCTCGCCGCCGTGCGCCCCCGCGACGTGCAGCCCGAGGATCTCGCGGCTCTTCTCATCGACCACGAGCTTGATGAGGCCCTCCGTCTCCTCGGTCACGCGGGCCCGCCCGATCGACGAATACGCGTGCCGGCCCACGCGCACCTTCCTCCCTGCCTCCCGCGCCTGGCCCTCGGTGAGGCCGACCGCACCGACCTCGGGGTCGATGAAGACCGCGCGTGGGGCGGTGCGGTAGTCGACCTCGTAGTGGTCGCCCGCCACGGCGTTCTGCGCCGCGATCGTCCCCTCGTACACGGCGACGTGCGTGAACATGAGCCCGCCGGTGACGTCGCCCGCGGCCCACACGTCCGGCACGGTAGTGCGCAGCTCCTTGTCCACCACGACGCCGCGCCGGTCGAAGCCGACCCCGATCGCCTCGAGCCCCAGGCCCTCGACGTTCGGCGCCCGCCCGGTGGCTACGAGGAGCTCATCCGCGGGGAAACACTCTTCGGCCCCGTCGGTGAGCGCACAGACCTCGCGGACACCGTCATGCGTGCGGACCTCTCGGACGTCCGCCGACGTGCGCACGGTCAGGCCCTCGGCGACGAGCGCGCGCTCCACGACCTCGGCGATCTCGAGGTCCTCCGCCGGGAGCAGCTGCGGCAGGCGCTCGAGGACGGTCACGCGCGAGCCGAAGCGCGCGAACATCTGCGCGAACTCGAGCCCGAGAGCGCCGCCGCCGATGACGACCAGGCGGCTCGGCAGGCAGCGTAGCGACAGGATCTCGTCGCTGGTGATGTAGCCAGAGCCCGTCAGTCCCGGGATGGGCGGGGCCGTCGGTCGGGACCCTGAGGCGATGATGACGCGTGTCGCGGCGATCGGCATGTCGTCCACCAGAAGCTCGCTGGGGCTCCGGAAGCGTGCCGCGCCGCGGAGGATCCGCAGGCGCTCGTTGGCCCGAAGCCCGCTCGCCATGCGCTCGACGATCGCGTCGACCAGGCGGTCCTTGCGGTCCATGACCGCGGCGAGGTCGACCTCGAAACCGTCGTTCCGGTGGATCCCGAATCGCTCGGAGCGCCGGACGAGGTGGGCGATCTCGGCGGACCTGACCAGGGCCTTTGTGGGGATGCACCCCGTGTTCATTCAGGTGCCGCCGAGGCGGCCCTTCTCGATGAGCGCCGCGCGCGCGCCGAGGGAGACAGCATGGTTCGCGGCGGCCACGCCGGCCATGCCGCTGCCGATGACCGCGAGGTCGAAGCGTTCGGTCATCGCGGCCGGACGGCGGCTAGCAGCAGGAGGTCCGCGGGATGCGCGGCCGTGGCGTGGTGTCGGGGACGGGGCCAGCGGCCGCGCGCTCCGGTGCGGCCGGCTGCTCTGCTACCTCAGTCGGTGCCTGATCGGCGGTCTGCTCGGTCGTCGCGGTCTCGGACATTGTGTGAGCCTCCAATAATGATCGAATTCTGACAATATAACTTGATTTCTCGCTGGGTCATTTCCCGGCCTTGGGTCCTGCGCCTAGCCACAATCGGGCCGCCGCCGGAAGGCAGACCGAAAGCCGGGCCTTCCGGCCTGAACGGGCCCTGCATGGCGTACGAATCCGATAACGCGTATTTCCGGGATCCCACGGGGCAGATCCGTGCGCACCCGGACCTCGTGCCCGTCGTCCTCGAGGGCGTCCGTCGGTACACCACCGGGCTTCACGGCTACGGCGATCTCGCGAAGTGGGCCGACGCGGAGGGGTACCGCACGCCGTCGGGGCGTCGCCTCTCGCGTGAGTGGTGGCGGAACACGCTGCGCAACCCGATGTGCGCCGGTTACCTCATCTATCGGCGCAAGAAGGGGAAGGGCCACGAGCTCCACAAGGCGTCGTTCGAGGGGTTCATGTCCCTGGAGCTGTTCCAGGAGGTCCAGCGCGTTCGTACGAGCAAGATGAGGCGCCCGGGAGAGCGGCCCTCGTACCAGACTTACATCCTGAGCGGCGCTACCTGCCCCTGCGGCGCGAAGATTACGGCGACGACCGGCCACCGTCTTCGCTGTCGCGTCGCTAGCCAGCACGCTGGCTGCGACAAGCCATCGTTCCGCGCGGAGACGCCCGGATGCCGCGTGCGTTCGCCGTGCCGGCGGGCTACAAGGTCAAGCTCGCGGCGCTCATCCGCGCGAAGCTGAGCCGTGGTACGGACGCGGTGAAGGCCGACAGGCTGGGTGAGGCGATCAAGCGCCTCACGAACGCATACACCTGGAGCGGGCTCCCAGAGGACGAGTACCGCGACCAGCTTCGTGGCTTACAAGCGCAGCTCGCGCGGGCCGAGCACAAGACCGACGAGGCGCGGATCGTGGCGTCCGTGAAGCTCGCCCAGGACCTCGTGTCGTCGTGGGATGCCGCGACGCCCGAACGGCGCAAGCAGCTCTTGCGCGTGGCCATGTGAAAGTCCGCGGTCGTGGCCACCAAAGGTCCGCACCCC
>CAZSRI010000048.1:0-16811 GCA_964609145.1 uncultured Chloroflexota bacterium
CCGGCCGGGTCGAGGAGCTGGATGTACCCCTTGTACCGCTCCTTGCGCCCGATGTAGAGGACGACCGGCGCGTCGGCCGGGATGCGATGCACGCGCCGGAAGGCGATCCCGTCTCGCGAGCGGGCGACGTTCGGGCCCATCCCGGTCACGACGACGCGCGACGGCTCGACGGCGTGATCGACGTACCACCGGCGCTCCCAGGGGGTCATCGTCGTGATCGCGGCGGCGCGCCGGTACCGTGCGAGGTCCGACGCGGCGTCGCCGCCGTGGAACTGCCCGGGATGGGCGAGCGGCGTGAGGACGACGGGCCGGTCGAGCTCCGCCGCGACCTCGAGGGTCGAATCGATGTACTCGCGGCCCACGTTGTGGACGACGTCGCGGTCCGCCGCGTAGCGCTGGAGGATCTCGTAGCGCATGAGGTCGACGAGCGTCGTCGCGTCGGCCGCGAGGCCGAGGAACCCACCCTTCGGCTTCACCTGGACGACCTCGACGCCGCGGTGCGTGAACACGCGGTGGTCCTCGTGCGTGCGCGCACGCTCGTGATCGAGCTGCCACTTGGTCTGCTCTCTCTGGCTCGGCCAGGCGCAGACGACGCGCACGTCGTGGCCGCGCTGCGCGAGGCGCGTCGCGAATTGGAAGGCGAGGCTCTCGGATCCGCCGATCGGCGCGTAGCCGCGCTTGACGAAGAGCAGGCGCATCCGCCGCACCGTTCGCAAGGCTAGTGCCGATCCGACCCTTGCTCGGGATCGACCCTGGCTCGGGCCACGGTGCTCGACCTCGCCGCTTCGCGCCCAGGGGCCTCTGCCTCTGGGTCTGCGCGCCGTGGGGACGGTCGAGCTATGAAGCTACCTCGTCCACTCCCAGGAACTTCAGCCACGTGCGCTCCCCGGATCGGATGTACGACGAGAAAAGGTACTGCGGCGTCGCCGGCGGCCGGAACGGCTGTCGCAGCAGCGCCATGCGCGACTCCGCCACCGTGCGCCCGCCCTTGCGGTGGTTGCACGCCTTGCACGCGGCGACGACGTTCTCCCACATGTGCTGCCCTCCGCGGTGGCGCGGCATGACGTGGTCGATCGTGAGGTCGTTCCCCCGCCGGCCGCAGTACTGGCACTGATGGTCGTCGCGCGCCAGGATCTCGCGGCGCGTCAGCTTGACGACCGGCCGCGGCCGCTTCACGTGATAGGCGAGGCGGATGACGGACGGCGCGCGGAGCGAGCGGCGCTCGCTGCGGATGACCACGCCGTCGAGCTCGACGGTCTGCGCCTTCTCCTTCTCGAGGAGCACGACGGCACGCCGGACGTTGCAGACGTTCAGCGGCCGGTAGTCGCTGTTGAGGACGAGGACGTTCCCGTCGAGGGCGCTCATGGCACTGGTAAGGGTATCAGTCGGCGCGGTACGATCATGTGTCTGATGGCCATGACGTCGATCCCCAACGGATCCGCCGCGGGCGCGGCGACCGGCACGTTCGCCCTCAAGAAGGGCCTCGCGCAGATGCTCAAGGGCGGCGTGATCATGGACGTCGTCACCGCCGAGCACGCCAAGATCGCCGAGGAGGCAGGCGCCGTCGCGGTGATGGCGCTCGAGCGCGTGCCCGCCGACATCCGCGCCGCCGGGGGCGTCGCGCGCATGTCCGACCCTCAGATGATCCTCGCGATCATGGAAGCCGTGACGATCCCCGTCATGGCGAAGTGCCGGATCGGCCACTTCGTCGAGGCGCAGGTCCTCGAGGCGCTCGGCGTCGACTACATCGACGAGAGCGAGGTCCTCACGCCCGCGGACATGAAGCACCACGTCGCCAAGCACGGCTTCAAGGTGCCGTTCGTGTGCGGCGCGCGCGACCTCGGCGAGGCGCTCCGGCGGATCGGCGAGGGCGCCGCGATGATCCGCAGCAAGGGCGAGGCGGGCACGGGGAACATCGTCGAGGCCGTCACGCACCTGCGCGCGATCACGTCGGCGATGCGCGACCTCCACGAGCACGCATCCGACGAGGCGTACCTCTCGTCGAAGGCGACGGAGTACCGAGCGCCGGTCGAGCTCGTGCGCGAGGTCGCCGCCGCGGGGAAGCTCCCCGTCGTGCTCTTCTGCGCCGGCGGGATCGCGACGCCGGCGGACGCCGCGCTCACGATGCAGCTCGGCGCCGAGGGCAACTTCGTCGGGTCCGGGATCTTCAAGTCGTCCGATCCCGCGCGCCGCGCGAAGGCGATCGTCGAGGCGACGACGCACTACACGGATGCGAAGCTCATCGCGGAGGTCTCGCGCGGTCTCGGCGAGCCGATGCGCGGCATCTCGCTCGAGGCGATCCCCGAAGAGGAGCGCCTCGCGGTCCGGGGCTGGTAAGCGCTAAGGTCGCCCGGGCGGGCGTCCTCGGCCTCCAGGGCGACTTCCGCGAGCACCTCGACACTCTCGCGTCCATGGGCATCGACGCCGTCGACGTGCGCCGCCCCGAGCAGCTCGACGAGGTCGACGCGCTCATCATCCCCGGCGGCGAGAGCACCACGATCGGAAAGCTCGCGGCGCAGTACGGGATCATCCCCGAGCTCCGCGAGCGCGTCGAGGAGGGCATGCCCGTGTGGGGCACGTGCGCGGGCGCGATCTTCCTCGCGAAGGACGTTCCCGCCCACCCGCACCCGCTGGCGGGGCTCATGGACATGACCGTCGAGCGGAACGCGTTCGGACGCCAGGTCGATTCGTTCGAGGCGGACCTCGAGATCCCGGCGATCGGCGAGCGACCGTTCCACGCCGTCTTCATCCGGGCGCCGCTGATCGCGCGCGTCGGGCCCGGCGTCGAGGTCCTCGCACGGCTCACCGACGGCACGATCGTCGCGGCGCGCGAGGGACGGCTCATGGCGACCTCGTTCCACCCCGAGCTCACGCGCGACGTGAGGCTCCACGAGCTCTTCCTCTCGCTCGGCGACCGGCGCTAGATGGGCGCGCGGGCCGCCGGTCCGTTCGACCTGCCCGGCATCACCCGCTACGTCGACCGCGTCCTGCGCGCGCCCGGCTCGATCATCGGCTGCGTCCTGCCCGCGCCGTTCGCCGCCGGAGCGGTGGCGAGCTGGCCACGACTGCTGCCGGGGCTCCTCGGCGTCCCGTCGCGCGTCCGCGTCTACGTCGAAGAGCAGGGCGGGCGGCCTCGCGCGGCGGCGCTCGTGTACGAGGCGCACCGGCCGGAGTGGGTCGTGCTCCTCCTCGTCGGCGACCCCGACCCCGCCGGCGTCGACGGCGCGTTCCGGCTGCTGTCGGAGATCGCCGCCGCCGCGGCGCGCGCCGGCATGCACCGGCTCTACGGCAGCGTCACGGATGAGGCGCGGCCGCGCGAGACCTTCTTCCAGGCGGGCTTCTACTCGTACACGCGCGAGACCTGGTACATCTCGGCGACGCGTCCATCCGCGCCGTCGCGGGAGGGCGCAGCGAAGGTCGCGCGCGCGTCCGACGCGCACGACCTGTTCCGGTTCTACGCCGCGACGACGCCGCATTCGGTGCAGCGCGCCGAGCAGCTGACCGTGTCGGACTTCGACGTGTCGCGCGCGGGCGGCGCGTTCGAGCCGCCGCACCTCGCGGGCGGCGATCCGCTCGCGATGCGCCGCGTGCGCGTTCTGCTGGAGCGCTCGGACGATCGCGCTCGCTCGCTCGCCGTCGGCTTCCGCGGGCTCGAGCGCCATCCGCATGTCCTGAAGGTGCGCACGGCCGACGGCGACGTCGACCGCGCGCGCGAGCTCGCTCGCGCGCTCGCGAGCGCGCTTCCCGGGGATCGGCCGCTCGCAGCGCCGGTCCGTTCGTACGAGGAGCACGTGGCGCGCGCCCTGCTCTCCGAGGGCTTGAAGGAGAGCGCCACGGCTATGCTCTTCGTCAAAGAGCTCGCCGTGCGGATCGAGGAGCCTGCGCTCGCTCCCGTGGTGGTGAGATGACGATCGACCGTCCCGCGACCGACGATCTCGACGCGCTCCTGCGGTCCCTCCCGCCCTCGCTCGAGCAGCGCGTGCGCTCGCTCGAGGGCCTCGACGGCCTCCTCGAGATCGTCATGGATCTCGGACGCCACCCCGAGGCGCGCTTCGTCGATCGCGAGGCGGACCTCTCCGACCGCGAGGTCACGCCCGAGGACATCGCCTACGTCATCTCGCGCATCGGCCAGTTCGGCGGCGACAACCGCGCCGGCATCGAGCGCACGCTCCACCGCATCAGCGCGCTGCGGAACCGCGCCGGGAAGGTCGTCGGGCTGACCCTGCGCGTGGGCCGGGCGGTGTACGGGACGGTCGACATCATCCGCGACGCCGTCGAGGCGGGGAAGAGCGTGCTCCTCGTCGGCCGTCCCGGCGTCGGCAAGACGACGCTCCTGCGCGAGGCGGCGCGCGTCCTCGCGGACGAGCTCAGCAAGCGCGTCGTCGTCGTCGACACGTCGAACGAGATCGCCGGCGACGGCGACATCCCGCACCCCGGCATCGGCCGCGCGCGCCGCATGCAGGTGCCCGCGCCCGCGCTCCAGCACGCGGTGATGATCGAGGCGGTCGAGAACCACATGCCGCAGGTCATCGTCATCGACGAGATCGGGACGGAGCAGGAAGCGGCGGCGGCGCGCACGATCGCCGAGCGCGGCGTGCAGCTCATCGCCACCGCGCACGGCAACTCGCTCGAGAACCTCATGCTCAACCCGACGCTCTCGGACCTCGTCGGCGGGATCCAGACCGTCACCCTCTCCGACGAGGAGGCGCGCCGGCGCGGCACGCAGAAGTCGGTGCTCGAGCGCAAGGCGCCGCCGACGTTCCAGGTGCTCGTCGAGATCCAGGCCTACCAGCGCATGGCCATCTACCCCGACGTCGCGCAGACCGTCGACGCCGTCCTGCTCGGCATCCCCGTCGCGCCGGAGATCCGCGAGCGCGGGGTCGACGGCCGCGTCGAGGTGACGAGCGCGCCGCCACGGTCGCGCCGGCGCGAGGAAGAGGTGACGCCGCCACGGTCGCTGGCGCGCACGGTCGCGCCCGGCCGCGAGATCGTGAAGGTGTATCCGTTCGGCATCTCGTGGAGCCGCGTCGAGGACGCCGCGCGCGGCCTCGCCCTCCCGGTCGCGATCGTGCGCGAGCCGGAGGAGGCCGACGTCGTCGTCACGCTGAAGAACTACTACCGGCGCAAGACGCCGCGGCTGCGCGACGCCGAGCAGCAGGGCGTCCCGATCTTCATCGCGCGCAGCAACTCCGCCGCGCAGATCGCGAGCGCGCTGTCGAGCGTGTTCGAGATGCGGCGCGGCCCCGAGGAGGCGGCGCTCGAGGAGGCGCGCGAGGCGATCGACGCGATCACGAACGGCCACACCGCCGAGGTCGAGCTATCGCCCCAGCCGGCGATCGTCCGGCGGCTCCAGCACGAGCTCGCCGAGCGCGCCAACCTGTCGTCGGCGAGCAGCGGCCACGAGCCGTACCGGCGCGTGCAGATATACCGGTGAAGCGCGGCGCATTCGTCTCCTTCGAGGGCGGAGAGGCCTCGGGGAAGTCCGTGCAGGCGCGCCGCCTCGTCGACACGCTGCGCGCGCGAGGCGTCGACGCGCTCATCGTGCGCGAGCCCGGCGGGACGCCGGCCGGCGAGCGGATCCGCGAGATCCTCCTCCACGCGCGGGAGATCGCGCTCACGCCCGAGGCGCAGGCGCTCCTGTTCACCGCGGCGCGCGCGCAGCACGTCCGCGAGGTCATCCGCCCGGCGCTCACGCGCGGGCAGGTCGTCGTCGCCGACCGCTTCTTCGACTCGACGCTCGCGTATCAGGGCGCGGCCGGCGGCGCCGACCTCGACGGCCTTCGCGCGATGACGCGCTTCGCCGTGGGCGACACGATCCCCGATCGGACGTTCCTGCTCGACGTCCCGGTCGAGGTCATGCTCGCGCGGCGCGCGCGCGAGACCGGACGGCGATGGGACCGGTTCGAGGCGGAGGACCGCGCGTTCCACGAGCGGCTGCGCGACGGATACCTGCGGCTCGCCGCGGCGGAGCCCGGCCGCTTCGTGCTCGTCGACGGCGCCCGCGACGAGTCGGAGGTGGCCCGGGAGGTCGCGCGCGCGACCGACGACCTGCTCGCGGCGGTAGCCTGAGGCTTGGCCGACCGGCGCTCGGGGGGACCCATCGCGCCGGCGCAGATGCTCGACCTCGTCGGGCCTCGGTCTGCGCGCCTGCGGACGTAACATCCGCCGCGACATGAAGCTGGTCATCGCCGTCGTCCACAGCGAGGACGCGAGCGCGCTCGTGAACGCCCTCACGGACAAGGAGTACCGGGTGACGGAGCTCCGCTCGACCGGCGGGTTCCTGAAGCAAGCGAACGCGACGGTGATGCTCGGCGTCGAGGAGCAGCAGGTCGAGGACGTCCTCGCCGTCATCCGCGAGACCTGCCACGCCCGCAACCAGTACATCAACCCCATGCCCCCGCTCATGGAGCCGGGCGAGTTCTACATGCCGTATCCCGTGGAGGTCACCTTCGGCGGCGCGACGGTCTTCGTGCTCGACGTCGTCCGCCACGAGCGGCTCTAGGCCTCTTCGCCGTCCTCTTCCGGCTCGAGCAACGCCGTGGCCTCGGCGGCGTGCTCTTCCGCGACGCGCACCTGCACCGGCATGACACTCGTCGGGCTTCCCGTCGTCCACGCGGGCTCGACGCGGCTCGTGATCCGCGCAGGGATCCCTGCATCGCGGAGACGAGCGACCACCAGCTCCGCGCTGTAGCGATCGGACATTGAGGCCACGACGACCTCACGGAGGGCCATCGCGCTCACGCGAGCATGACCGATCCGCGTCGGATCGCCCAGTGGCTCTCCGATGCGGTCTGGCACTCATCGCCCGGGTGGTCCGAAGGCGGTCCGGCCCTCTCACTCAGTCAGGCGGAACACCGAGCCCCGGCTTCATTTTCGCCAGACGGAATAGTCTAGGCACTTCCCTCCCAGTACCGCGGTCCTATACGCTTGACCGCGCGCCAGCCGGCCGAGCCGTGGAGGGGGAGGCCTGATGGTGACGATACTCGGGGGGTTTCGGATGCGTCGCATCGTGGCCGCGCTCGTTGCTCTCGCCGCTCTCATCCTCGGCGGTGGCGCTGGCGTCCAGGGCTACTAGTCATCAGAGCGGGCCGATCGCGAAAGAGGACCCTCCGGGGTCCTCTTTCTCTTTCTCTCGTCACCGTTCGGTGACCGCCGACGCATCGGAGGCCCATATCCTCCGCGACGCAATGGATCTCGTGCCTCGCCCAGCGTCGGAGCGCGTGCTCGTGCTCACGGTCGTGGGCCTCGCCCTCGCCGCCGTGCTTGCGTTCTCGATCCCGCTCCCGTCGGAGATCGACCTCGCCCGCGTCGTGTTCTGGATCGTCGTGACCCTGATCGCGAGCGCGCAGCCCGTCTATCTGCCTCGCGGCGTGAACGTCTCGGTCAACAGCGCACCCCTCATCGCGGCGCTGTTCGACGTGGCCCTGCCGCGTCCGTTCGCGCCGCTCCTCATCGCCGCGATCGGCACGCTGCAGCTGCGCGACGTGCGCCGCGAGCTGCCGTTCTACGGGACGCTCTACAACCGTTCGACGTTCATCCTCGCGGTCTTCGCCGCATGGATCGCGATCGCCCTGACGGGCGGCGCGATCGCGAGCGCCGACCCGCTCGCCCTGCTGCCCCAGCTTGTCGCCGCGGGTCTCGCGTACAGCCTGACGAACCAGGTCATCGCGTCGGCCGCCGCGAGCGTTCGAACGAAGACGCCGTTCCCGCGCGTGTGGACGACGAGCCTCGTCCACGTGTGGACGAGCCTCATAGCGCTCGTTCCGATGGGCTGGCTGATGGCGGAGGTCGCGGTGAAGGTGGGTCTGTGGGCGGGCGGCCTGTTCATGGTGCCGCTTCTCCTCGCGCGCTACTCGTTCAGCAAGTACGCCGAGACGCGCGACCTCTTCTTCGGGACGGTGAGCGCGCTGTCGCAGGCGATCGACGCGAAGGACGGCTTCACGCGTGGCCACGCCGACCGCGTGTCGCGCATCGCCGGCGCCGTCGCGCGCGAGATGGGGCTCTCGGAGAACGAGATCGAGCGGATCGAGCTCGCCGCTCTGCTCCACGACATCGGGAAGATCGGCATCGAGGACCGGATCCTCATGAAGGCCGCGCGGCTCGAGCCGGACGAGACCGAGCTCATGCGCCGGCACCCTATCTACGGCGCGTCGATCCTCGAGCCCTCTGCGGCGCTCCGTCCGCTCGTCCCCATCGTCATCGCGCACCACGAGCACTACGACGGGTCCGGCTACCCGCGGGGCCTGAAGGGCGAGGAGATCCCCCTCGGTGCGCGCATCCTCCTCGTGTCGGACGCGTACGAGGCGATGACGTCCGACCGCATCTACCGCAAGGCGATGGGCCACCAGCGCGCGCTCGAGCAGCTGAAGCAGTACAAGGGCATCCAGTTCGATCCGAAGGTCGTCCGCGCGCTCGACCTGCTCCTGCAGAAGCGAGGTCCTGCGGCGTTCGACCACAGCGACCTCCCGCTCATCGAGTACGAGACGCTGGCGCAGCTCCGGAGGCGCCTCGCGCAGGCACGGGCTGCGGCGGTCGAAGCGACGGGTGCTGGCTAGCGCCGTCGTCCTCGGGCTCGCCGGCGGCGTGATCGCCGGGGGGCGGCTGGAGCGGATCGCGGACCTGCGGCTCACCGGGTGGCCCGTACTGCTCGGCTCGGTGCTCTTGCGTTTCGGCGCGGCGGCGTTCGGCGACCTCGCCCCCTACGCCTACGTGGCCGCGTTCGCGGGGATCGTCGCGGTCGCGCTGGCGAATCGCGCGCTCCCAGGCGCCTGGGCGATCGCGGCGGGTGCGTTCCTCAACCTCGTCGTCGTGGCCGCGAACGGCGGCATGCCCGTCTCCCCCGAGGCGCTCGCGAGCGTGGGTGGTATCTCTCCCTCCGACGCGCTCCACCGCGAGATCGGTCCCGGGACGCGCCTCGCCTTCCTCGCCGACGTGATCCCGTTCCCGATCGGGACCGCCTACAGCGTCGGCGACGTCCTCATCGCGATCGGCGGATCCTGGCTCGCGTTCCGTCAGGTGCGGCCGCGATGACCAGCGTCGCCGCCCCGGCGACGGCGCTCGACGCGCTCCGGACGCCGAACTTCGCGCGTCTCTGGGCGGCGCAGGTCGTGAGCAGCTTCGGCGACAAGATCACGTACTTCGCGCTCGCCTACGTTAGCTGGGAGGTCACTGGATCCGCGCTCGTTACGACCCTCGCCTTCGCGACCTCGATCCTCCCTCTCGCGATCTTCGGGTTCTTCGGGGGAGCCGTCGCCGACAGCGTCGGCCATCGTCGCGTGATGGTGGGGTCCGACGTCTTGCGCGCCGCCCTCGTGGGGCTGATCCCGATCCTCCTCGCGACCCACGCGCCGTTCCCCGCCGTGTACGTGCTCGTCTTCCTCGCCGCCGTCTGCTCCGCGGTGTTCAACCCCGCGAGGCTCGCGCTCGTCCCCGACCTGGTGCCGCCATCGCACCTCGGCGCGAGCAACTCGATGGTCAACGCCTCTGACCGCACCGTCGAGATCGGCGGCTCCCTCCTCGCGGGCCTCGTCGTGGCTGCGCTGGGGTCGCTCGCGTTCTACGTCGACGCGACGACGTTCGTGATCTCGGCCGTCCTGCTGATCCAGATCGCCGTCGTCGAGGATGCGCCGCGCGGGGTGTCGTGGCACCGCCTGTGGCTCGACGCGCGCGACGGAGTGCTGTTCATCGCGCGCCATCCTGTCCTTCGCGGCAACACCGTCGTCTCGCTCATCGCGCAGCTCGGGATCCCCGTCCTGAACGGGCTCCTGCCTGTGCTCGTATTCCGCGAGTACGGCCTCGGGCCGGAGCAGCTCGGCGTCGCCGAGGCGGCGATCGCGCTCGGCGCGGTCCTTACGGGGCTGCTGCTCCCGTTCGTCTTCTCGCGGCGTCCGAAGGGCAACCTCGTCGTCGTCGGATTCGCCGCCTGGGGTGCCGCCGTGATCGCCGTCGGCCTCTCGCCTAACTTCCCCGTGACGCTGGCGATGCTCGTGCTCGTCGGCATCACGAATGTCCTGTTCTTCGTCTCCAACGTCACGATCTCGCAGCAGGTGACTCCGTCGCACATGCGCGCACGCGTCTTCGGAGCGCGCGGCGCGCTCCTCAACCTCACCTGGCTGCCCATCGTTCTCGGCATCGGAGCGCTGGCCGATGTGACCAGCGCCGCGCTGCTCATCGCCCTGTCCGGGGCGCTCACCGTGGCGACGGCGCTCGTCGCGGCGACGATGCCCTCCATTCGGGACGTCCCCTAGCCGCGGGTCCGCGCGCCCTTTCTCGGTCGCGCTTGGTCGCCTTGACATGTACGCATAGGGGACAGAGCATGCCTGCCACAGTGGGGAGCAGAGGACGATGGGCGGCGCGCGCCGCCGTTCGTGCGCGGGAAGCGTACATCTGATGGCACAGAAGAGCATCCTCGTCGCGGACGACGACGCCTCGATCCGTTCGCTGCTGAAGCAGCTCCTCGCGGACGAGGGCTACTCGGTCCAGGAGGCGGCGACGGGGGTAGAGGTCGTCGACAAGGTCAAGGAGGGGTCGCCCGACCTCGTGATCATGGACGTGCGCATGCCCGAGCTCGACGGGATCGAGGCGCTGTCGCGCGTGAAGGCGGCGTCGCCGAAGACCGGCGTGCTGATCATGACCGCGTTCGGCAGCTCCAACGCGGCGATCCGCGCGATGGAGCTCGGCGCCTTCGACTACGTCACGAAGCCGTTCGAGCTCGACAAGATCACGTACACGGTCCAGAAGGTCTTCGAGTACCAGGATCTCGCGTCCGAGGTCGAGGTCCTCCGCGGCGAGATCTCCTCGCTCGTGCAGACCGAGCGGATCGTCGGCAACTCGCCGAAGATGCAGGAGGTCTACAAGATCGTCGGCAAGGTCGCGAAGGCCGACGCGACCGTCCTCATCACCGGCGAGAGCGGCACCGGGAAGGAGCTCGTCGCCGAGGCGCTCCACTACAACTCCACGCGCCGTGCCGGCCCGCTCGTGAAAGTGTCGTGCGCGGCGCTCCCGGAGACGCTCCTCGAGGCCGAGCTGTTCGGCCACGAGAAGGGTTCGTTCACCGGCGCGCTCACGCAGCGCCGCGGACGGTTCGAGCTCGCCGACAAGGGCACGATCTTCCTCGACGAGATCGGCGAGATGAGCCTCCAGACGCAGACGAAGCTTCTGCGCGTGCTGCAGGACCGCAAGATCGAACGCGTCGGCTCGGCCGTGCCGATCAAGGTCGACATCCGCGTCATCTGCGCGACGAACAAGGACCTGCAGAAGCACGTCGAGCAGAACAGGTTCCGCGACGACCTCTTCTACCGGCTGAACGTGATCAACATACACATGCCGCCGATGCGCGAGCGCAAGGAGGACATCCCCGCCCTCGTCGAGCACTTCCTCGCGAAGCACCGCTACAGCGCTACGGCGCAGCCCGCCGCGATCAGCGAGGAGGCGCTGCGGCGCCTCATGGAGTACGACTGGCCGGGCAACGTGCGCGAGCTCGAGAACGTCATCGAGCGCGCCGTCGTGCTCTCGCGCGGACAGGTCATCACGAGCCGGGAGCTTCCCTTCGGCGACCACGAGGAGGGGCGCGAGGAGGCCGAGGGCGCCGAGGAGGTCCCCGCGGACCGCTCCTTCTTCAAGCGCTCGGTCGCGCAGTTCGAGAAGGACCTGATCATGAAGGCGCTGCGCGACGCGAACGGGAACCGCTCGAAGGCGGCGGAGATGCTCGGGATCTATCGTCGGCTCCTCTATGCCAAGATCAAGGAGTACGCGCTCGAGGGCTACCCGCCGAAGGAGCGCGCCCGCTAGCGCGCGGCGCGCGGCCCCGGTCGCCGTTCGCACCGAGGAGGTCACCGGCTCGTCCGCCCATAGCTGGGACGACGCCGTCGCGGAGGCGGTGCGCGGCGCGAAAGGCGAGGCCGCGAAGCCGCTCGCCGTCGAGGTCATCCGCTTCTGGGCGGACCTCGACGAGCGCCGCCGGATCCGCACCTACCAGGTCGCGGTGAAGCTCGCGTATCAGGTGCGTTTGGCCCGACCCTGACCATCTGTCGCATCCGTTGACATGGCATCGACCCGATGCCACGCTCGCCTCGTGCAAGACCGGGAAGGACGGGAAGCCCTCGCTCGCGTGGTCGTCGCGAACGACGGCGAGGTGATCGCCCGGCTGCGCCTCTCCGCCGCCGAAGCCGCCCGCGTCTGCGGGGTGACCCCGCGCCAGCTCATCTATTGGACGAAGAAGGGGCTCGTGCGGCCTTCGCCCGAGAACGACCGGGACTATGACGTCTTCGCGCTCGAGAAGGCGATCCGCATCCGGCAGGCGCTGGAGAAGGGCCACTCCCTCGAGCGCGCCGCGCAGATCGTCCAGCGCGACCTCGACCAGATGAACGCGACGGTCGAGCGGATCGCCTCCCTCGGCGGCGCCGAGCTCGAGACCGAGCTCCGCCGGAGCCTCGAGGACCTCGAGGAGCGGATCGCCCAGATCAGGCGGATGCTCCCCGCCGGGCTCGGGGTCGCGCGCCTGCGCCGCGCCGTGGCGCTCATCGCGCGGCTCGAGCAGGACGGGCAGCTCCAGCGCGCCGGCGCGGACAGCGAGAGCGCGAAGGCGGTCACGCTGCGGCTCGGCCGCGCGGTCGAGGAGCTGGAGCAGCTCGTCCGGGAGGCGTCCGCGGCGCCGGCCTGATCCGCCGCGCCGGTACGCTCGCCGCATGCGCCTCCGCGCCACCGCCGCCGTCGCCGCTGGGTCGATCGCGCGCACGGCGATGCGCCGCGCCGGCCGCGGCGCCACCGCGCTCCCCGGCCTCGTCGCGCTCGCGGTCGACCCCGCGCTCATCGGCGAGCTCACGGCGCCGCTCGAGCACGGGACCGCGCTCGTCTCGGGCACGAACGGGAAGACGACGACGACGCGGATGCTCTTAGACGTCCTCGTCACCGCAGGCTGGTCCCCGGTCCACAACCGCTCCGGCTCGAACCTCGACCGCGGGATCGCGGCGGCCCTCGTCGCGTCGTCGGACCTGCGCGGCGGCGCGGCGGGGAACGTCGGCCTCTTCGAGGTCGACGAGGCGTCCCTCTCCGGCGTCCTCGCGCGCCTGCTGCCGCGCGTGGTCGTCGTGACGAACCTGTTCCGCGACCAGCTCGACCGCTACTTCGAGATCGACCGCCTCGCGCGCCGCATCGGCGACGCGTTCGCCGCGCTCGATCCTGCCACGGTGCTCGTGCTGAACGCCGACGATCCGATCGTCGCGTCGCTCGGCGCGCGCCACCGCGGGCCCGTGTCGTACTTCGGCGTCGACGACGCGAGCGTGGGCGGGACGGTGCCGCAGGCGATTAGCGACGCGACGCGCTGCCCGAGCTGCCGCTCGCCGCTCCGCTACGCGCGCGTCGTCCTCGCGCACGAAGGCGAGTGGTCGTGCGCGGCGTGCGGCCTCGCGCGTCCCGCGCGCGACGTCGCGGCGAAGCGCGTTCGCCTCGGCGCGACGTCGAGCGAGATCGACCTCGACCTGCCGAACGCGGCCGCGTTCGACCCGGTGCGCGTCCCGCTCCCCGGCCTCTACAACGCGTACAACGCGCTCGCCGCGGTCGCGGCGGCCCGCGCGCTCGACGTGCCCGTCGCGACGGCGGCGCGCGCGATCGCCGCGTTCCGGCCCGCGTTCGGCCGGCTGCAGGAGGTGACGGTCGAGGCACGCCGCGTGCGCCTCGTGCTCGTGAAGAACCCCGCGGGGTTCAACGCCGCGATCGCCGCGCTCCTCGAGACGGGGCGGCGGCCGCGGCTCCTCGCCGCGCTGAACGACCGCGACGCGGACGGCCGCGACGTCTCGTGGATCTGGGACGCGGACTTCGAGTCGCTCGCGCCGGCCGTGGAGCACGCCGTCGTGACGGGGATCCGCTCGCGCGACCTCGCGAACCGCTTCAAGTACGCGGGGGTGCCGCGCGGAAAGGTCGAGGTCGTCGACGGCTGGGCCGAGGCGATCGACCGCGCGATCGCCGGCACGCCCCAAGGCGAGGAGCTCGTCGTGCTCGCGACGTACACGGCGATGCTCGCCCTCCATCGCGAGCTCGCGAGGCGCGGCCACGTGCCCGCGTTCTGGGAGGACTGAGGGCGGTGGACCTGCGCATCGCGCACCTCTACCCCGACCTCATGAGCATCTACGGCGACCGCGGGAACGTGCTGGCGCTCACGCGGCGCGCGGGGTGGCGCGGGATCGAGGCCGAGGTGCGCCCCTACACGGCGGGCATGACGTTCGATCCCGAGTGGCCCGACCTCCTCTTCTTCGGCGGGGGACAGGACGTCGGCCAGGACATCGTCGGCGCCGACCTCGTCGGGCGCAACGGCGACGCGGTGCGCCGGATGATCGACGGCGGCGCCGCCGCCCTCACGATCTGCGGCGGCTACCAGCTCTTCGGGACGGAGTACCTCCCCGAGCACGCGCCCGCGATCCCAGGGCTCGGCGTGATCGACGCCCGCACGCGCGCGGGGCGCAAGCGCTTCGTCGGGAACCTCGTCGCGACCACGCCCGACGGAACGCTCGTCGGCTTCGAGAACCACAGCGGCCGCACGTACCTCGGGGCGAGGGCGTCGCCGCTCGGCAGCGTGGTCGTCGGCAACGGCAACAACGGCGAGGACAGGACCGAGGGCGCCGTGCAGGGCCGCGTTGTCGGCACGTACAGCCATGGGTCGTGCCTGCCGAAGAACCCCTGGCTCGCGGACAGGCTCCTCGCGTGGGCGCTCGAGCGCCGCCACGGGACCGTCACGCTTCCGCCGCTCGATGACCGTGAGGAGCGCGCCGCGAGCGACCAGGCGACCGCGGTGGCGAAGGCGCGCCCCTAGATACAAGGCCGCGCCGATGAAGCGGCGCGGTGAACGTGCTGCTCGCGCTCATCCTCGCCGGGATCGCGGTCGCGGGTCCGCTCTCGGCACCGGCCGCCGCTTGCGGCGGCCCCGGACGGCCGCCGTGCTCGATCCTGCGGCCTCCCGCGGCGACGGCCGCGCCCGCGCCGCCCGGGGCGCCGCGGTGCGCTCTCCTGGTGGGCGGCATCGGCATGAACGTCTATGACCCCGGCTACACGAGCTTCGCCGAGATCGCCGCGGCGATGCCGGGGGCCGAGATCCACACGTTCTCGTACGACACGTACGGTCCGATCGCCGCCGCCGCGCTCGCGTTGCGCGACGAGGCGCGCCGCATCGCGTCGGGGTGCTCGGAGGTGCACATCGTCGCGCACTCGATGGGCGGCGTCGTCGCCGACCGCGCCTTCTCCCTCGGGCTCGGGGCCGCCGATCGCGTCACGACGTACGTCGCGCTCGCGAGCCCGCACAACGGCGCCACGGCCGCTCGGCTCCTCTGCGGCATCGGCGACGTCGACGAGCGCTCGACGAGCCTCCTCCGCGCGGCCGCCGCGCGCGTGGGCGCGCCCGACGTCACCGCGACCGCGGTCTGCGACCTTGCCGCGACGACGGCGCCACGGCCGCCGCGCGGCGTCGACGCCGTGCGGCTGCGCCTGGTGACCGACGAGATCGTGCTGCGCGACGACTGGGCCGACCGCCGCGCCGATGCGCGCGAGCTCCTGCCGCAGAAGGACGCACCGATCGACGAGGCGAACGGGCACGCCGCGATCCTCCGCGACGCCCGCGTCCTCGCGACCATTCGCGGCGCGGCCCGCGACGAGATCGCGTCTGACGCGCGCGACGCGCTCGAGCGCGCGGCGGCCGTCGTCGTCGACCGCGTCGCGAACGTCGTTCTCGCGTCGGCGCAGTCGTTGCTCGCCCTGTCGCTGTGGCTCGGCGCCGGTCTCGTGGCGGACGCCGGGCATGCGGAGGACGGACTCGCCCGGGTCGTCGCGGTCGCGAACGAGGCGGTCGCAGCCGTCCGCGCGATCCGCCGATGAGCGCCGACCGGGAGCGCGGCCAGGCACTCGTCGAGTTCGCGCTCGTCCTGCCGTTCCTCCTCGTCTTCGCGGTCGGGCTGGTGCTCATGAGCGACGTGGCCGTCGCGCGCGTCGCGCTCGAGCACGCCGCGGCGGAGGGGGCACGCGCCGGCGCGCTCACGAACGACGACGAGGCGATCCGCTCGGCCGTCCGCGCCGCCGTCGCACCGCTCGACCCCGCCTCCGTGGGGATCACGATCACGCCGTCCCAGCTCGAGGGGCGGCGCCGCGGCGACCCGCGCGGCTCGATCCTGCGCGTCGAGGTCGATCACCGCGTCGCGGCGCCGCTCGGCTTCGCCGGCTTGCCCGCCGTCGCCGTGCGCGCATCGGCGGCGCGTCTCATCGAATGGACGCCGTGAGCGGCGAGCGCGGGCAGGCGCTCGTCTTCGCGGTGCTGCTGCTCGCCGTCGCCGCGGGGGTGCTCGTGGCGACCCGCGACGCGGCGGCGCGCGTCCTCGACGGCGTCCGGGCGGATCGCGCCGGCGAGGCGGCCGTCACCGCGGCGGCCGCGGCGGTCGCCGACCTCGCCGCGGCGAAGGCGAGGTCGCTCGGCCACGAGCTGGATGCCGCGGAGACCGCCGCGTTCGCGGCGGATGAGCGCGTCGCCACGGCGGCCCGCGCCGCCGCGGCCCGGCTCGCACGCCTGAACGGAGGCGAGGCCCCGTCCCGGGTCCGCGTGCGGAGCTACGGCCTCGAGCTCGAGGTCGAGCTCACGCTCGCGGGCCGCGGACACGTCGCGCTGCTCGAGCCCCCGCCGTGATGCGCTGGCTCGGCCTCCCCGCCGCGATGCCGACGGCGCGGGCGGCGCTCGTCGCGATCGGCGTCCTGCTCGCGGCGGCGTCGCTGCTCGTGTCAGTCGCCGCGCGGTCCCCCGACGTCGCGCCGATCGCGCGGGCGAGCCTCGCCGAGCG
>CAZSRI010000049.1:0-2421 GCA_964609145.1 uncultured Chloroflexota bacterium
GTGCAGGGACCGTGGTCGGGAGACCCATTCCAGTTCGTCTCCCCGTTCCGCATCTTCGATCCGCTCGCCTACTACGTGATCATGGTCGCGCTCCTCGTGCTGTGCGTCATCCTCGTGCGGAACCTCTACAACTCGCGGCTCGGCAGAGCGTGGATGGCGGTGCGCGAGGACGAGGTCGCCGCGGCCGCGATGGGCGTGAACACGACGGCCATCAAGCTCCTCGCGTTCGCGATCGGCGCCGCCTTCAGCGGCTTCGGCGGGACGTACTACGGCGCGAAGCTGTCCCTGGTGAGCCCCGAGAACTTCGGCTTCGTCGTCTCGATCACCGTGCTCGTCATGGTCGTCATGGGCGGCATGGGCAACATCCCCGGCGTCATGCTCGGCTCGCTGCTCGTGTACTGGGTCATCTTCGTCCTGCTGCCCGGCATGCCGGACGTCCTCGTCAGCGTCATGAGCTTCGTCGGCCTGACGGGGCTCGCCGAGCGCGCGGGCGAGCTCGCGGGCGGCCTCAAGTTCCTCGTGTACGGCCTGATCCTCGTGCTCACGATGCTCTTGCGGCCCCAGGGCCTGCTGCCGAGCCGCGAGCGCGCGCAGGAGCTCACCAAGGGGACGCACGAGGACACGATCATCGAGGACGTGACGGCGGTGACCGGATGATGACCGCCGCCGAGCCGATCCTGCGCATCGACCGCGTCACGAAGCGCTTCGGTGGCCTCGTCGCGGTGGACGACGTTTCGTTCGACGTCCGCCGCGGCGAGATCTTCGCGCTCATCGGCCCGAACGGCGCCGGCAAGACGACCCTCTTCAACGGGATCACGGGCCTGTTCCCGCCGACGTCCGGGCAGGTGGTCTTCGAGGGCAACGATATCGCCGGCGACAAGCCACACCAGGTCGCCAAGCTCGGCATCGCGCGCACGTTCCAGAACATCCGCCTCTTCGAGTACATGGACGCCCTCGACAACGTCCGGCTCGGCCAGCACTGCCGGATGAACGCGAAGCTCTGGGACTCGCTCTTCAAGACGGCGGGCGAGCGGCGTGAGGAGCAGGCGACGACCGACCGCGCGATGGAGCTCCTGCGCTTCGTCGGCATCGAGCGGTACGCGCACACGTACGCCCGGAACCTCCCCTATGGGATGCAGCGTCGGCTCGAGATCGCCCGCGCGCTCGCGACCGGCCCGCGGCTCCTCCTCCTGGACGAGCCGGCGGCCGGCTTCACGCCGCAGGAGAAGGTCGACCTCATGAAGCTCGTCCGCAGGATCGTCGACCAGGGCATCACGGTGTTCCTCATCGAGCACGACATGCGGGTCGTCATGGGGATCTCCGGGCGGATCGTCGTCCTCGACCACGGGGAGAAGATCGCCGAGGGCACGCCCGAGCAGGTCCGGGCGGACGCGCGCGTCATCGCCGCGTATCTCGGGAAGACGAGCTGATGGCGCTCCTCGAGATCAAGAACGTCGACGTGTTCTACGGCCGCGTGCAGGCGCTCCACGGCGTCTCGCTCACGCTCGGCGCGAGCGAGATCGTGGCCCTCATCGGCTCGAACGGCGCGGGCAAGACGACGACGCTGCGCACCATCTCCGGCCTCATGCGGCCGACGCGCGGGTCGATCGTGTTCGACGGCCGCGAGCTCACCCACGTCCCCGCCCACCGGGTCGTGTCGCTCGGGATCTGCCAGGCGCCCGAGGGACGCCGCCTCTTCCCGCGCATGACCGTGCTCGACAACCTCTACATGGGCGCGTACACGCGGTCCGACCGCGACGGCATCGGTCGCGACCTCGCGCGCGTGTACGAGCTGTTCCCGCGGCTGCAGGAGCGGCGCACGCAGCTCGCGGGCACGCTCTCCGGAGGTGAGCAGCAGATGCTCGCGATCGGCCGCGCCCTCATGGCGCGTCCCAAGGTGCTCATGCTCGACGAGCCCTCGCTCGGCCTGGCGCCGATCCTCGTCCAGCTCATCTTCCAGGTCCTCCTGGAGATCAACGGCCAGGGCACGCCGATCCTCCTCGTCGAGCAGAACGCGACGAAGGCGCTCGAGATCGCGCACCGCGCCTACGTCCTCGAGACCGGGAACATCGTCATGACGGGCACGGGGTCGGATCTCCTGCATTCGGCCGACGTCCAGAAGGCGTATCTCGGGGTCTAGCGCGCGGCCCGCGCCTATCCTCGCCGCGGTGGAGCTGATCATCCCGCCCGACGTCGCCGCGGTCGTCGACCGCCTGCGCCAGAACGGGCACGAAGCGTATGTCGTCGGCGGCTGCGTGCGCGACGCGATCCGCGGCGTCGAGCCGGCGGACTGGGACGTCGCGACCGACGCGACCCCCGAGGAGATCCAGAAGCTCTTCCGCCGCTCGCTCTACACGAATCGCTTCGGGACGGTCGTCGTGCGCACGACCGTACCCCCGAGCGCGCAGACCGAGGCCGGAG
>CAZSRI010000049.1:2521-16535 GCA_964609145.1 uncultured Chloroflexota bacterium
GACGAGGTCGAGCCCTCGGGCCCGAGCGAGGGGTCCCCCCGAGCGAGGGTCGGACCGTACCCCCGAGCGCGCAGACCGAGGCCGGAGGACGAGGTCGAGCCCTCGGGCCCGAGCGAGGGGTCCCCCCGAGCGAGGGTCGGACGGAGTCGCGCGAGATCGAGGTGACGACGTACCGCGTGGACGTCGGGTACAGCGACCGTCGGCGGCCCGACGCCGTCGCCTTCACGGCCTCGCTCCACGAGGACCTCGCGAGGCGCGACTTCACGATGAACGCGATGGCGTGGAGCCCCGAGGGCGGAGGCACGATCGTCGACCCGTTCGGCGGCCGGCGCGACATCGAGGCGCGGATCGTACGCGCGGTCGGCGATCCCGACGAGCGTTTCCGCGAGGACGCGCTGCGGATGCTCCGCGCGGTCCGCTTCGCCGCGGTCCTCGGGTCCACGATCGACGACGCGACCGCCGCCGCGATCGCGCGCAACGCCGACCTCGCCGCGACGCTGTCGGGCGAGCGCGTCCAACAGGAGATGATCCGCATCCTCAGGTCGCCCGTCCCGTCCGTCGGGTTCCGGATGCTCTCGAACCTCGGCCTGCTCCGCGTCATCGCCCCCGAGCTGGAGCAGTGCCGCGACACGCCGCAGGAGAAGGTCGCGGCTGGCGACGTGTTCGAGCACTCGCTCGCCACGCTCGACGCCGCCGCGGAGGAGATGCCCGTCGGCACGCCGACCGACGAAGACCTCGTGCTGCGCCTCGCGGCGCTGTTCCACGACGTCGGCAAGCCCGACACCTATGACGACGGCCACTTCCACCAGCACGAGTTCGTCGGCGAGGCGAAGGTGCGGCAGATCCTGCGGCGGTGGAAGCTCGACAAGCAGACCGTGGAGGCCGTCGCCCACCTCGTGCGCAACCACATGTTCTGGTACCAGCCCGACTGGACGAGCTCCGCCGTGCGGCGGTTCATCCGGAAGGTCGGCCTCGAGAAGATCCCGATCCTGTTCGCGCTGCGCAAGGCCGACAACATCGGCAGCGGGGCGCGCGCGCCGCGCATGTACGCCCTGAACGAGCTGTGGCTGCGCGTCCAGGAGGAGATCCACCGCGCGACGGCGTTCAGCAAGTCCGACCTCGCGATCGACGGGAACGACGTCATGCGCGAGCTCGGGATCGGGCCCGGTCCCGAGGTCGGCCGGATCATCAACGAGCTCTTCGAGCGCGTCCTCGACGATCCGGACCTGAACACGCCGGAGCGTCTGCTCCCGCTCGCGCGGGAGGTGCATTCCGCCCGGGAGCGGCCTGACCGCGACCCGGGCGGCGTCGGCGCCTAGAGCGCGGTCGGCGGCGATGTCGCCGCGCCGGCCTCGTCGCCGCGGGCGGGCTCCTCGTAGCCGATCCGGCCGTCGCCCTGCGTGACCGGCATGCGCTCCTTCACGCGGTCCATCTGCTCCGTGAGCCGGCGCCGCGCCTCCGGCGCGGGCATCGGGCTGAGGAGCATCGTCGCGATCGCCGCGGCCGCGGCGCCGACGAGGATGCCGACGAGGAACGCGGTCGGGACGGCGCCCTCGTCCGGCGCGCCGATCGCGCGCCGCGCCTCGACCTTGCCGCGGTCGAGCCACTCGGCGCCGCGCTTCTGCGCGATCCCTCGGAGCTCGTCCAGCACGTCGACGACGTCGTTCATCGTCATGTCACGCAGGTCGCTCGCATCCCTGATGTCCTTCAGGCGCATCGCACTGACCCTCGCTTTCCTTCCGCTTCTGACCCGCCCTCCAGCAGCAGCGCGGGTGCCATTGACGCGGCTGTCTGCCTGTTGTTGCGAGGATCGCCGACGCTCTGCGGCCTACTGCGCGGACGACAGTGCCGCTTCGATGAAGGGGTCGAGGTCGCCGTCGAGCACGCGCTGCGCGTCGCCGATCTCCACGCCCGTGCGGTGATCCTTGACCATCGTGTACGGATGCAGCACGTAGGATCGGATCTGGCTCCCCCAATCCGCGGCGCGCATCTGGCCGCGGAGCCTCGCCTGTTCCGCCTCCTGTTCGAGGACCCGGCGCTCGAGGAGTTTCGCGCGGAGCATCTTCATCGCCATCTCGCGGTTCTGGAGCTGTGAGCGCTCGTTCTGGCAGGCGGCGACCATCCCCGTCGGCAGGTGCGTGATCCGCACGGCCGTCTCGACCTTGTTCACGTTCTGCCCGCCCGCTCCCGCGCTGCGGTACGTATCGATCTTGAGGTCCTCGGGACGGATCTCGACCTCCGTATCGGTCTCCACCTGCGGCATGGGGTCGACGAGGGCGAACGAGGTCTGCCGGCGCTTCTGGAAGTCGAACGGCGAGATCCGCACCAGGCGGTGTGTGCCGCGCTCCGTGCGCAGATAGCCGTAGGCGTAGGGTCCCTCGACCGAGACCGCGACGCTCTTGAGGCCGGCCTCCTCGCCCGGCGTCTGGTCGAGGATCTGCGCCCGGAACCCGCGCCGCTCCGCCCAGCGCAGGTACATACGCATGAGCATCTCCGTCCAGTCGGCGGCGTCGGTGCCGCCGACGCCCGCCGAGATCGTCAGAACGGCGTCACGTGCGTCGTACGGTCCCGAGAGCTGCGCCTCGAGGCTCGCCTGTGCGACCTCCTTGTCGAGCGCCGCGAGGTCGCGCTCGAGCTCGGCCTCCATCGCGGGCTCGCCGGCCGCGAGGGCCGCGAGCTCGGCGAGGTCCGCGGCGCGGCGGCGGTAGGCGTCCCAGCGCGCGAGACGCTGGCGGGCGATGTCCAGCTTCTTGAGGACGGCACGCGCGCGGTCGCGGTCGGACCAGAGGTCGGGCTCGCCGGCCTCGGCCTCTAGGCGGGCGGCCTCGGCGCGAAGGGCATCGAGGTCAAAGGAACACCGCCATGCGGTCGATCCGCTCCCGCAGAGCGGTCAGGAGGTCGAGGTCGAGGGCCATCGGTCAGCGCTTGCGGGTGCGCTCGAACGAGGTCGCGACCGGCTGGGCCACGGGGGCGAGCTTGCCGGCGGAGAAGGACACGAACGTGACGCAGGGGCAGTAGGTGTTACGCGGGCAGCGCGGGCAGTCTCCGTCGCAGTCGAGGGTGGCGCCGTAGCTGCACTTCAGGCAGTTGTCCTCGCAGACGATCCATTCCTTCAATAGGGCGTTCCTCTCTACTCGCTGCGTCACGAGGGCTCGGGCGGATCTCGCTCCCCACTCCCGAGTGTTCCGCTTTCGTACGGCAGTCTACGGGCGCGAGCCTCTCCTGGAAAGCGTTCTCGCGACCGATCGCCGCATGGCGGAACCAGATCCCGCCATCCGAGCGTGGAGACGAGCGCTTCCCATGGCCGGATACCGAACACCCGGACTATGTGCGCCGCGTCGTGCGCGCGTGGAGCAGCCACAGGCCCCCAGGAGGCAGGCGCGGGAGCTTGCTCACGCGGCCCCGCGACGACGGGTCTGTACGAAGTACAGCAGCGGGAGCGCGATCACGGCGTAGGCCAGGCCGAGCAGCTGCGCCTCCTGCCACCCGGCGAGAACGACTGGGTCGAGGCGGAGGAACGACGTCGCGAAGCGCGCGAGGCCGTATAGGCCGAGCACGAGGAGGTATGCGCGTCCCTCAGGCGGGCGCCCGCGGATGGTCCGCCAATAGCGGTACGCGATCGCCGCGAGCGCGAGATCGACGAGGCCGTCGTACAGGACGACGGGGTGGACGGGCGTCGTCTGACCGTACGTGTCGGGGCTCGTGTACCGCACGCACCACGGGACGCCCGCACAGGCGATCGCGTGGTGCTCGCCGTTGATGAGGTCGCCGATCCGTCCGACGGCGAGCCCCACGACGATGCCGATCGCCGCGACGTCGAGCATGAAGCCGACGGGCAGGCGCAGGCGCCTCGCGACGAACGCGCCGGCCAGCGTCGACCCGATCGGCGCGGCCGTCACGGCGATGCCCCCGCCCCCGAACCAGAGGATCTTGGCGATGTCGCCGCCGTACATGCCCGGGTTGTCGGCGACGTGCCCGAGCCGCGCGGTGAACAGCCCGCCGGCCAGCACGGCGATCGCGAACGGATAAACGCGGTCGTCGCGCACGATCGGGCGCGAGAGCCGCACGGCGATCGCGAGGGCGACGAGCGCTCCGACGAACGAGAACACCGAATGCCAGGAGATCCGGAGCGGCCCGAGGACGAGGTCGGGCGAGAACGGGATCTCGATCACGGTCGAGCGAGGATCCGGCCTCGCCGGTCCGAGCGAGCCCGACAGAGCGGAGTGGCGATCCGCGACGAGCGGGTATCCGGCGGGATCAGGCGGGTGTGCTCCGCCGGAGGAACGGGAACGCGCGCGCCGCCGCGCCGCTCTGGATGAGCGCGAGCGCGGCGAGGCCGCCGACGACGGCGCCGATCGCGAACAGCTGGTCCTGGCGTAGGCGATCGACCGGGTACGGGTCGCCGACCCTCAGGAACCCGAGCCCGAGCCGGCCGAGCCCGTACCAGACCGCCCAGATCCAGAAGACGCGGCCCTCGGGCGCCCGCCCCGCGAACGCGCGCCGCAGCAGCACGACCATGACGACGCCGAGGAGGTCCCAGATCATGTCGTAGAGCACGACGAGATGGACGGGGCCGTCCGCGTAGCGGGGATCGCCCGGCGGGAACGAGGGCGACTGGCCGAGGGTGTTCGGGTGTGTGAACCCCACGCAGACGCCCGGACCGTCGCCGCATAGGACGGCGTGGTGCTCGCCGTTGATGACGTCGCCGACCCGTCCGACGCCGAAGCCGAGCCCGAGGCCGGCCGCCGCGGCGTCGGCCAATCCCCCGATCGGGACGTCGGACCGGCGCAGCGCCGCGACGAGGCCGCCGAGCACGCCACCGACCGCCGCACCCCAGACGGCGATCCCGCCGTTCCAGAGCGCGGGGATCAGCTCGAGGTGTTGCGAGTAGAAGTCCCAGCGGTCCGCGACGTGGACGAGCCGCGCGCCGATGATCCCGCCGATCACGCCGTAGAACGCGACGTTGTACGCGGCGTCCTCCGACACCCGGCCGCGGAGGAGCCGCATGGAGAGCGCGACGCCGAGGAAGATCGCGACGGCGGTGAAGATCCCGTGCCACGCCAGGGTCAGCGGCCCGAGGTGGATCTCGGGGTCGAAGGGGATCTGGATCAGCGGGTCACCGGCCTCCTAGCGCCCGTGGCACTTCTTGTACTTCTTCCCCGATCCGCAATAGCAGGGATCGTTGCGCCCGAGCTTCCGGGGCACGCCCCGCGCCCCCGCCCCGCCCTGCGCGGCCGCGCCGACGGCGACCGGACGCCGCGAGGGAGCGCGCTCGATCCCGCCGGCGCTCGCGGTGCCCTGCGCCGCACGCTTCACGCGCTCCGCCTCCTGCTGCTCCTGCTCCTCGACCGGACGGACGGTCACGCGGAGGATCATCTGCGCCGACGTCGCGGCCATGCGCGCGTTCATCTCCTCCCAGTAGCGGTGCGCCTCGCCCTTGTACGCGACGAGCGGATCCTGCTGCCCGTATCCCCGCAGGTAGATGCCCTCGCGGAGCTCGTCCATCTGCGTCAGGTGCTCGACCCAGTGCGTGTCGATCGACCGCAGCAGGACGAGGCGCTCGATCTCGCGCATGAGGGGCGGCCCGACCTCCCGCTCTTTCGCCTCGTACGCCTCGTCGACGAGGTCGGCGACGCGCGCCAGGAGGTCGCTCCCCGCGTCGGCGAGCCGCTCCGCCGGTACGTCGCGGCCGAGGAGCGCCGTGAGCGCGGTGCGCAGCCGCTCGACGTCGCGGTCCTCGGGGTCGAGCGCGGCCTCGGCCTCGGCGAGCGACGCGGCCTCGTCCTGCAGGAAGTCGAGCATGGTCTCCTTCACGTCGCCGCGCTCGAGGATCTTGCGCCGCATCCCGTAGATGACGTTGCGCTGGTTGTTCAGGACGTCGTCGAACTCGAGGGCGCGCTTGCGGATGTCGAAGTTGCGCGCCTCGACCTTGACCTGCGCCTGCGTGATCGCGCCCGTCACCATCTTCGACTCGATCGGCTGCGCGTCGTCGAAGCCGAGCCGTTCCATGAGGCCGGCGATGCGCTCCGACGCGAACACGCGGATGAGGTCGTCCTCGAGCGAGACGAAGAAGCGCGTCGACCCTGGGTCGCCCTGGCGGCCCGCGCGGCCGCGCAGCTGGTTGTCGATGCGCCGCGACTCGTGGCGCTCGGTGCCGATGACGTGGAGGCCGCCGAGCTCGGCGATGCCCTCGCCGAGGAGGATGTCGACGCCGCGGCCGGCCATGTTCGTCGAGACCGTGACGGACCCGCGCTGGCCGGCATTCGCGATGATGAGGGCCTCGCGCTCGTGGTTCTTGGCGTTCAGGACCTCGTGCGCGATGCCATGGCGGCCCATCTCGTCGGAGAGCACCTGGCTCTTCTCGACGGACGTCGTGCCGATGAGGATCGGCTGCCCCTTCGCGTGCCGCTCCTTCACGTCGGCGATGACCGCGGCCCACTTTCCCTGCTCGGAGCGGTACACGAGGTCGGGATCGTCGCGGCGGACCATCGGGCGGTGCGTCGGGATGGTCGTGACCTCGAGCTTGTAGACCTTGAAGAGCTCCTCGGCCTCGGTCGCCGCGGTGCCGGTCATGCCCGCGAGCTTCGTGTACATGCGGAAGTAGTTCTGGATCGTGATCGTCGCGAACGTCCGCGTCTCGCGCTGGATCTTCAGGTCCTCCTTCGCCTCGACGGCCTGGTGGAGACCGTCGCTCCAGCGGCGGCCCGGCATCTGTCGGCCGGTGAACTCGTCGATGATGACGACCTCGCCGTCCTTGACGATGTACTCCTTATCGCGGTGATAGAGGGCCTTCGCCTTCACCGCGTTGTCGAGGTAGTGGATCGCGTCGGCGTCGCCGGTGTAGAGGTCGCGGATCCCGAGGAGCCGCTCGGCCTTCTCGATCCCCTCCTCCGTCAGCGACACGGCGCGGTGCTTCTCCTCGAGCACGTAGTCCGTGTTCTCGGCGAGCCGCGCAGCGACGCGCGCGAAGCGGTAGTACGTGTCGGTCGCGTCCTCGGCCGGCGCGCTGATGATGAGCGGCGTGCGCGCCTCGTCGATGAGGATCGAGTCGGCCTCGTCGACGATCGCGTAGTGCAGCGGGCGCTGCACGGCGTCCTTGAGGTCGAGGACCATGTTGTCGCGGAGGTGGTCGAAGCCGAACTCGCTGTTCTGGCCGTACGTGATGTCAGCGAGGTAGGCCTCCTTGCGCGTCACGTCGCGCCAGTGGCGGTGGCGCCAGTCGACCGCGTCGAGCTCGACGGAGGGGTCGTAGACGGCGGACTTCTCGTGAGCGATGTAGGCGACGCTCATCCCGAGCGCGTGGTAGATCGGCCCCATCCAGCCGGCGCCGGTCTTCGCGAGGTAGTCGTTCGGCGTGACGAGGTGCGCGCCCTTCCCCTCGAGGGCGTTCAAGTAGAGCGCGAGCGAGGCGACGTGGGTCTTGCCCTCGCCGGTCTTCATCTCGGCGATGTGGCCCTTGTGGAGCGCGATGCCGCCCATGATCTGGACGTCGAAGTGACGCTGCTTCAGCGTGCGGCGGCCCGCCTCGCGGACCGCGGCGAACGCCTCCGGGAGCAGATCGTCGAGCGTCTCGTCTGCGGCGAGCCGCTCGCGGGACCGCGCCGCGAGCGCGCGCAGCTCCTCGTCGGAGAGCGCCCGCATCGCCGCCTCTCCCTCGTTCACGAGCGCGACCTGTTTGCGCAGCTGGCGCAGCTCCGCCTCATTCGAGTCGAGGAGACCGCCGATGCGCCCGAAGACGCTCAATGCGACCCCGCCGGTCTCAGAGCGCGCGGAGCGGGAGCTGCGTCCCCTGATGCTCGAAGAGCGCCCCGACCGACTCGCCTTCGTGGATGCGCCGGATCGCTTCCGCGAAGAGCGGAGCGACCGGCAGCACGCGGATCTTGCCGAGCTCGCGCGACGACGGGCGCAGCGGGATGGTGTCCGTCGTGACGAGCTCCTCGATGCCCATCGCGCAGATCCGCTCGGCCGCGTTCAGCGACAGCGTCGCGTGCGTGCAGCCGACGTAGATCTCGCCGACGCCGTGCTCCTGCAGCACGCGGATGGTGTTCACGATCGTCGTCCCCGTGTCGATCTCGTCGTCGATGATGATCGCGCGCCGCCGTGAGATCTCGCCGACGATCCCGACGATCTCGCTGCGGCCGGTGTTGTCGCGATGCGTCTTCTGCATGAAGACGAGCGGGATCCGCAGGCGCTCGGCCAGCTTGCGCGCCTGGTTCGCGTAGCCGAGGTCCGGGACGACCATCGCCGTCTCGTCGGGGCGGTCCTCGGCGATCCCGCGGAAGTGCTCGACGAGGAGGTTCGCCGCGGACAGCTCGTCGCCCGGGATGCTGAAGAAGCCCTGGATCTGCATCTGGTGCATGTCCATGGTGAGGAACCGGTCGGCGCCCGCGACCCCGATGAGGTCGGCCAGCAGCCGAGCGGTGATCGGGACGCGCGGCTGGTCCTTCTTGTCGCTGCGCCCGTACGCGTAGAAGGGCATGACCGCCGTGATCCGCCCCGCCGACGCGCGGCGGAAGGCGTCGACCATGATCAGCAGCTCCATCACCGCGTCGCTCACCGACGGGTTGGCGACGAGCGACTGGACGACGAAGACGTCGTGCTCGCGGACGTTCTCGAGCACCTTCACGAAGATGTTGTCGTTCGGGAATTTCGTGACCTCGATCTGGCCGATGGGGATCTCGAGATGGCGGCAGATGTCCTTCGCGAACTGGGGGTGGGAGTTCCCTGTGTACACCGACAGCCCACGGAACACGGATCCCCCTCCTGCATCGCTCATTTCTCCGCAGGGGGTCCCCCTGCAGGGGGAGTGTACTTCCGTAGGCTGGTGCGCATGGCGCGTCTCGGGCACCGCGTGCGCTGGACGGCGGCATGGGTCCTCCTCGCGGTCTGGTTCGTAGCGCTCGTGCTCAACGTGGGGAGCGGCGTCGGGAACCTGCTCCTGGTGCTCGGCCTCGGCCTCGTGGTCTACGAGCTGCTCGCCGTCGACCGGCCGGGCTGAGGCTCGCCCGCCCAGCGCACCCGCCTCCCCCGGAGGAACCGGTCTTCCGGCAGCCGCGCCTCGCGGATCATCGCCTCGGTGCGGTCGATCGGGGCGATCTCGCCGTGGGAGTCGGTCCCGACGCTGAAGAGGGCGCCGCGGTCGCGAGCACGCGCGAGGAAGGCCGCGTGCGGGACGCGGTACGACTCGTTGACCTCGATCGCGACGCCGCCTCGGACGCACAGCTCGATGAAGCGGTCCTGCCACTCCGGCGGGAGCATCTCCTCGGGGTCGCCGAGCGCGGTGAGGGGCAGGAAGGTCGGATGGCCGACGATGTCGATGCCGACCTCGTCGATGCCCTGCCGCACGACCTCGAGCATCCGCGCGAGGATGCGTTCGCGCAGGTCGGCGGACGCGAAGCGCGCGGCGTCGGCGAACGGGCCGGGGCGTCCCCGCTTCAGGTACGCGCCGGCGGTGTCGAAGCGGATCCATTCGCCGTCGAGAGCGAGCTGGTGCACCGCGCCGATGACGTAATGGAGCGCGTCGCGCGTGCGCACCGTGAGCGGCGGCGCCACGCCGAGGTCGTACTCGATCCCGACGCGGAGACCGAGCCGCGCAGCGTCGTCGAGGTACCGCAGCACGTCGTCCTCGTTCCGCAGCTTGTCGCGCCACGGGAAGTGATCGGAGACGCCGTGCGGCCGGACGGCGACGCTGCGCGCCCGATCCTCGAGCGAGAGCCGGCCGTCGCTGCGGTCGGTGTGCACGTGGTGGTCGAAGAGCGTCACGCCGCCTCCTGGGGATGGCCCGCCCATGCCGCCTCGACCATCGTCCAGAGGACGCCCGACACGAGCGTGTGCCCGCCGAGGAGCAGCGGGAACGGCGCGTCGCGCGCGGCCTCGGTGAACGAGCGCAGGGACCGATCGGAGATCGCGTCGGCGTCGAAGAGGTCCGAGGCGAACCGCGCGAGGGCGCCCGGACGCCAGCCGAGGTGCGCGAACAGGACGCGCGTGTCGAAGAGCATGCCGTCGCCGAGCTCGCGCATGCGCTCGAAGAACGCGCGCGGCCCGACCTGCTCGTACAGGAACCCGAGGGCGGTCCGCGCGTGGCCCGACACGTCGCGCCCCGCGGCCTGCATCCCGCGCTCCTCCGCGAGCATCCGCACGCGGGAAGCGGTCTGCGACTCGAGGAACGTCCACACGGGCGCGCCGACGCGCCCCGCGACGACGAGCTCCCGCTCGGATGTCGTCACGATCGCCATGAGCGCGTCGATACGCGCGCCGAGCTCGCGCTCCCATGCGTCGATGCGCGCGAGCTCGGGCGGGCACGCGGGATGGCGCCGCAGCACCGTCGCGTCGGCGGGCGTGTCGACGTCGAGGAGGGTCGCGGAGGAGCGCTCGATCTGCCGTGACGGGAGTCCCGCCTGCTGGTGGAGGAGGCGCGGGAGCGGGTTGTCGGCGGCGGGAAGCGCGATCGCGGCGAGCGCGCTCGTCGGCGTGAAGCCGACGAGATCCGCGGAGTAGTAGTTGTTCGAGAGGACGAGCGCGCCGCTCGACTCCAGCTCCTCGCGCATCGCGCGCAGCCGCTCCACGCCGAGGAGCGCGCCCGCGCCGGCGCCGATCGCGCAGACGCGGTCGAGACGATGGTCGTCGACGATGCGCCTCAGCTCGACGCCGTAGTGGAACGGCTCGGTGTGGGTGCGCTCGACGCCGGCGCCGGCGCCGCGGAACGCTTCGCCTGCCGTGCGGTCCGGCGTGACGGCGATGACCGGCGCGAAGCCGGCCTCGCCCGCGCGCCTTGCCACGAGCGCGCCGATAGCGATGCGGATCTCGTCGAGCTTGCGCTCGACGGGGCTGTCACCGTGGGGGCCGAAGAAGACGACGAAGCCGGTCATCGCTCGCGCAGTGTGAGCCACGCTCGGCTCGGCCGAGCCGCATCACACTGGCGCCGTCGCTCGATCGGATCGTAGGACGATGGGAGACGCGCGAGCCGTAGCGACCTTCAGCCTGGCGTGGCACCTAGCCGCCTGATTGCCCATCCACGTCGTGTGGTCGCACCCGCCGGTCAAGGGTCGCGCGTCGGTGCGGGGATCACGGTGACGTTTGGATGCGGTAGCGCACCAGCGTGTCCCCAGTCGCCGCATAGACATACGGCTGTCGCCACGAGATGGCCCCGAGGTCGCTGTCGCTGGCGGACCACCCAGCGACCAGACGCCAGTCCGATCCGACCAGTTCGACCAGGCCGTCGGCGGCAGCCGCGACAGGTGCGCCCTGCGCGTCCACGACTGCGCGCAAGACCGCACCCGACCCGCCCGTATAGTCCGCGGCTGACCAGGTCGCGCCTGAGTCCTTGCTGATCCACGCGGCAGGAGTCGAGGATCCATCCGGCCTCACCCCACCACGCGCCGTGAGCAGGACCAGGTCCTTATCGGCCTGTGCGAGAGCGATCGGCTGTCCGAGCGAGGTCGCGCCGATCCGCTGCCAGCCTCGGGCTGGGTCGAGCCGCCAGACCCCGACCTCGGGCAGGTTCCCGGCGATCGCGGCGATGACGCCATCCGGCACCGGCACGAGCCCGACGACCCCTAGGCGCGGGCGCTCTTGAGCGTCGGCACTCAAGGTCCCGAGGCCCTTCGTAACGTCCTCCCAGTTCGTCTCATCGGATGAGTGCAGGACCCCGACGCCGCCCGCCCAGTACCCGCTTGAGCCGACGGCGAAGCTGATCACGCCCGGGCTGGAGCGTGCCGTCGGGATCTGGAACACGCGTGTCCAGCTCTTGGTGCTGGCGTCGGAGCGCAGGAGCGAGCCATCGCTCAGCCCGGCGAACAGGTCACCGCCCAGGATGGCGACTCCGGAGACGGACCCGGTGAGGGTGGACCGTCCCAATGCGCACCGCCGTCCGTGCTCAGGACAAGATGGCAGCCCGCGGTCGGATCCGCTGGGTCTATGACCGCCGCAGCCAGGACGCCTTCGTTCCCGGCGATGCGGCAGACGCGGCCCGGGACCGCGATGGTCGTTCGCTCGGTCACCGCGAAAGGTCCGCCGGACGTCGAGGCGGTAGGCGACGCTGCAGCGGTGGACGACGGCGTCGCCGTAGACGACGTCGTGGGTCGACCCACGTTGCCGACCACGAGAGCTGCTGCAATGACGGTCAGCAGTGCCGCTCCGGCGACGACGGCGCCTATGGTGCCCGCAAGCGGACCAGCCGCGCGCATTCGCACGCTAGCGTTGGTCACCCCGCGCGAGCGGAGGGCGTAGAACTCGCGAAGTCGAGCGTCCAGGTCAGTCATGGGCCGTCAATTCCTCCCGCAGCTTCCGGCGTATCGCCCATAGCCGTGATTTAGCGGTGCCTTCCGCGATGGCCAAGGTCCGGGCGCATTCGTCGAGTGGGAGTCGTAGGGATAGAGCTGGCGGATCCCGAGTTCGACGAAGTGGTAGCCAGTTAGTCCGTCGAGTTGCAGCTCGATGCTCGCCTTGCGGAAGATCGCTTGGCCCACGTGGCCGCCGAACATCCAAGCCTCGACGAAGGGCCCGCTCTGCGGCTGCGCGAGAACGTTGAGATGAGTGATGCCCTCCGCGGCGAGGCGGCGCGTCGGGCCGGCGATCCCCGTCGCTCCGAAGAGCTGGGGTGCGCCAACATGCGCGAAGATCTGATCTTCCGCGATGGTCGTAAGCCCGCCGGCGGCGAGGCTTGGCGTCGAGATAAGCGATCCGCTCGCCACCGCGGCGGTGCCCGCCACAGCAGTCATCTTCAGGAACTCCTTGCGCGTCACTCGCCGGCTCATGGAGCACCGATCGTGGCCGGGTAGCTGTTGCAGGCACTGCCGATCTGCAACGCGTTGCCGATGCCGCCCGACGTTCCCTCGATAGTGCCCGAACTCTGGGCATCGTCCGTGACGCGGCCCACGACACTACGCCCGTTCGCACTGATGCGGATCCACATGTTGCAGTCGAGCGTCGAGCCGTAGGTGGCGAGGGTCAGATCGCACGTGTGAGCGGTCTCGACGCCGGCAAAGCACGCCGTCCATTCATTCACCACCTCCTCGCCTGCGAGATAGAACCTCCCAGTGAGCGAGGAGCTCCCCGTGTAGTTGTGCAGGTTCGACGTGTTCAGCAGCGTGAGCGCACGGTTCCGATCGTCGACGGCGTCGATGCGATTGCGGATCTGGTTTGCCATCCACAGGGCGAGATCCCAGCCGACGTCCGCGTAGTAGATGAGGTCCTCCACGGGACGGATGTAGATGAGGTCGTCCTGCCAGGAAGCCTTGCTTGCGTGCGGATACGTGTTCGAGCAGTTGCTGAACTGACACCCGTCATAGAGGCACTCCGGCACGACCGGTCCGCCGCCGAGGAACGCTGTATTGCAGGTATCAGTGCTCCGCGGCTTGGTCCAGACCACGCAGTAGGCGCCGTTCGGCCACGTTCCGGTGTCGGCTGGGTAGACGAAGCTTGGCGTGATGAAGTCCGCATCGCGTGTGGTGTCCGCGAAGATGTTGTTGAGGGCGCTCGCGAGGGCCTGGCAGCGCGCGACTCCGGTATAGCCGCCTCCGTCAGGCAACTCGAAGACGCGCTTCCAGGTCTGCTGCGTCTTGGCGCTGAGGATCTGGAGCTGGCCAATGGTGCCGCTGTATGGGACGCCGCGCGCTTGATTCGGTCCGAGCCTCGAGTAGCCGGGCATGAAGATCTCTCCTCTCGACCGATGTGGCGGTCAACATGAGTAGCGCGGTGGCTCTACGCAATCGGTACGAGTACCGAGACCGACGACCGGGCCTGAGTCCGCTTGGTCAGGGGCCTCGTCGGTCAGCGTCAGCGCGACTCAGAGCCGCGGCGACCAGACCAGCCCGCGTGGAAACCTCGGACTTCGCATACAGCGACTCAATGTGGCTTCGAACGGTGCGGTAACGAATCGCCAGATGCGCTGCTATCTCCTTATCGGTGAGGCCCCGGCACGCGCAGGCAAGCACGTCGCGTTCCCGAGCGGTCAGCCACGGATGGGCATGAGGACTCACGAGCGCTGCGGCCTCCGTCTGTCCGCGGACCAGCT
>CAZSRI010000050.1:0-16451 GCA_964609145.1 uncultured Chloroflexota bacterium
TCTCGTCGAAGTCCTCGACGACGAGGTCCTCGATCGTGCCCGCCGACTCGCCGAGCGCGACGACCGTCTCGGGCCTCGCCGCGTGCGCGTGCACCTTGAGCAGCTCCTCGTCGCCGACGACGAGCACGCTGTCGGCGCCGGCCTCGACGATCTCCCGCCGCAGGTCGTCGGCCCTCCGCTGCGGTGAGGCGACGAGGAACTGGACGCAGTGCCCACCCGTCCATGCGGCGACCTCGGTCGCGGTGGCGGCCGCGACGCCCTTCGCGCCGGGGCGCCGCAGACGCGGCATCAGCACGGCGCCGGCGGCCTCCGGCGCGAGCGACCTGAGCGCGCCGAGCAGGAGCAGCCAGATGCCGTACGCCCCGGCGTCGACCACGCCCGCGGCCCTGTTCAGCGGGTTGTCGGTCATCGTGCGCTCGAGCGCCTCGCGGCCCACCTCGACCGCCGTCCGCACGACGTCCGTGATCTCCGCGTCCGTCGGGGTGCGATCGGCGACGCTCGCGCAGAGCGACAGCATCGTGCCGTCGGCCGGCCGCTCGACCGCGTCGAACGCGTTCCGGCGCGCGCGCGCGAACGCGTCACGGAGTTCGTCGGGGCCCGCGGTGTGGACGCCCGCGAACGCGTCGCGGAACCCGCGCAGGATCTGCGAGAGGATGACGCCGCTGTTCCCGCGCGCGCCCATGAGGCCCCCTTGCGCGAGCGCGGCGCTCACCTCGCGGAGGCTGGGTCCAGTGCCGCGCGCGCGTGTGAGCGCGGCGGCCATCGTCTGGTACATGTTCCGGCCGGTGTCGCCGTCGGGGAGCGGATAGACGTTCAGGGCATCGACCTCGGCGGCGTCACGCTGGAGCCTCGCTGCCGCCGCTTCGACGACGCGGAGGAACGCGCGACCATCCCACCGTGATACGATCAACGGACCCTAGCACAGCAGGGTCCGGACCCCCGATCGAAGGAGCTCGACCTCGATGGCACGCGCCTGCGCGATCTGCGGCAAGCATGCCGCCTACGGATACAACGTCAGCCACTCGAAGGTGCACACGCACCGCCGCTTCGAGGTGAATCTCCAGACCGCTCTCGTGAACGGCGAGCGGCTTCTCGTCTGTACCCGCTGCCGCCGCGACCTCACGAAGTCGGCGCGCATGGCCGAGAAGAAGGCGAAGAAGGCCCGCAGCCGCTAAACGGCCACCGGCGCGGCCCGACCCTCCGCGACCTTGAGCTGGCCGCAGCCCGCGGCGATGTCCTGCCCCTTGCTGATGCGGACCGTCGCGGCGATGCCGTGTGACGCGAGCACCTTCGCGAAGCGTTCCATGCGCTCCGGCGAAGGACGCTCGAACCCGCCCGGCCCCGGGTTCAGGGGGATCAGGTTCACGTGGTACATCGCGGTCCGTCCGCGCTCGGCGATCTTTCGACCGAGCCGGTCGGCGTGCGCGACCGAGTCGTTCACGCCGGCGAGGAGGATGTACTCGAACGTGAGGCGGCGCTTCGTGCGATCGACGTAGCGCGCCGAGGCGTCGAGCACCTCGTCGACGCCCCACTTCCGGTTCACGGGCATGATCCGCGTCCGGGTGCGGTCGTCGGCGGCGTGGAGCGAGACCGCGAGGTCGATCGGGAGGCCCTCGGCGGCGAGCGCGTCCATCTTCGGGACGATCCCGCACGTCGAGATCGTGATGCGCCGTGGGCTCACGCCGAACGCGTCGGGATCCGCGAGCGCGCGCACCGATGCCATCACCGGCCCGTAGTTGCGCAGCGGCTCTCCCATCCCCATGAACACGACGTGCGACACCCTCTGGTCCCGCGCCTTCAGCTCCCGCTGCCAGAAGCGCACCTGGTCGATGATCTCGCCGGCCGTGAGGTCGCGGATCCACCCCATCTCGCCGGTCGCGCAGAAGGCGCACGCCATCGGGCAGCCGGCCTGCGTCGAGAGGCAGACCGAGTTGCGCGCGCCGTGGTGCGGCATGAGGACGCTCTCGATGTGATGGCCGTCGTGCAGTCGCAGGAGCGCCTTGCGCGTCTCGCCGTCGGCGCTCGCGACCTCGCGCTCGAGCTCGACGGACGACCAGCGGAACGCCTCGGCGAGCGCGGAGCGCAGCACCTTGGGCAGGTCCGTGAGGCCGTCCCAGCCGGCCGCCGGGCTGTGCGCGACGGCGCGGCGGATCTGCTTGGCGCGGTACGGCGGATCGCCGCGCTCGGCGAGCCAGCGCGCGAGATCGCCGCCCGAGACGTCGGTGATGGCAGGGATCACGCGTTCCAGTCTGCGGCCCGCTAGCTCGGGACGCGCCCTCCGTCGAGGTCGCGGCGGCCCCGCGCCCAGTCGGCGCCGCTCATGGCTCGTTTGCCCGCCGGCCTCACCTCGTCGAGCCGCAGCCATCCCCCGGCGGCCGCGGCGACGTACGGGACGCCCGCGCGCAGGCGCACCACGCCGTGCTCCGCGGGCGATCCGCCCGCGACGGACGCCCGCAGGACGCCGAGGCGCGCTCCTTTATAGAAGGAGTAGGCGCCCGGATCGGGCGTGAACGCGCGGACGACCCGGACGAGCTCCTCGGCCGGCCGCGCGAGATCGAGCTCCCCCGCCTTCGGGTCGAACTTCGGCGCCCACGTGACGCGTGATGCGTCCTGCGCAACGGGCCGCAGCTCGCCGCTCAGGTAGCGCGTGAGATCCCGCTCGAGCATCCGCGCACCGACCTCGGCGAGGCGCGCCTCGAGCTCCGCCGTCGTCTCGCCGGGGTCGATCGCGACGCGCTGCTGCGCGACGATCGGCCCGGCGTCGAGCTCGGCGGTCCCCTCCATCAGCGTCACGCCGGTCTCGGGGTCGCCGGCGAGGATCGCATGGCCGACGGGCTCCGCGCCCCGCCACCGCGGAAGGAGCGAGGGATGCACGTTGAGCGCGCGGCCGCCGGCCGCGCCGATGAGCGACGCCGGGACGATCCCGCCGTACGCCGCCCACACGAGCGCGTCCGGCCGCATCCCCGCGGGCTCGAGCATCTCCGCTCGCAGCTTCGCGGCCTGCAGCACCGGGACGCCGAGCGCGACGGCGCGTTCCTTCACCGGCGGCGCGGTGACGCGCCGGCGGTGCCCCATCCTGTCGGGCCGCGTCACGACGCCCGCGAGCTGGATCTCGCCGCGCCCGGCAAGGCGAGCGAGCGCGTCGAGCGACGGGACGGCGAACGCCGGCGTCCCGAGGAAGAGGACGCTCGGCCTACTCGCTTGCGACCTCCTCGCCATCGTCGGGCCGCACGGGATGGAGGTCCTCGCGCGAGCGCAGCCGGTCGACGTAGAGGTAGCCGGAGAGATGGTCGGTCTCGTGGATCATGTTCTGCGCGCCGAGCTCCTCGCCCTCGATCGCGAAGCGCTTCCCGTTGACGTCCACCGCCGAGAGCTTCGCGCCGAGGGGGCGCTCCAGCATCCCGTAGAAGCCGCGCACCGAGAGGCACCCCTCGCTCGTCTCCTCCGTCTCCTCGCTCAGCTCGTCCACCTTCGGGTCGATCGCGACGATGCCCGCGGCGTCCACGTCCATGATCGCGATCCGCAGGGGCACGCCGATCTGCGGCGCCGCGATGCCGATGCCGTTCGCGGCGATCATCGACGCGAACATCCGCGCGACGAGCGCCTCGAGCTCCGCCTTCGACATCTTGGGCCTGTTCGCCGCTCGATGGAGGACGGGATCGCCGATCTGACGGATCCCGAGCGCATGCTCGCGGACGAACCCCTCGCTCGACCACTTCCGCCGTCGCGCCGCGTCGATGACCCACGGCCGGCCTCTTGTTATTCGGATGCGCGGAGTGGGACGCGGCTCCTCGATGGGTGCGGTCTCCGACGTTCCCTTTTGGACCACGGTCCGGGACAGCGTTACATGATCATCCGAGCAGCGTCATGGGGTCCATGTCGATCGACCATTGGGGCCCGACGTCGATGCGGTCGAGCACCGCGTCCGGGCGCGGGCCGCGCAGGACGACCTGCGCGCGGTACGTGCCGGCCTTCTTCGCCGCGAAGGCGGGCGCGGGGCCGAGCACCTCGGCGTCCGCTGCCGCGGCGGCGCGCAGCGCGCGGGCGAGCTCGCTCGCGCGCCGCTCGACGGTCGCCTCCTGCTTCGCGGCGGTCTGCAGCAGCGCGAGCCGCGCGAACGGCGGATGGCCGAAGCGCCGCCGGGCCGCGAGCTCCGCATCCGCGAACGCGGTGTAGTCGTGCTTCGCGGCGGCACGGATCGCGTAGTGCTCGGGCAGGTAGGTCTGCACGATCCCCCGACCGCCGCCGCTGCCGCGGCCGGAGCGCCCGAGCACCTGCGTGAGCAGCTGGAACGTGCGCTCGGCGGCGGTGTGGTCCGGCAGGTTGAGGACGGTGTCGGCGTTCACGACGCCGACGAGCGTCACGCCGGGCAGGTCGAAGCCCTTCGCGACCATCTGCGTCCCGACGATCACCTGCGCGCGGCCCGAGCGCATGAGCTCGAACGCCGCGGCGTGCGCTCCCTTGCGGCGCACCGCGTCGCGGTCCAGGCGAAGGATGCGCGCCGCGGGCACCGCCGCCCGCACGTCGTCCTCGACGCGCTGCGTCCCCACGCCGAGGTGGCGGATGCGCGCGCCGGCGCACCGCGGGCAGCGGTCGGGCGGGGCGCCCTGCCGCCCGCAGCGATGGCAGACGAGCCGCCCTTCGACGTGGTACGTGAACGGGATGTCGCACGCGGGGCACGGCACGACGTACCCGCAGTCCCGGCACAGCACGACGGTCGCGTAGCCGCGACGGTTGAGGTAGAGGATCGCCTGCTCGCCGCGCCCGACGACGTCGACGAGCGCGATGCGCAGCGCCCGCGACAGCGTGCTGCGGTTGCCCGCCTTCAGCTCGAGCCGCAGGTCGACGACGGTCGTCGGCGGGAGCGGCAGCTCGCTCACGCGCTCCGGGAGCGTGAGGAGGCGGAGGGCGCGGTCCGCCGTCGCCGCGTAGTGCGTGGTGACGCGCGGCGTCGCGCTCCCGAGGATGACCGTGGCGCCCGCGATGCGCCCGAGCGCGAGCGCGGCGTCGACGGCGTGGTAGCGCGGATCGCTCTCCTGCTTGTAGGAGGGCTCCTGCTCCTCATCGACCACGATGAGGCCCGGCGCGGCGAGCGGGGCGAAGAGCGCCGAGCGTGAGCCGACGACGACGTCGGCCTCGCCGCTGCGCGCGCGGCGCCACTCGTCGAGCCGCTCGCCCTCCGACAGCGCGCTGTGGAGGAGCGCGACGCGCTCGCCGAAGCGGGCGACGAACCGCGCGACGACCTGCGTCGCGAGCGCGATCTCCGGCACGAGCGTGATGACCGCCCGCCCGCGCGCGAGCGCCATCTCCGCTGCGCGGAGGTACACCTCCGTCTTCCCGCTCCCCGTGACGCCGTGGAGGAGGAACGCCTCGCCGCCGGCATCCAACGAGCGCTCGATCGCGGCGAGCCCCGCGGCCTGCGCCGCCGTCGCCTCCGCCTCGCGGGCGGCATCCTCCTCGGCGATGGCGAGCTCACCGGGGATCCGACGAGCACGCGCGCGCGCTCGCACGGGCGTCCGCGCGCGGCGGACGAGCCCGGGCGGGACCATCACGCGGACGGCGTCGGCGAGCGCGCAGCGGTAGCGCTCCGCGATCCACCGCGCGAGCTCGATCTGGTGTGGGCGCAACACGGGGTCGGGGTCGACGACCGCCACGATCTCGCGCATGACCTGCGAGGGCGCGGGCACGTCGGTCGCGACGACGACGCCGCCCGCCGCGCGCGCGCCGATCGGCACGCGCACGAGCTGGCCGACGGCCGCGTCGACGCCGTCGGGGATCGTGTAGGTGAACGTGCGCGCCGCCCCGCGAACGCCGCTGAAGACGGCCACCTCCGCCGTCCGCGCGGTCACAGCCAGTACGTGCGGGGCTGCTCGGCCTCCTTCCGCACGATCTCGGCGATCTGCTCGACGGTGTCGTCGAGTCGCCCGTCCTCGTTCACGACGACGTGGTCGTACTCGGGCGCGGCCGCCATCTCGATCTCGGCGTTGCGCATGCGGAGCTCCAGCGACTCGGGCGTCTCGGTCCCGCGCGCGACGAGACGCTGGCGCAGGGCCTCGAGCGAGGGCGGCTGGATGAAGATCGTGAGCGCCCGCGGGAGCGCCGCCTTCAGCTTGCGCATCCCCTGCGGGTCCGGCTTCACGATGACGACGCGGTGGCGGCGGAGCGTGTCCGCGACGGCGTCGCCGCGGACGCCCTTGTACTCGCCGTGCACGACGGACCACTCGAGGAAGTTCCCCTGCTCGATCTCCTCGCGGAACTTCTGCGGCGAGTAGAAGAAGTAGTGCTTCCCGTGGACCTCGCCGGGTCGCGGCTGCCGGCTCGTCGCGGTCACGTACACCGCCGCGTCGTCGAGCCGTGGGACGAGCCGCTCGATGACGCTGTCCTTCCCCGCCCCCGACGGGGCGGACACGATGACGAGCAGGCCGTTCACGGCGATCTTCTCCCGCGGCGGATCGCCGCGCGACGCGCCGTCCGCCGTGATCACCTCTTCCGTCACGCGACCTGCGCGAACGGCTCGACCGTCGACGCGGGCGTGCCGCACGTGGCGAGGTACCCGCGCAGGTCGGCGGCGAGCGGCGCCGTGAACGTGCGCTCGCCGGCGTGCGGGAGACGCACCGTCAGGCGCCAGGCGTGGAGGAATTGCCGCGCGAGGCCGCTCGGGTCGCCGCGACGTCCATACACGGGGTCGCCCACGATAGGGGTTCTCGCGTAGGCGAGGTGCGCGCGGATCTGGTGCGTGCGCCCGGTGACCGGCTGAACGAGCAGGAGCGAACGGCGCTCGGCCCCTTCGCCGTACACCGCGATGCGGCGGAAGCGCGTCACCGACTCCCGGCCCCCCGCGCGCACGACCGTGCGCCGACGGTCGTTCGGGTCGCGCAGGAGCGGCGCCTCCACGACCGCGGGCTCGGCTCCGGGGTCGCCCCACACGAGGGCGAGGTATTCCTTGCGGACCGTCCGGCCCTGTAGCTGCCGCGCGAGCGCGAGCTGCGCGACGTCGTTCTTCGCGACGATGAGCACGCCGCTGGTGTCCTTGTCGAGGCGGTGCACGATCCCCGGCCGGCTCGCGTCGCGTCCGGTGCGCGAGGCGATCCGCGCGACCAGCGCGTTCACGAGCGTGCCGCTCGCGTGTCCGTACGCGGGATGCACGACGAGGTCGGCGGGCTTGTTCACCACGATGACGTCGCGGTCCTCGTACAGGACCTCGAGGGGTATGTCCTCCGCGACGAGCGAAAGCGGCGTCGCCGCCTCGGGGATCTCGACGACGATCTCGTCGCCGCGCCGCACGCGGTGCCCCGCCTCGACGGGCGCGCCCGCGATGCGCACGTGGCCCTCCTTCGCGAGCCGCGTGATCGCGCTCCGCGACAGCTGGCTGTGCTCGGCGACGTAGCGGTCGACGCGGATCCCGGCCTCGCCGGCATGGAGCGTGAGCGCCTTCGCCGTCATGTAGGGGCCGCGAGCATCTCCCGTCTCTCCCGCCCTGTCTCAGGGCCGAGCCCTGAGACACGCTCGAGGCTGGTCGTGTCGCTCCTCACGGCAGAGCCGGTCGCCGCTCGCGTTGTTCCTCGAGCCACAGCAGGAGCGTGACGAGGATGATGCCGACGACGATCGACGAATCGGCGACGTTGAACGCCCAGAACCGCCATCCGTCGGGGACCCCGACGTCGACGAAGTCCGTGACGTAGCCCTGCCCGACGCGGTCGACGAGGTTCCCGATCGCGCCGCCGAGCTGCATCCCGAGCGTCGCCGCGATCGGCAGCGAGCGCGCCGCCATGCCGCGGTAGTAGTAGACGATCACGAGCACCGCGACGACCGACAGCAGCGACAGCAGCGACGTGCGCTCCTGGAACAGGCCCATCGCCGCGCCGGTGTTGCGCACGTTCGCGACGCGGACCCAGCCGTCGACGACCTCGCGCGCGTCGTTCACGGGGACCGCCGACACGACGAGCGCCTTCGTGAAGCGGTCGAGCGCGTACACGACGATGCCGATGGCCGCGATGAGGAGGACGCGGCGGATGGGGAGCACGCGGCTAGTGTCGCATCGCGTCGCCGCTCAGGCGGCGACCATGCCTCCATCGACGACGAGCACCTGGCCCGTGATGTACGAGGCCGCGTCCGACGCGAGGAAGGCGATCGCGTTCGCGACGTCCTCGACCGTGCCGAACCGGCCGAGCGGGATCTGCGGGAGGATCGTGGCCCGCATCTTCTCGAGGAGCTCGTTCGTGAGGTCGGTCGGGACGAATCCCGGCGCGACGGCGTTGCAGGTGACGTTGCGGCTCGCCATCTCGCGCGCGACCGCCTTCGTGAGACCGATGAGACCGGCCTTCGCCGCGGCGTAGTTCGCCTGGCCCGCGTTCCCCATGACGCCGGCGATGGACGAGACGTTCACGATCCGTCCGTAGCGCTGCTTCATCATCGGCCGCATCGCCGCGCGCGTGACGAGGAACGCGCCGCGCAGGTCGAGGTCGAGCACCGCGTCCCAGTCGTCGGGCGTCATCCGGATGAGGAGCTCGTCGCGCGTGATCCCCGCGTTGTTCACGAGGATGTCGAGGCGCCCGCCACCGAACGCGAGCGCCTCCTTCACGATCCGGTCGACGTCCGCCTCGACGGACACGTCGCCCTGGATCGTCGTCGCCGTGCCGCCGCCCGCCCCGGCGAGGCGCCTGGCCTCGTCCGCGGCGGCCGCGTTCCCCTTGTAGTTGATCGCGACCTTCGCGCCGTCGCGCGCGAGGCGGATCGCCGTCGCGCGCCCGATCCCGCGGGCGCCGCCCGTGACGAGCGCGACCTTGCCCGCCAGCGGGGTCATCAGGCCGCCGCGGTCAGGATGAGGGACGCGTTGTGCCCGCCGAAGCCCATCGAGTTCGAGAGCGCCGTCCTGATCTTCGCGGCGCGCGCCTGGTTCGGGACGTAGTCGAGGTCGAGCGCCGGGTCCGGCGTCGTGTAGTTGATCGTCGGCGGGATGCACCCGTCCACGAGCGCGAGGACACACGCGATCGCCTCGAGGGCCCCCGCCGCGCCGAGGAGGTGGCCGGTCATCGACTTCGTGCTCGAGATCATGAGCTTGCGCGCGTGGTCGCCGAAGACCTGCTTCACCGCGGAGGTCTCCTCGCGGTCGTTCGGCTGCGTCGAGGTCCCGTGCGCGTTGATGTAGTCGATCGCGCTCGGCGCGAGGCCGGCCTGCTCGAGCGCCATCTTCATCGCGCGCGCGTTCCCCTCGCCCTCGGGCGACGGCGACGTGATGTGGTACGCGTCCGCCGTCGCGCCGTAGCCGATGAGCTCGGCGTAGATCCGGGCGCCGCGCGCGAGCGCGTGCTCGCGCTCCTCGAGGATGAGAGCCGCCGAGCCCTCGGACAGGACGAAGCCGTCGCGGTCCTTGTCGAACGGGCGCGACGCGCGCTGGGGATCGTCGTTGCGGCGGCTCATCGCGTGCATCGTGGAGAACGCGCCGATCGCCAGCGGGATGACCGCGGCCTCGGCGCCGCCGACGACCATGACCTCGGCCATGCCGCGCTTGATCATCTCCGCGCTCTCGCCGATCGCGTGGGCGCTCGACGCGCACGCCGAGACGTGCGTGAGGTTCGGCCCGCGGAGGCCGTACTGCATCGAGATCTGGGCCGACGCCGCGTTCGCCATGAGCATCGGGACGAGGAACGGCGAGAGCCGGCCGGGACCGCGCTTCTCCATGACGAGGACCTGCTCGATGAGCGTCTCGAGGCCCCCGACGCCGGTCGCGATCGCGACGCCGATGCGGTCGTTCTCCTTCGACGTGTCGAGCTTCGCGTCGGTCATCGCCTCCGCGGCGGCGGCCGTCCCGAGCTGGGTGAAGCGGTCGGTCCGCCGCACGTCCTTGCGGTCCATGGCCTTCAGCGGATCGAAGTCCTTGACCTCGCCCGCGATCTGCGTCTCGTACGCCGACGGGTCGAACCGCGTGATGCGGCCGATGCCGCTGCGCCCCGCGACGAGCCCTTCCCAGGTCGCGCGGGCGTCGTTGCCGAGCGGGGTCACCGCGCCGATGCCGGTGACGACGACGCGACGGGTCATGCGGTGGTCGCCCCTCCTTCCGGGCGCTCGCCGCGCGACCGCAGCGACGCGATGAGCTCCGAGATCGAGGGCGGATCGGAGATCGCGACGGTCTTGGCGTCGACGATGCGCTTCACGAGTCCGCTCACGACCTGCCCCGCACCGATCTCCACGAACGTCGACGTGCCGCCCTCGTACATCGCGCGGACCGAGCGCAGCCATTCGACGCGCTGGACGAGATGCCGCACGAGCGCTTCGGGGATCGCCGCGGCGCTCGGGTGCGGCAGCCCGCTGATGTTCGCGACGATCGGAACGACCGGCTCACGGAAGCGGATCCCCGCCATGAAGCGCCGCAGGTCGTCGCCGATCCGTCCCATCGGCGGGAAGTGGAACGGCCCCGAGATGCGCAGCGGTACGACCTTCTTCGCGCCGCCGCGCCGGAGCGCCTCGACGACCCCGTCGACGCTCTCGGCGTCGCCCGCGATCGTCACCTGCCGGGGACCGTTGTCGTTCGCGACGACGGTGCGCCCGTCGGGCGCGACCTCGCGGATGATCTCCTCGACGCGTTCCGCGGACAGGCCGACGACCGCGGCCATCGAGCCCTTCGCGCCCTTCGTCGCCGCGAGGCGTCCACGCTCGGCGACGAGGCGCAGCGCGTCGGCGAACGTGAGCACGCCGGCCGCGACGAGCGCCGTGAACTCGCCGAGCGAGTGCCCCGCGACGAACGCGGGGCGCACGTCGATCGGCAACGCCGCGACGCCACGAGGCTCGAGCCCTTCGCTGATGCGCTGCCCGAGGGCAACGGTGCGCTCGGCGAGCGCCTCGAGGACCGCGACGCTGGTCGTGAGGATCGCCGGCTGCGCCGTCGCGGTGTCGTCGAGCCGCTCGGCAGGACCCTCGAACGCGACCCGCGAGAGCGGGTAGCCGAGGACGTCGTCCGCCTCCTCGAACGTGCGGCGCGCGTTCGCGGACGATCCGTACACCGCGCGGCCCATGCCGACGGACTGCGAGCCCTGGCCCGGGAACACGAAGGCGATCCCTCTCCCCATGAAGGCCCCAAGGATACCGCGTTCGGGCGCACGGACGCTGCATACGCCGTGCAGCGAAAATGGACGCGTGCGGACCTATGTACAGCGTGCCCGCGCCGAGGCGCACGCACGCAGCGCGGCCGCGATCGATCGCGCGACGCTGCGCGAGCTGCGGATGCGCGGATACGCCGAGCTGCACATGACCGACATCGCGTCCCGCGCCGGGCTCGCGCCGCGCACGCTCTACCTGCACGCGTCCGCGAAGGACAAGCTCGTCGACGGCGCGCTCCGGCGCCGCGCGTCGGCGCTCGCGCGGCGCGTCGAGCGCTGGCGTCCGCCGCCGGCGACGCCGCGCGTCGTGCTCGACGACCTCGTCGCGCTCCACGAGCGGACGTACCGCGCGGAGCGGCAGCTGCTCGAGGTGCTCGTCGACGCGGGCGCCCCGTCGGGCGCGGAGGTCCTGCGGTCGCTCGACGCGGTGCGCCTCACTCTCATCGAGCGCACGGTCGACGCGCTCCGATCGGCGGACGCGCTGCAGGCCGCTCCGCGCGACGCGATCGCGCTCGCGCACGCGATGCTCGCCTATCCCACGTGGCGCGCGGCGCTCACCGGTCCGGCGCGGCGTCGCGCGCCGCGCCTCATCGCGGACGCGCTGCGCTCGGCGCTCCTCGAGCGGCGCTAGCTCAGGAGAGCCCCCGCGCTTTCGCCGCGGCATCCGCGGGCGCCATGCGCCCCGCCGCGACCTCCTCGAACAGCATCACGAGGGGGTCGGCCGGCGACGGCTCCGCGACCGGCTGGACGGCGCGCTGCGCGCGCTGGTCACGGCGGTACAGCAGCAGATGCCCGGCGAATACGCCCGCGTACAGGGCCGCCGGGCCGCCCCAGATGAGCGCATCGTGCGCGGCGTTCAGGCTGCTCGTGCCGATCGCGAGCCAGATGACGTTGAACGCCGCTGCGACACCCGCGACGACCGTGGCGACGAGCGCGAGGCACACGACCGTGAACACGACGAACCGGCGCACCGCGGACGCGGCGTCGCTCCGACGCATGAACGACCGCCACGTGAGCGGATACAGCGCCAGGCCGACGACGAGTGGACCGAGCGCCGAGCCGAGCTGGTCGCGCGCGTCCGCCGCGCCCTGCTGCGGCATGAGGACGTGGTCGACGACGAGCGTCCAGACGATCGTGATCGCCCCGAGGATCGACCCCAGCCCGGCGAGCGCGGGGAGCCCGAGAAGGAGGCGCTCGGTCGACGCGGCCGGTCGCCCGTTGCGGCCGCGGTCGAGGAGCAGACCGCCACCGTGCAGGACGACGAGGAGCGCTCCGGCGGCGAGGGCGGGCCACGCGCCCGCGATCCCGTCGCCCCGTCCGCGAGCGGCCGCGTCGATCGCGGCGATCTGCGCCGCGGTCCCGCCCGCTCCGTTCAGGACCCCGATCGCGTAGAAGAACGTGAGGTACTGGATGCGCACCCGCGCCGTGCGCATCGGCCACGCCCACCACGCGGCGATCGCCCACACCGCGAGCCCGACGGCGGCGCCGGCGAGGCCGATGCGGAGGTCGCTGTCGGCGAAGCTCCCCGCGAAGCGATCGGCGCGCCCGCCCCAGAGGTCCCCCGCGGCACGAGCCGCGTTCGAGAGCTGGAAGGCAGCGACGAGCACGGCGATGACCATCGTCCCGAACGCGGCGTCCAGCTCCCACCGCGGCGTGGACGGCGGCGTCGCGCGACGCCAGCGCCATCCGACGACGGCGACGGCGGCGCTCACGAGGAGCGCGCTCAGCGGGACGCTCTTGTCGCCGGCGATGCCTCGCCCCACCAGCATCGAGGCGAGCGCCGTCGCGGCGATGAGGACACCCATCAGCGCGAGGAAGATCCAGAGGTCGAGGTAGAAGTGCCGGACGTTCGCGGAGCGCTCCTCGGGCTGCGAAAGGGACGCCGCGATGATCCGGAGATGGACGAGCCCGATCGGCACCGCGAAGAGCAGGAGCGCGGCGGCGAGCGAGATCGTGAGGCGGACGTCCTCCGCGGTGGGGCGATCGACGCCCAGCCCGGCGGCCCGCAGGCCGAGGGCGAGGAGCGCTCCGACGGCCGAGCTCGCGGCGTAGAGGCTCAGCGAGAGAGCTGAATACAGGTAGAAGCGCCGGTAGGCGCTCAGCACGTGAGGAGCCTACGCGCGCGACGCACCCGCGCCTATGCCCGCTCCACCTCGAGCGTCGCGGGGAGGCCGTTCAGGTCCCCGCTCCAGCGCTGGCCACGCCCGGCGAGGCCGCCCGTCACCGAGGTGGCGAGCGTCTCGCTCGCGACGAGGTCGCCGTGCCGGGCGAGCGCGGCGGCGAGGTCCCCTTCGTAGCGCAGGGCGATGCGGTCGCTGATCGCGAGGCCCGCCTCGCGGCGCATCTCGTTCACGCGCCGGATGAGCTCGCGGGCGAGGCCCTCGGCCTCGAGCTCGGGCGTGACGCGCGTGTCGAGCGCCACGACGAGGCCGGCGTCGCGTCCGACGGCGTGGCCCGCCGCTCCCTCGTGCGAGATGAGGAGGTCGCTCGGCGCGAGCTCCTGGCCCTCAACGACGTAGGCCGATCCGCGCCGCTCGTACCGGCCCTCCGCGAGCGCGGCGCGCACGCGCGGGAGATCCTTGCCGAGACGCGGGCCGAGCACCTTGAGATCGGGCTTCACGACCTCGCGCACGAGCCCCTCGGCGTCCTCGCGCAGCGCGAACTCCTTCACGTTCAGCTCGTCGCGCACGATCTCCGCGAGGTCGTCGCGTCCGGCGAGCAGCTCGCGGTCGTGGTCGGTGTGATCGAAGACCGCGACGAGCCGTGCGAGCGGCATCCGCGTCTTCACGTTCGCCGTCTGCCGCGCCGAGTGCGCGAGCGTGACGACGCGGCGCGCCGCCGCCATGCGGCGCTCGAGGTCATCGTCGATGAGCGCCGAGTTCGCCTCGGGGTAGCGCGTGTGGTGCACCGAGGCCGGCGCCCCGCGGACCGCCGCGCGCACGAGCCGCCGGTAGAGCGCCTCGGAGAAGAAGGGCATCGCCGGGGCGACGAGGCGCACGAGCGTCGTGAGGCACTCGTAGAGGGTCTGCTGCGCCGCGAGCGTGCCGCGCGTGTCGCGCGTGCCCCAGAACCGCGGGCGGCTCCGCCGCACGTACCACTGCGAGAGATCCTCGATGAACGCCTCTACGCGCAGCGTGAGCGTGCGCACGTCCCACTCCTCGAGCGCGGCCCGGCCATCGCGCACGAGGCGATGGAGGACGGAGAGGACCCAGCGGTCCATCAAGGCGCGCTGGGTGACCGGCACGGCCTCCCCCGCCGGATCGAACCCGTTCAGCTCGGCGTAGGTGACGAAGAACGAGTACGTGTTCCACAGCACGAGGAGGCGGCGCTTGACGTCGTCGAGCAGCTTGGGGCTGAAGAGCATCGTCTCGTCGGCGCGCTGGCGGCTGACCGTCCAGCGGATCGCGTCCGCGCCGGCCTTCTCCATCACCTCTTCGAGGAGCACCACGTTCTCGCCGGTCTTGTGGAACTCGCCGCCGGACTCGTCGAGCATCGGCTCGAAGGTCTGGACGACCCGGTACGGCGGCTCGTCCCGCAGCGCGACCGCGAAGAACAGCAGCGAGTAGAACCAAAGCCGCACCTGCTCGACCATCTCGACGACGTAGTCGGCGGGGAACCACTTCTCCCAGTAGGCGCGGTCGGTCTGCCAGTGCAGCGTCGAGAACGGGACGACGCCGGCGTCGAGCCAGCAGTCGCCGACCTCCCTCACGCGCGTCGAGTCCGCGCCGCACGTCGGGCAGCCGATCACGACGCCATCGATCCAGGGACGGTGCAGCTCCTCGAGCTGGTCGAGTCCGCTCTTCGCGAGCTTCCGCAGCTCGGCCTCGCTTCCAATGACGAAGAAGTGCCCGTTGCCGCAGGTGTAGAAGGGCAGCGGCAGGCCCCAGTAGCGCTTGCGGCTGATGTTCCAGTCGCTCATGTTCCGGAGCCAGTTCTCCATGCGGCGCCCCGCGTGCTCGGGCACCCAGCGGACCTTCCGCGCCGCGTCGATCATCTTCGGGCGCAGCTCGGTCATCGAGATGAACCACTCGTCGTCCACGCGGAAGACGAGCTCCTCGTGGCAGCGCCAGCACTCCGGGTAGCGGTGCGTGTAGCGTTCGGCGCGCACGAGCCGGCCGCGCCGCTCGAGGTCCTCGGCGATCTCGTGCGCGACGTCGCGCGCGTCCTTGCCCTCGAGCCAACCGTACCCGGCGCGGTAGCGCGCCGTGTCGTCGATCGGGACGACGACGGGAAGGTCGTTCGTCTTCGACAGGGCGAAGTCCTCCTCGCCGCAGCCCGGCGCGATGTGGACGATCCCCGTGCCCTCGGCCTCGCCGACGTCCTCCCATGGGATCACGCGGTGGCCGCGCAGGGCCTCCTCCGCGGCCGGGAACCGCCCGTCGAACGGGCCGTCGAAGCGGAGCCCGACGAGATCGCTCCCCGTCACCGTGCGCACGAGCTCGACGTCGTCGCGCAGCGCCGAGCCGAGCGCGCCGCGTGACAGGATGAGCACTTCGCCGTCACGCCTCACGAGGGCGTACTCGAGGGCGGGGTGCACGGCGAGCGCGACGTTCGCGGCGAGCGTCCACGGCGTCGTCGTCCACACCAGGAACGACGCTTTCTCCTTCGCCAGCTCCACGCCGGTCACGCCCGCGCCGTTCGAGTCGGCGCGGACCGGGAAGCGCACGAACACGCTCGTGTGCGTCATGTCCCGATACCCGAGCGCGAGCTCGTGCTGCGAGAGCGCGGTCCCGCACCGCGCGCACCACGGCATCGATCGGTGACCCTTGTAGAGCCAGCCGCGCTCGTGGCAGAGCTTCAGGGTCTCCCAGATGTGCGAGATGTTCTCGTCCGTGTACGTGAAGTAGCTGTGATCCCAGTCCATCCACTGGCCGAGCCGCGCCGATTGCCGCGTGAAGGCCGCCGCCGAGCGATCGACGCGCGCACGGCAGGCGCGGCTGAACCTGTCCACGCCGTAGCGCTCGATGTCGCGCTTGTTCTGGAGGTGCAGGTCGCGCTCGACGCCGACCTCGACCCAGAGCCCATGGCAGTCGAAGCCGTTCTGGTAGCGCTGGGCGTATCCCTTCATGGCCCAGTACCGCTGGAACACGTCCTTGTACGTGCGCGCCCAGGCGTGGTGGATGCCCATCGCCTCGGCGTTCGCCGTGATAGGGCCGTCGATGAACCGGAACAGCGGTCCACCGGCGTTCTGCTCGCGCAGCGCGTCGAAGCTCGCCTCACGCTCCCACATCTCGAGCACCTCGTGCTCGAGCTCGGGAAGGTCGAAGCTCGACCCCGCCGCCGCGAACCGCGTCTGCTTCTTCTCCTCCACCGCCACGCTCGCTCCTCCAAATACAAAAGCCGTCCCGCTCCCGG